>CAMJZV010000002.1 GCA_946410305.1 uncultured Prevotellaceae bacterium | reverse complement strand
ATGCACCGTTAGCACTTAGTGGTAACTTTTCATATTGCAAACATAGTAACTTTGAGACTGTACTGCCAAAAGTGTAGCCACTTACTGACTTATTCTCCTCACTATACGAATACGTTTCTTCAGATACGAGTTTCCAGGTGTGGGCGTTAGCATTATAGGCGTAGTCGGATTTTGATTTGAGCTGATGTCTTTGGGCAGGCTGCTCCATACATCTCATTCCAGAACTGAAATAATAGATTGGCTCGAAATATGCTGTATCCGGTAAGTTCGTCTGATTGAAATGTGACAAATAATATATGTAAGGCCCCAACTGATAATTGTATATGTTGTACTTGTAGACTGTCTTGCTTATGCAATTATCGGGAATATCTGGCTGTCCGTGATAAACCGTGATTTCAGGATACACCACAGGCCGGCGGCCACCAAGAAGCGACCGAAAGGTGCTAGTAGAGAAAACGGCATCCCACCAGGTTGGATGACCATAACTGGTAATGTTATTAAAACTACTTGGCAGCCCCAGAATCATCCTTTGGAAATCAAGGGGGGTGCTTCTTGTCGTTGCATGACTATAAGTCATAAAGGTAAGTACATTAGGGTCAACAACTGCTTCTCCACATCCTATGTGGTTATTAATGGTGTCGTTGAAAGTAACATTGTTGACGTTTAGACTGTCAGGTAATGGCAATGGAAAATTCCGTTGTATAATATCCCCTATCCTGAAGCCATATCTGTAGTAGTCCGTACTGGTCGTTCCATCTGCAGCTACATTTGTAATAGATTCAATCCTGAATCCACCTCCTTCGATGATACGCTGACTGCGCCTGTCAAAGACAAAGTCACCGTCTGCTGCTGTTGCTGTAGGGAAACGATGGTTTTCCCAACTGAATATCGTTAATCCACCGTTGGGATAGGTTATCGAACGCAATACTCCGTGAAGTTCTGGGGGCGTTGGCACGCGTGTATCCCCTTCTGTTGTGGTTTGCAGCTTCATCTTCCAGTAATAGCTATGATCATTGGGCTTTCTTTCAATAAGTTGAGCAAGCATCCCATTTTGACTAAGTTGTTGCTGGATTTCATTCCATCCCCATCCGATTCCGTCAAAGTCAAAGAATATATTGAAATTCCCCAGGTCATCCATACCGTAATTGTTATGAGTTTGGCCGTTGTGGCCTAAGAGAGAGGGGCCAGGGTTACATCTGTTGCCCCAAAAGTCTACATAGTTTCCAGGGTTGTTGCTATGATAATTAAAACCATATTCGAGTCTGTCAGTATTGTTCTGTCCGGAAATGACAAGTGAGGAAAGAGTAGCAGCATAATCAGAACCTGACGTATTAATTTTGAGTGTAAACTTTCTTATTGTATTACCACAATCAGAAACGACAATCTCTCTCATGTGCATTCCGTCATTGGAATAGTTAAACTCCACTTGTGTAGGACCATAAATGATGCGTCGTAGAAATCTCATGCGATACATCGGACTCTGTGATTGGTTGATTTTCATGACACGCAGACGTTTCTCATTAACATCTTCTTGTCTTTCGGACACCAGACGGCTCACTCTTACTGTCGGTTCATCAACAGTATAGGCGTTAATGCTTTGTAAATCAGTATACTGATAGGTTATCGTTCCTTTTGATGGAATATCAATGCTGGTAAGCAACCAAGTAACATTTCGCTCGGCATTCGGATCGTTCTCAAAACCATTGGATGCCTTGTCTGCTACTGTAAAATGATATATGACTCCTCTTTCGTCCGTTACGGTAAAAGTGTCTATCGAATGGGAAGTATAAGTACAGGATATGATAACTTCTCGATCCATATTCAATAGATCATATTGCATGCTATTTCCTGACATATACATGAAAAACGGAATGTTTCTACCTGAAGGTAGCACAATGTTGTAGCTGTCATATTGAAAGTTCATGTTATCAAGCTCATTAACATAATCCATGTACCTCTTTGCCTGACCTGTACTGTTATTGAAAGGATCCAAGGCAAAAGGATTACTAAAGCGTCCGATTTCGTCGGCTCTGTCCTTGATCGTCCTGGAAATGCACGAATTTCCGGACAATGTCCATCCGAATCCTGTGACATCATAGTTATAGCCAGACTTCATGGGAGTTGCCTCATAGTGTAGCGTCAGTGGTATCTTGTATCCATGGAAGTCTATCTCATAGAGTGGAATGTTGATGTCTGGCATGCCATAGTTATTGTTTACCTGATAGTCGCCAAGACGATTGAAAGCAACAGCCTGTGGACTGGGTGGAATGTCAGGTTTTACTTCTGGACTGGCATTCTGGGCTGTTATCTGTAAAGCCGACAGCAGTATGACCGTCAGCGTAATGGTTATCTTGATGGTATTAAATGAAATCTTCATAGTGGCATCTTCTCGCTATATACTTTTCCGTTAACGTTAATATAAAGGATATACATTCCTGAGCGCAAGCTCGTACAGTCAATCTGTTTTGAATAGCCTAGTCCTGCTGGCTGTGTCCACTGTCTGCTCTGGCATAGCATACCCATATGGTTGGCAACAATGGTCTGAATAGTGGCGTCTTCGTCAAGGTCATAGGTTATAATGATATTTTTACCTTGCGTTTCAACTTGATAATGGATGATGTCTGCCGTTTGAAGTCCCCCGTCAGAGAATCCTTCTTGTTCTTCCTCGTCGTCAGACTCCTCTTCTTGGGTTACATAATCTGCCGTCTGGTTCTCTGGAAGATTACAATAGGCGTATTTCGTTGTTCCTACGATATCCATATTATAATAGGTAGTGCTTGTCACATCCTCAATAAACGGATATTCAGAACTCTCCAGATACCATTCGTATCGTTCATCAATGACCTGTGTGAGTTTTGCAGTATCAAGGGCTGCAGAGTCAAGGTCCATACAGATGGAGTACGAGTCAATGGTATGTACCCTCAATACATTTCTGACAGTATCGTTTTCTGCCAGTACAATGGAACCGGTGGCGTCTACCTTGACTTTTGTCGTGCCTGCCTCGCGAAAGTGATGGTTGCCGCAGTACATTCCCTCACATCTGAATGGCATGATAATAGAGTCTCCGTATTCCAGAGGGAACAATTTGGAGAATTTATTCTCGGTATAGTTTCTTTTCTCCAAAGGCGACTCATTGCTAATGAGGATGAGGGAGTCGGTAGTCGTGCGATAGTAATTGATCCTACCAGGTTCCGTGATGGACAACACACCGGTACTGTCCTTCATAAACATAATCTGTGACGATTCTTTGGATTTGAGTTTCTTGGAGAAATCCCATACTCTGTTCTCTCCTCCCTTGCCAGGTGAGAAAAACCTAATTCTACTTTTTACTAAACTGTCGGTTGTCGTGGGTTCCATGTCAGACAGATTCACCTGTCCATAGCTTTTAGTTAGCCCACATAGCAGTGCCATGGCAGAAAGAAATAATAATTTGTCCACAGTTTTTATTATTTGTTCTTGTTGTGTTTTTTTACAAATGGAATGCAAAGGTTGTAAAGAATATTCAACACTCCAAATGCGCGGATAGCATTTAGCTGTAGATGTCACAAATGAACAAATTGTTGTAACTTAAGGAAAACTATATTAGTTGTCTTTAGCACTGAGGTAGTAAAAAAAGTGTGAATTAATTGAATTCTTTTGTTTTTTTTCTTTGTTTGTACTACCTTTGCATCCATGAAGAGATTATTACTAATAATTGGTGTCTTGATGATGACGCTGACGACTACTGCCCAGTACGACTTCCTGACGGCTCATCGAGGAGTTATCAAGGGAGGGTACGACTTCTGGGTATACACTCCTGAGGACTACTATTTCTCACAGGAGCACACCCCTGTAGTCATCTTTCTGCATGGTGCTAGCCTCTGTGGTCGCAACATTAACCGTTCGCGGCGCTATGGGCCGTTGGATGCTATTGTCCGTGGTCGTGAGATTCCTGCACTGGTCATCGTTCCCCAGAATCCTGGTGGTGCGTGGAACCCAAAGAAAGTACTCGACGTGCTGGAGTGGACGCGCCAGCACTATGCCTGCGACTCTACCCGTGTCTATGTGCTGGGCATGTCGCTGGGTGGTTATGGCACAATGGACTTTGCGGGTACCTATCCAGACAAGGTGGCTGCTGCTTTGGCCATGTGTGGTGGTTGCAGTCTGCGCGACGTTCAGCCGTTAGGTCAGGTGCCGCTATGGATTATTCATGGTACTGCCGATCGTGCTGTCAATGTCAAGGAGTCGAAGAAGGTGGTTAGTGCCCTTGAGGCTGAGCATAACGACAGCCGTCTGCGATATGACTGGTGGCAGGGTGCCAATCATGGAGCACCAGCCCGTGTGTTCTATCTGAAGAAGACCTATGAGTGGCTGTTCTCCCATTCGTTGCGTGATGAGGGACGCCCCATCAATCGGGACATCACCATCGAGCGTAGTGAACTGAAGAACGCCTATACCGATATGATGAAGAATGCTCCTAAGCCGGAGGTGTTGGAGGGAGATGAAGAGTTTGAAGAGTAGGGAGAGAAGAATATGAGAAAGCTATTAATTCTGTCGCTTGTGATGTTTGCCATTGGCTGTAGCGACCAGCCCCAGCACACGTTTACCAACGAACTGTTGTTGCCCATGACTCCTGTGAAGGATCAGGGCGATACGGAACTCTGCTGGGCATACGCCATGCTGGCAACTATTGAGACGGAACACCTATTGCGTGGCGACTCTGTAAACCTCTCCCCTCAGTATTTGGGGCGCATGCTGAAGCGTAAGAACCAGCGCGCCATGTGTCAGACGGCCCTCAACCTGTTGCAGCGCTACGGTGTGGTGGGTTTCGATGTGATGCCCGACGATGCTACCAGCGATTTGCCCACGCCTAAGAACGTCTTTCTGTTGGGCGCTACCTATACGCCGTTGGAGTTTGCCCACTCCGTCTGTGCACCTGACGAATACGTCTCGTTGACCAGCTTCCCCGACTCACCCTATTATAAGAAGATTGAGGTGCCTATCCCTGACAACTGGGAGCACAACCGCCTGCTCAATGTGCCTCTTGATACCCTACGTAAACATGTCAACAGTGCCCTGCGTCATCGCCATCCCGTCTGCTACGAGAGTCGCGACCACGCTATGACGATTGTGGGTATGGCGCGCGATGAGGAACATCATGCATACTATATATTGAAGAATTCATGGGGCACCAATCAGCCTTATGAAGGTCTCGTCTATATGCCCGTCCGTCGCCTCTGGCGCGACGTCGTCGCCATTTACATGACGCGTGATGCTTACGAGGGAAGATAGCTATTACTCCTTGTAATATAGAAAATTGCTAAAAAAAAGGGTTCACATTCACGCGCAAGTTGTTGATATACTGCGCAGTAAGTGTGAACCCTGTTTTTTATTCGCTCAAGGAAACGGATTTGCGGTAGCCCATGCCCGTAACATGACAGATGAGGCGACCATCCTGGTTGGTGACGCGTACTTCCACGGCGGGAATCTTGTGATGGTCACAGACGCTGACGGCTTCAGCACGAAGCAGGTCACCCTCCTTGGCACTTGCTACAAACATGATGCTGTTGTTGATGCCTACGGTGAGCTGTCCTTGCACATTCATCAGGGCAGCGATAGCCAGGTCTGCCAAGGTAAACAAGGCTCCTCCCTGACACACATTCGCACCATTCAGATGACTTGTTGTTACGCGCATTTCAGCCACAGCATGTGCTGCGTCCACTTCTGTTATCTTACACCCTGCATTTGCTGCAAAGCGGTCTGTACGATTGAGTAATTCTTGTATGTTCATTGTATTGATCTCGTAGTTCATGTCTGAGTACTGCAAAGGTAGCTACTTTTACCGAGATATGCAAGGAAAAGACAAACATTCCTGTTTCATTCGACGGCCGTCGGACAATTGTTCGACGGCTGTTGTACATATGTCCGACGGCCGTCGGACGATAGAAGAAGAACTGCCCGGGGGGGTCAGAATGCGTAAAATGTCACCTTTTATCAGCAAAACTGATAAGAAGAATCAAATAATAGTTGTACCTTTGCGACGTCAATTAGAAAATATTAGTATGAAAACAATTTACGAATGCTCACAAAGCAAAGGAGTGAAATGGATTACCGTCATTTTCTTCCTAATTATGATTTTCTCCATTCTGCTGTCGATTTATACGGTGTCTAAAGGTGTTAACGTTACTGAGGCAATCATCGTGACGGCATTTCTGCTTGTCGTGTCCTTCTCCTGCTTCCTCGTCTTTCCGATGTATATCATCGCAGAAGATGAGGGAATCGGTATACGTACATTGCTTCGAACAAAACGGATATCGTATGAAGACATCGACCGCATTGAACGAGTTGACGAGTTGTTTGGCGCCACCAAAACGATACGTCTGCTGGGAATGGGTGGTGTGTTTGGGTATATCGGTTTGTTTCGCACCAAGGGCGTTGGTGTGTTCCGTTCGTATGTGACCGATGACAAGAAGGCGTTTGTGATTTATCGCACAAAAGGTATGCCTATTGCCATTAGTGTAAATGAACCAGAGGAGTTTATGCCCTATTACATGAAAGGAGGTACGAAATGAATATCCTCTATGAGTTCTCTTCTGCCCTCCTGCAAGCACGTCAGAACAAAAATGTAACACAGGAACAGATTGCCTTTGCCTTAGACATATCCCAGGCGACATACAACGCCTGGGAATGTGGGCATCGAATCTGTCCCTACAAGCATATCATTGCCCTTATCTGTTATTTTGACGACAACCAGTTTACTCGGAAAATGTTCCGCATCCTGCTGACCTTGCAACACAACATGGCTGGGCTAAACAGAAAATCAAAAGAAGAACTTACAGCCTACTATATGAAGCTTACCAGTCTGCTGTCCGATGAAATAGCAGAATGGACCAAGACGTTGTAATTTACTTTTTCTCCATACAAAAAAAGGGTTCACACCTAACACACATATAGGCAATGCGTTAGGCGTGACAGTGAAACTTGTTTTCAAACAAAAAACTTCTATGTCATTCGAAAAAGCTGTTGTTTTGTTTGGTGTTATTCGCGAAGCGTTGTATCTTTGCAACATGAATGAATAGATGTGTGGCCTATGAAGATTAATGATATGGAACTGCTGACGCGTGAAGAATTCTTCAGGGAAGAAAGAATGCCACGCTTTGAAGTGATGCCTCTGGATATGATGCTGGCTAAGGCACAGCATCAGTTGTTGCGCAGAACCCGTCAAGAGCTGATGGTGGAAGGCAAGGATAAGGTAGAGGAGTCGTTTAGAGTGCCCCATTCGCTGCAGTCGTTATCAGCTGTTACCTTCACCTGCTTCAAGGTCACTGGTCAGCCATATCTGCTGGATTTGGTGATGCGTGTGGAGGACCAAGCACAGAAATATGTTGCAAAGGTGTGGCTGGAGCTTGGCGATATTGATGAAATGGAGCTTGTCCTTAATTCTAACACCTTTGTCCCTCAATGCAAACGGTGGCTCAGATGGCTGGATTATGCCCGAAAGAACTATCCTGAGAAGGATGGCCTGTTGTGCAATCATACTGATTGGGAGGTGAAGACTCCCTCGTTTTTCTCCTATTGTGATGTCGACCTTTATGGTATGAGTAGCAGACAGACATACGAGTTGAAACTAAAGCTGGAGATGTATGCCAGTCCTTCTGATTCGGCAAATATGCTGTTTGAGAAGGAATGCGCTATCAACGTCAATTATCCTGGTGCACCAAATGATGAGTCGAAGTTCGATTGTGCTACGATGTTCCTTCAGTTTTACGAACGTCGGCAAATAGATTTGGTTGGTGTCATATGGTATTATTGTGGCGCCGATGATAGTATTGCGAGTCGCATCATCATCCATTCCTTCAATCGTATCGACAAATGCCTACACTGGTTGTCGCGTAAGGAACATACCAGCGAGGACGCTTGTATTCGTATGAGCGAATTGTTGTGTTATGGCAGATAGACCGCAGGCTTGGTCTGTGGGGATCTCAAAAAATAATGCAAATTCTGAGATACATTTGGTCGTGTCCGAATTATTGTGTACCTTTGCAAACATATTATAGAAATCTAAGATTATGATACAATCAATGACTGGCTATGGCAAGACTGTCGTGGCCTTTGAGGGAAAGAAAATCAATGTGGAAATCAAGTCGCTCAACTCTAAGCAGCTTGACCTGTCGACACGTATTGCTCCACTCTACAGAGAGAAGGAGATGGAGATTCGTCAGCTGATAGCTGAGCGTGTCATCAGGGGTAAGGTGGAGTTTAACATCTGGATAGAGAAGGATGCTGCTGTAGATGCTGCACAGGTCAACAAGGTGCTGATGGAGAACTACTATCAGCAGCTGGCAGGCTTTGCTCAGGAGCACCAACTGTCAGACACCGACTGGATGTCGCTGCTGGTGCGCATGCCCGATGTGATGACAAAGACAGAGGTTGAGTTGTTGAGCGACGAGGAGTGGCAGGCCGTGAAGGGTGCTGTGCAGGAGGCTGTGCAGCATCTGGTGGACTTCCGTACGCAGGAGGGTGCCGCGCTGGAGAAGAAGTTTGCAGAGAAGATTGACAACATTGAGCAGCTGCTGGCATCGATAGAGCCTTATGAGAAGTCGCGTGTAGAGAAGATCCGTCAGCGTATCATCGATGGCCTGAAGCAGATTCCTGGCGCTGAGTACGATAAGAACCGCTTGGAACAGGAGCTGATATACTATATAGAGAAGCTGGACATTAGCGAGGAGAAGCAGCGTCTGACCAACCACCTGAAGTACTTCCGTGAGACGATGGCTGATGCCGCCGGACAGGGAAAGAAACTGGGTTTCATCGCCCAGGAGATGGGTCGCGAAATCAACACCACTGGTTCAAAGTCTAACCAGGCCGAGATGCAGAATATCGTGGTGAAGATGAAGGATGAGCTGGAACAGATCAAGGAACAGGTATTGAACGCACTCTAATGAAAGGAAAAATGCTGATTGTAAGTGCTCCCAGCGGTAGTGGAAAGAGCACTATTGTGCAGTGGCTGATGAAGGAACACCCGGAGCTAAGGCTCTATTTCTCCATCAGCTGCACCAGCAGAGCGCCACGAGGCACGGAGCAGAACGGTGTGGAGTACTTCTTCATCTCGCCGGAGGAGTTTCGTGACAGAATCGCGAAGAACGAGTTCTTGGAGTACGAAGAGGTGTATCACGACCGCTTCTACGGTACCCTGAAGCAACAGGTAGAACGCCAGCGCGAACAAGGCCAGAACGTTGTCTTCGACGTCGATGTGAAAGGTGGTGTGAACATCAAGAAGCACTATGGCGACGAAGCTTTGAGCCTCTTCATCCAACCGCCTTCCGTTGCCGAACTCAGAAAGCGCTTGGAGGGTCGTGGCACCGACTCTGCAGAAGCTATCGAGGAGCGTCTCGCCAAAGCGGAATACGAGATGACCTTCGCCTCCCAGTTCGACCATGTCATCGTCAACGACGATTTACAGGCAGCCAAGCAGGAGACGCTCAGCGTCGTCATGGACTTCCTCAACCAGAAAGAATAGCCTTAAGTATGAGGAGAATAGGACTCTTCGGCGGTTCGTACAACCCTGTCCACAACGGACACATCGCCTTGGCGCAAGCTGTCAGGGAGCGTTGCGGACTGGACGAGGTATGGCTCATGGTGTCACCACAGAATCCACTGAAACAAGAGTCCGACTTGCTGGCCGATGAACAGCGCTATGCAATGGCTTGCGAGGCACTGAAAGGCATCGAGGGTGTCAAAGCCAGCGACTACGAATTGCATCTGCCCAAGCCCTCATACACTTGGAACACGTTACAAAAGCTGAAAGAGGACTATCCCGACTGCACCTTCGTCTTGCTCATCGGTGGCGACAACTGGGCACACTTCGAGCGCTGGCGCCGCTGGCAGGACATCCTGTGGCACCACGATGTCATCGTCTATCCGCGTGACGAGCACCCCGGCACTATCGACGTGCCCCTGCTCGACGTCAGCAGCACAGAGATACGGCGACGTGTCAAAAAGGGAGAAGACATCAGCAAGCTGGTTCCCGCCAACATCATTACAATGGTACAACACTACTATCAGTAGCACCGACAAAGGAAACGACTATGAACTACAAGAAGCACCTCTACACATTCTCACAACAGCACCTGCGTCCATGCCAACTCAAGCAGTTGGGCATCCTGAAGGAAATCGACGCCATCTGCCGACGTCACAACATCAAATACTGGCTGGACGGTGGCACACTACTGGGAGCCATGCGCCACGGGGGATTCATTCCCTGGGACGACGACATCGACATTGCCATGGATTACCAGGACATGAAGCGCTTTGAACAGATAGCCCCACAGGAGCTGCCCGAGGGACTCTTCCTGCAAAGTCCTAAAACCGATCCCAGCATCAAGGAGCAGATGGTGAAAATCCGCGACCTGAACTCGCTGTATATCGAGAAAGGCGACAACTTCGTCGATGACTACGTAAAAGGCATCTTCGTCGATATCTTCCCCTTCGAGGCACATCCCGACATTCCGAAGTCGTGGATTAAGCGGCTGGCGAAGGGCATCACCAAGAGCGTCTCCATCCTGCACCACCCCCACACTTACTCGCTACGTTCCTTTGCAGAGTTCTTCTGGTTTGGTGGAAAACTGCTGCTCTTCCTCGCCACATGGCGACTGTTGGCACTTGTCACCAAGTCGTCGCGCTATGCCAACATCCCGACGATGAACGGATACGGCATCACCCACGACCGCACGACGGTGTTGCCACTTTCTGAGGTGAAGTTCGAGGACGCCTCGTTCCCCGCTCCCCATGATCCCGACCAGTACCTGCGCAATATCTACGGCAACTACATGGAAGTGCCTCCCGTAGAAAAGCGACACTTCCACTCGGTGGTCATCATTCCTGAATTAGTGTAAGCAGCGCTGGGTCTCCAGCGTGTGCGCCAGTCCGTCGGCAATAGCCGTCAGCGGTTTCCATCCCAACGCCTCCAGCTTTTCTGTTGAAAAGACGGCGCGCGTAATAGGAGCTGTTGCCACGGGAGTTGCCGTCAGATCCATTACCACCTGGCGATGTTCGGCGGCAGCCAAGAGTTCCGCCAACTGGCGAATGGTAATGTTTGAAGCCTCATCGGCAACGTTATAAGCTTGACCGCAAGCACCTTTCAGGAGTATCGTCAGCAGGGCTGCGGCACAATCGACCACGTAAAGCCAACTGCGATACTGCGTGCCTGCACTCTTCATCACGATATCCTCGCCTGCCAGCAGGTTGCGGATGAACTGCGCATAGACACGGTTGTCGCTCTCCGTGAAATAGGGACCGTAAGTATGGCAAGGACGCCCGATGACGACATTGGCACCATATTCTGCAGCATAAGCCACACAGAGTGTTTCGGCAGCACGCTTCGACGAGGGGTAGCAGGCACGGGGCGTGGCACAATCCACATAGCCGCTGTCGGTCTCGGTGAAGACGCCGCCCGTTCCCTCACCATAGATTTCGCCGGTAGAGACGTACAGCAGGCGCTTCATGTCGTGATGAAGACCGTACTCCATCAGATTCCGAACCCCAGAGACATTGGCCATAATAACCTCTACGGGCTGCTGCTGGAAGAAGTTCGGGCTGGCATTGCTGGCAGCATGGATGATGTAGTCATAGTGCTGCTCACCGGACAACGGCTCGGTGACGTCGCCCTTCACGAAGTGGAAGCGTTCGTCATCCCAATAACAGGAAAAGCGGCGACGGGCACGTTCCTCATTACGGCCCAAGGCATAGACCTCGCAATGACCTTGCGCCATCAGCAAGTCTGTCAGACAACCACCAATCAGTCCGGTAGCCCCCGTCACCAACAGGCTGCAACCAGAGAACGACGAGAGGTCGAGGTGCTCCAACGCACGACAAATATCTTCACGATAAGGAGTTACTTCAGCCATGACTCTGCCTGGATGTTCATCAAAGCCTTGAGAATCTCCAAGTCTTCGACGGTCGTCACCTTGATATTCTTCTCTGAACCCGGCACGATGTG
Organism: uncultured Prevotellaceae bacterium; assembly: GCA_946410305.1. Taxonomy (GTDB): domain Bacteria; phylum Bacteroidota; class Bacteroidia; order Bacteroidales; family Bacteroidaceae; genus Prevotella. The sequence goes on along the minus strand of CAMJZV010000002.1, from coordinate 210,026 downwards.
CATCTCACGATCTCCCAGCTCAGCCATCAGCGTACACGAAGCCACGCTATTGCTGATACCCTTCGCCTTCGCCTCCTCGTGGGCGGCAATGATATTCTTCAGACGGAAGGTCTGCGGGGTCTGGGTGCGCACCAGTTTGTCGCGGGGAATACTCGTCGTCGAAGAGAAGCCGTCGTCACTCTCCAAGATAGCCTCGCGACACTTGATACCCGTAATAGCATAACCATATTGCTGACAGATGGCAATGTTCGACGAGATAATGTCCTGCGACAACAAAGGGCGGACCGCATCGTGAACCAACACCAGGTCGTCATCCTTGCAACCGGCGTCACGGAGTCCGTAGATGCCGTTGCGGATAGACTCCTGCCCGTTGCTGCCGCCAGGGAATATCCAGCGCAGCTTGTCAATCATAAACTGATTGGCATAGGACTGCACGACCGTCTCCCAACCCTGCAGGCACACCACGGCAATGCCGTGAATGTCGGGATGCTGCTGGAAAGCCTTCATGGTGTGAATGATAATCGGACAGTTGTTGACGTGCATAAACTGTTTGGGAATATCCTGACCCATGCGGTTGCCAGAACCTCCTGCTATAATCAGTGCGTAGTTCATATTGCAAAGCATTATTTTGGGTGCAAAGATACGTAAAATCAAGCGAAAAGACAAAGGAAAACGATGTTATTTGATAAATATTTTGTATCTTTGTACCCCAAAGTATGCATACATGAAACATCCAGCAAAGATTGACGTGGCAGTGCTACTGCTGTTCTTTAACCGTCCGGAGACCTTCGGACAGGTGTTTGCAGAGGTGAAGAAAGCACGTCCCTCGAAGTTGTTCCTCTATCAGGATGGCCCGCGAGGTGAGCGTGACATGGCTGGTATTAAAGCATGTCGTGAGATAGCTGAGGATATTGACTGGGAGTGCGACGTATACCGCATGTACCAGGAGAAGAACGTAGGCTGTGACCCTTCTGAGTATATCTCTCAGAAGTGGGCGTTCTCCATCGTTGACAAGTGTATTGTTTTGGAGGATGACGATGTTCCGTCGCAGTCGTTTTTCCCCTTCTGTAAGGAGATGCTCGACCGCTATGAGCATGATGAGCGTATCGTGATGGTGGCAGGATTCAATACTGACGAGGTTACTCCCGATGTTCCAGACGACTATTTCTTCACTACCGTATTTTCTATTTGGGGATGGGCCTCATGGCGTCGAGTCATTAACCGATGGGATGGTATGTATTCGTTCCTCGATGATGAGTACAACATGCACCAGCTGCGACAAGTCGTCAAGGAACGCCGTTATCGCAAGACCATGCTGCAGATGTGCTATGACCATCGGGCGTTGAAGAAAGAGTACTATGAGAGCATTTTCTGGGCGTCTATGATGTTCAACAACGGACTGGCCATCATGCCTGCGAAGAATCTTATCAACAACCTTGGCATCACGGCAGGAAGTTCGTCGACGCACTATGCCGGTTCGCTGGAAACCATGCCGCGCCGGCTGCGCAGGATATTTACCATGAAGCGCCACGAGTTGCAGTTCCCGCTGAAACACCCGCGCTACGTGATTGAGAATGTGGACTACCTGCACCGCTTCTATCTAGTCAATGCCTATGGGCATCCCTGGCGTAAGATACAATACTCGCTGGAGGAGCTCTGGTTGAATATATGTTATGGCAACTGGTCATTCATTTGGAATGCTGTCAAGAACCGCCTCGTGAAACTATCAGGCAATAAACATTATAAGTAAAGATGGAACCACAGAAGAAACAGCGTTTGGAGTGGCTCGATGCACTGCGCGGCTTCACTATGATTATGGTCGTGGCATACCACGTCTGTCAGCAGGGGTTTATGATGCCGGCAAAGGTATCGTCGTCAATGCCGTTTCTGGTGCTGTTCCGTATGCCGCTTTTTTTCTTTGTTAGCGGATTTCTGGCATATAAGGCCGCACAGATATGGGACATTCCCAATCTGTGGCAGTTGGTGCTCAAGAAGCTGCGTGTGCAGTTGATACCCACCTTCGTATTCATGCTGCTGGCGGCCTGCCTCATCCGCACGGAACCCACTTTTTGGGCGGCCATGGACACGATGATGCACTCCACGACAAAGGGCGGCTACTGGTTTACGCTGGCACTGCTATACATGTTCATCATCTACTATCTGTTCTCGTATGTTGAGAGCAAGCTGAGGTGGAAGTCGTGGATACCTATTACGCTACTGTTCATAGTCTCGCTGCTCGTATATGAGACCTGCTACCTGCCGAAGTATTTCTGGTGGGCCTTTGGCCATAAGCCGGCGGTGTATGTGTCATGGCTTCATACGTCCAGCCTGTATCAGGTGATGCAGTACTTTCCGTTCTTCCTTTTGGGCAACATTGTGCGTCGTTACTGGGATCAGGCACAGCGACTGATGGATTTGAAATGGTTCTACCCCATTCTGATAGTGATTATTATTCTAGCTACGCTCGACGCTCTGAAGTGGCATACCATGCGAATGGCATGGGCCAATCTGCCACAGACGGTGGCGAAGTTCGGACTGTTGCTGATAGTGTTTATGTATTTCCGATACTATAAGGAGTACTTCACCAAGTTCAGCATCATTGGATTGTCACTACAGTACATCGGACGGCGTACATTGGATATCTATCTGATACATTTTCTCTTCCTGCCCAATCTTCCGACAATAGGAAACTTCTTTGATACCAACCGTCACAACTTCATTATGGACATCACACTGAGTGTGCTGATAGGATTGGTCATCATAGCTTTCTGTATCATCACGAGCAATATCCTGCGTGTCAGTCCATTCTTCAGAAAGTGGCTGTTTGGGCGTTCATAATCTCCAGTGGCACGCCGCCAATGCTGGCGGCCATAGGTGAGAAGGAAGATCCTGCTGACCCGTAAATTTTCTGTGTGGAGGCTAGTGTCCATAGGTCGATAATACCACCGCGTATGCCGCTGATACTGTCGCGGCAAGCATCCTCCTGGGGTGTGATAATACGCGAGCCAAAGGCAGCGATAAACTCCTTCTTGACATCTGTAGAGTCAGTAGCCAGAAAGACCTTGGTATCGTTATGCAGTTCAATCTCTTCGCGTACCTTTTTAATAAAGAGTTCTGTAGGACTCTTTGCAATCGATTCCGCATTGTCCGTTCGACGGATATGTAGGCCAATGGTGTGGCTGTTGAACCGGCAGCGATAGCTGTCAACAACTCGCATTACCTCACGAACAGGATGGAATAGCAGGGAATATAGTTCGTCAGGAAAGGTTCCAAACACTTGATAGCAACTCATATAGCAGCGTTTGCCACGTGCCCATGCCTCGAAGTCGAACGACTGCTTCTTGAGGGGTGTTACATCTTGCTCCTTGATATGTCGCTGGAAGAGGATGCGCTGGGGCAGGGCAGGCAGGAAGAAGTTCTTCTTGCGGGCACGGTCGTAGATGATATGGTCGAGAACAGTGGCCTCACGGACAGCTAGCAGTGGGGTCTCTTCGAAGATGCTGCGGAAGGGGGCATGCAATGCCCAGTCTTGGAACCACACTACCTGTAGGTCACTGTCCGTCTGCTGTGTCAGTGTATAGGCTGACGCGATGGCTCTCATCCTGTTGGCTAAACCACCTGAGGGAACAAATAGCAATTGGCCTTTTCTCATTCTTATCCTTATTTTGATATTTTTGGAATATTCGTTTTTGTTCATTTATCACACTACTTTCTGCTTCCTGTAAGTACGGAGAGTAGTTGTGGCGTCAGCCGTTCCATCAACCAGTAAATGAAGAGACTGATGGCATAGATGACACAAGGTGTGAGCAGATATTGTAGGGTGGGCAATAACCATCCAGAAGCATTTCTGAACAGTGTCTTTGTCACGAAGAAACCCAAGGGAAGAGTAAAAATCATGTGAATGGCAAAGACGAAGAAAGAACTCTTGGAGAGCCATAGTGTAAGACTGCCGATACGCTCTTCGGTACCCTTCCACAGGTTAAAGACAGCCACCGTTCCTATGATGGTGAAAAACGGCATGAGTTGGAAGCCCCAATAGGTGGCGTTGCCCTCTAATCTGACTAGCACTATTAGTAGGAGTAGCGCAGCAACATATGATAGTCTTCGCCATATGGCATTCTGGAAGGTAAGTGACCATTCATTCAGACTCCAGTAAGCACCAAAGGCAAAGAACAGTATTTGAGGATTGACGGCTGTCTCGGGCCATATCCTCAGCAGATAGATTAGGAAGATCACTACTAATCCCCATTGCTTGGTCTTCGTAACAAACCACCAGATGACCGGAGACAGCAAGGATGCTATGATTAGGTCGCGTACAAACCAGAACGGTCCCAACACAGGAGAAGCATAGATGGATGACCAGCCCAATAGGTTAGGGAATTGATTGGTTGATTCCTGATAGCTCCAGAATACGCTCTTTAAATTCAGTTGATGCCAGAAGTCGTACAGCTCTGATATGGAGGTGGTGCCCGTCAGTGTCTCACCGTATTTTGTCAGTGATAACAGGGGTATGGCTACCAAGCTCCAGAGAATATAGGGAATGAGTAGCGAGTGAAATCTGCGGATCATCTTTGAGTGATAAATGTCCCTATTCATCTTGGTCACACCTTGGAAGAATAGGAAGCCGGAGATAAAGAAGAATACAGGCACAGCAACCTGGACAGCACAGCCAGAGACTAGTGTCTTCACTAGTCCAGGAATGTCCTTTGTACCCAGTGTCTCCCACTCTATCAGGGCTGTTCCCATGCAGTGCTGTGCAACGACAGCCAAGGTCATGGGAAAACGCAGACGGCTGATAAGCTGAGACTCTGTGTTGTTCATGTATAGTTATTTCCTTTTAATTCGGTCTTTCATGAACGTCATGCATTCTTCGAGTATTTTTACTCGAAGCACACGCATAACAACATAGTAGAGTACGGCAGCCATCACAATACGTGCTGCTAAGAGTAAAGCCAGTATGTTGATGCTTTGCGTAGCCCACCACGTTGCTACCATCACCCCAAAGGCTATCATGGCGAAGGGTACGATGTCGAGCAGTAGAGCCCACAGCGTATAACCCGTCAGACGACTGACGAAGAAGTGCCATACCAGTGTCCAAAGTATGTAGATGACAACATAGGCCTCGACCATCGTGCGGATGCCGTAGGGGTAGAGTGTTAGCATGGTGACGATGAGCGTGATACACAGTGCCAGCGTTACCCAGAAATAGGTGTCGCTCTTCCCTTTGCTGATGAGCATGTTTGTCAGTACGCTGCTGATGGGGATGAAAGCACCACTGATGCACAGCAGCTGGAGTAGATGGGCTGACTCTAACCATTTCTCGCCAATAGTCAGTACAATGAATTCCTGTGCCACAAGGCTAAAGCCAAACAACATAGGGAAGGCGAGGAAGGCGGTGAAGCGCATCAACTTACGAAGGATGCGAAGCTGACGTTCGCGCTCGTCAGCAACATTGGTGAAGACGGGTTGTGCCACCTGTGCCAGTGTACCCTGCAGCAGGTAGAACACCTTGCTGTTCCACTGGTAGGCCTGATTGTAGTTACCCACCTCATGGGTGGTGAAGTGGCGCCCTAGCAAAATGTTCATCACGTTGGTATTGATGCGTTCCAGAATGGTCGTTGCCAACAGTTTGCTGCTGAACTTGAACATCTGCCTGACGGGACCGAAGTCAAGGTGCAGCGTGGGGCGCCAGGGAGAGAAATACCACAGCAAGAGGCTGTTCAGTCCGATATATGTCATCGACTGGATGGCCAGTGCCCAGTAGCCACATTTCAGGAACGCCAGCGTCACGCCAATAATGCTCGACAGCAGTGTTGCCGTCATGTTACACTTCGCCTGTTCCTTGACCATCATGTTGCGGAACAGATAGGCCGACTGTGCCGTGCCCAGTGCGGCGAAGATGATGGTGAGGAAGGCCACCCTGCAGAGCAGTACCAGCTCTGGCGTGTGGTAGTAGGCAGCTATCAGCGGGGCTACGAAGAACAGGATGACATAGCACGTGACACCTACGATGATGTTAAACCAGAAGACGCTGTTATAGTCGTTGTGCTGAGGCTCTTTCAAGTTACCGATGGCACTCTTGAAACCGCTTTCCTGCAGAGCGGTGGCTATCAGCTGGAAGACGAGTATCACTGCTGTCATGCCATAGTCGTGGGGTGACAGCAGACGTCCTAGAATGATGCCGAACAACAGACCTAGTCCCTGCTGTACCACATTATTCATGCCGCCCCAGAACAGGCCGCGTGTCGTCTTCTCCTTCAGTGTCTCCGTACTCATTTGCTTTCCAACCTGGTCTGCCATTAGTCGTTCTACGGTTCAATCTTGAGAGTGGCACCTGCACCATTCTCTTTGTTTCTCAGAACTGAAGGAACCAAATTGGCATCGAAAGTGTTATATTCATAGGTGGGAACAAACTGGCCACGTTCACCTCTTGCCAACTCTACGTCGTCAACTCCCAAACATCCCACGATCTTGAGGTTGAAATTTTTTTCTTTACTCCAGTCTTTTATCGCATTTTCCTTAGCCTGATCTGTCACGAAAGCGCATTTTTCTACGAAGATATTGGAATACACTCCATAACCTATACAGTAATTATAGTTGTTGCCGTCGTAAAGACAGTTCACTACATGTACTTTTCCAAAGCGAACACGCGGACAACGCTCAGAACACCCTTCTCCCCACCAACAGCAGATAAACGTGCAGTTGAGGTGTCCTTCATCTATGTCGGCTGTCTTGTCGCTGTTACCTATCAAGTTGCAGTTGCGGTGGTCGCTGCTTCCGCCACTACCACCTTCTTTAGGTTCTATAAGGTAGCTGAAATGAGTCCAACTGACACAAATATTGTCAGAGCCTTCCACGATGTCGAAATTGCCGTCGATGCCATCTTGTATGTCACAGTGGTCCACCCATATGTTCTTTGCACCAACCAGACTGATATTATCGCTATAGTTGGCATCGATATCGTAGGCACCAGGGCCGAGCAGCGTCAAATTGCGGATGATGACGTTCTCGCTGCCTTTTAATAAGAATATACCGGCATCCTCGTTGCGATTAGCATTACTGATGCTTGCTCCTGCTAAACCGATAATGGACTTGTTGGACCCAACAGAAAGCATCTTGTTGAGGGTTATCTGCCCCTTCACATATATGGTTGCCGGATTGGTGCCACTCACGGCGTCTTTCAGTTGTTCAGCGGTGCTTACCACAACCTTGTTTTGATTGTTGCCACCCGTGGTGTTTGCGCCAAAACCTATTGGTTTAAGACTATCGTAAGAGGGGGGAGGAGTGTTGCCCGACGTGTTGTCGTCGTTTGAACAAGAAGACAACGAGAAAACCATGGTTAGCAGGATACCTGCATAAGCTAACTTGTTCATTAGATAGTAAGGGTTGTTATTCATATGCTTTAGATTGAATGTTATGATATTATTGGGCAAAATTACAAAAAAATGATGATTCAATAAAAGAAAAAGCAAAAAAAATCAGTGTCTCCTTGCTCATTGATGGTGATATGGTAAGTGTCACGCTTATTGTGCAGTATGTCAGTGACTTGCACATGAGTGTGTCCATAGAATCATGAGAACAAGCCTGTCCCGGTGATTATAATAATATGGGCAGACTCAAAGAGCTGCCCATATTATTGTAATGTTGTGTTTTGCTTACTTCGTTTCCATTACCTGCTTGGCAATCTGGTTCTCAGGATCGATCTCCAGCAGTTTCTGAGCGTACTGCTTAGCAGTTTCCTTGTTGTCCTGGATGACGAAGTAGTATGAGATGAGATAGCGGTAGCTCTCTACCAGACGAGCCTTGTCAGTAGCGTCCTTGTTCTCCTTGCTACCAATGAGCTGGTCAAGCTTCTCGTAGTAAGGCTTAGCAAGACCCTTCTTCTGGTCGGGATCCATATAGCCATTGACACGGGCACGCATGAAGGTGGCATACTCAGCGGCATCCTCATACTTGTTCTCCAGGTCCTGATAGGTCTTGTCAGCCAAGACGAAGCAGGCTGCCTGCTCCTCAGGAGTAGTCTGCTTGTTGGCATGCTGTACGTGGAGCTGAGCGAGAGCAGCGATGTCGTTGGCAGAAGCCTTCTCAACAGTGTTGAGGTACTCTTCATAGTTCTTAATGGCATTGGGGTAGTCCTCCTGAGCCTTGTAGGCGTCAGAGAGCTGCTTGATGACGCCGGCACGCTTGGCCTTGTTGTCCATATCCTCCTGCTGCAGAGCCTTCTGATACATCTCTACGGCCTTGTCGTGCTGACCAGCACCGCTGAGGGCGTTGCCATAGTAGGTGTAGTCGTAGTAAGAGAACTTGGCAGAGTCAGACTTGTTGAACAGGGCATCAGCATACATCAAGGCGTCGTCCCACTTCTTCAGCTCGGTGCTGTTGAAGAAGGCCAGACGGTTGAAGGCTGCGTGACGTGGATTCTTGCTCAGACCGAACTTGGCAACGTCGAGAGCAATGTCGTACTTCTGCTTGAAGAAGGCTGTCATGGCGTAGTCGCTGAGGTCACGGTCTTCCATCTGTGCTTTGTCAGCCTTGTTGTAAGCGCGAAGAGCAGCGTCGAAGTCGTTAGACATGTAGTAGATGCGGCCAATCAGGGCGTCGACAGCTACGTCGGGACGCTGTGAGCGCAGCTCCTCGAGCTTGCTGACAGCACCACGGGGACTGATCTTACGGTATACGTTAGCATACTTGTAGTAAGCCTCTGGCTCTGTAGGAGCAGCATAGATGGCCTGCTCGTACTGTGCGGCAGCACCACCACCATTGTCACCATAAGCCTCGATGTCGCCCAACAGGATGTAGGCAGGAGCACACTTGTTCTTAGAGGCTGTCAGTGCATGGTGGGCATAGGTTTTTGCGTTAGCAGTGTCCTTAGCCTCATAGAATGCACGACCGAAAGCTACCAGATTCACAGCGTTCTTCTTGTTAGCCTTGTAGAAGGGCTTCATCTGCTTGTCCAGATCGGCGGGTTTCTTACTAATGATGTCCTTGACGGCCTGTACGTCGGCTTCTGTGCCGTCCTGGGCCGTAGCGCTTGCGCTGTAACCTGCGGTCAGCGCAGCAATGAATAGATATTTAATTGCTTTCATAATTCTACGTTATTTATGTTAACAGTGATTTTTCTTATATGACGTTTAGGACGGATAAATGTTTATTTTTTTATTGTTTATTCACAAATACGGTTCTTGAATTCATTCCTGCTTGAATGGGCAGCAAACCCGACTTCTGGATGATAAGCTGTCCTTTCGGCAGGCGGCAGAAGTGAGCAAAGTTGGACGGTAGTCCGCTACGTGGCTCATTAAGTAGGGCGTAGATAGTACGGATGAGCGGGTAGTTTCCGTTGTATATATAATATTGGTATGGACGCCAGCTGTTGGCTACTGTCGCAGAGTCCATGCGGCTGACTTTCATAACTGTTATATTCTTCTTAAAGGTGACGTTTGTGGTGTCACGGCTGTCGTTTAGCCAGTTAGAACCGATGATACCAAGAGAATTCTTGTGATTCTCTACATAGTCAATGACGGCTGCACTGGTCTTTACTGCTCCAATATTGGGAGCCTTGAATTCTTTTCCCTCCAGCAGTGAGTCAACACACCAACGGACAGTACTTGACAGTGGATTGTCGAAGACGACATCGATGGTTCCTAACTTCGAGGTGGGGTAGAGGTCGCTCCAGTTGACCAGCTCACCCTTAAGGATACGCTTAAAGTCCTTGACGGTGATACAGGTGTCTGGATTCTCGTTGTTGACGATGATTGCTAATCCGTCGTATGCAATGGGGATAGTGCGCGGACGGTATGAACGGTCTATCAGGTTCTGGCGTTCTTTCTCCGTGAGGTCACGGGTGGTGAATGCCAACCATGTTTCCAACTTCATCAGGCGCTTGATGGCATCCTGTTCGTTGGTGTACTCTGCCTCTAACGTGTCAAGCACATTACTGTATGAGAATACATCGAGGGCTTCGTTCAGAATAGGACTGAAACTCTCGTCGGCTGTGAAGTAACGGGCAGCACGCTGATAGTCCTGCTCTGCTTTAGTATTTTTAGGCTTGTTCCCACATGAGGGGAACAAGCCTAAAATGAGTGTTAATCCAATAAGTATGGATGCGATTTTCTTCATGAAATTATTGCAGTCTGAAGGTTACAGGTACGGTGTACTTTACACGTACAGCCGAGCCGTTCTGTTTACCAGGAATCCAGCGAGGCATTGACTTAACCACGCGCTGTGCTTCCTTGTCGAGTGACGGGTCTACGGACTTCACGACGCGAACGTCGGTAATCGAACCGTCGCGCTCAACGACGAATGTTACGATAACACGTCCCTGGATACCGTTCTCCTCAGCAACAACCGGATACTTGATGTTCTTTGACAGGTACTCGAACAGGGCCGAAGGACCACCGGGGAATGACGGCATCTGCTCAACAACGTCGAACACCTTCGTCTCTTCCTCCTTCGGGGGCTCGGGCTGTGCGATAACTTCCTTAGCCTTCAGCACTTCGCCTGCAGCCTCGTCATTACCCTTCACGTCGAACGCACCGATAGCGGTGTTGGTCTTACTCAGGTCTTCCTGTGATTTCAACTCTTCTTCCGGTTTTACTTCATCGTCCTTCTTAATTTCAGGAGCGGTGAACTTCACAGAACTCTTAACCTTTTCTACTTCAATTTTCTCAATCTTCGGTTCTTCTTTCTTCTCAACCTTAGCTTCCTTCTTCTCTGCCAGCTTAGCCAACTCTACATCGGCCTCGATGGCTACATCAGTCTTCATTGCATTTTCAACGACGCCTTTGACAAGAACAATGGCACCGATGATGGCTGCAATGATGAACATGGTGAGTAGAGCATAGAAGTTACGCTTGCCCGTTTCTTTGCGCAGTTGATAAGCACCGTAAGCGTGGTTCTTGCCTTCGAAGACAAGATCAACCCACGTGTCTTGAATAAGATCTATTTTTGACATATTCGTTTACGTTTTAAATGTTAGACACCGATTTATTTAACACCAGCCTTTTCAATCAGAGCCTGATCTTCGGGGCCAATCTTATCGATGACATACTTATCAATATTGCAAATGAGCATCTCGTCGAGTGCTGCGATCATGTTCTCATAGGTGGCAGTCTCCAAAGGACGGATGATGACAGTCATGGTAGGAACCTTCTCACCGTTGGGCAGTTCACCCTTCTTGATGCGAGAGAGTTGCTCCTCGTACTGCTGATCAGTCATCTTGCTGTTGTATGCTGATTTCTGAGCATCCAACTCCTTCTTAGCCATCATAATCTTGGCTACGGGGTTAACACCTTCCTCTGTGGTGTGCTTGATGAGCACGTCACGAACGCCCTTAGCACCATAGGTGGTCTTCTTGACGCAAGAGGGATCCTCGTAGTTGGGCAGACCGGCAATGTACCAAATCTGGTCGTCAGCACCCAAATAGAGTGTGATGGTGTGAGAAGCCTTTGTTACCGACTTGTCTTCCTTCGATACGTTTTCGTCGTTTGACGGCATCGTCAGCTGCATGGACTGGGGCTTAGCCAGTGTGGTACACAGCATGAAGAAGGTAATCAACAGCATCATCATGTCTACCATTGGCGTGAAGTTCACGCGGGTATCCATTTTTTTCTGTTTGGATAGATTCTTTTTTGCCATAATACTAGTCGTTTAAACGTTTAACATCGAGATTCGTAATGAGCTGGAAACGGTTCTCGTTCATATCTTGTAGCTCTGACATCAACTTCTTAATAGATGCATAAGGAGTCTTTGAGTCGCACTTGATAGCGAGTTTGATGTCAGGATTTGCTTCGCGGGCCGCAGAGACCCACTCCTGGAACTCGCTCTTACCTCCCTTGATACTGTCAAGTGGAAGACCGAGCTTCTGGACTTCCTCTGCCATTTTCTCAGGCTCGAGGTTGAGGTACGCTGCCATTTGCGACATGCTGGCACCAACCATAGCATCCTCACGGAAGTGCTTGATCTGATTTGGATTGAGCTGAACACCGAACTTGTCGGTCATGATGTCCAGCATTGCCTGCATGTTGTTCTTGTTTTCTGTACCGCAGTAGACACGACCCTCTGGGGTTACCAGAATGTTCAGAACGTCCTGCTCGGGAATCTTCAACTCTGACACAGAGTTTGGCGCAGTAACCTGTACCGGCTCTGGGGTCAGGAATGTTGAGGTCAACATGAAGAAACACAGAAGCAGTGTCATCACGTCTGACATAGGCGTCATGTCAATCCAGATGTCTTTTTTCTGTATCTTAATTTTAGCCATACTAAAACCGATTTTAAAGTTTTAAATGGTTAAATATTAAGCCTCGTTGTGGTTAGAATCGTATGTAGCTGCGATGGTGAAACCAATCTCGTCGAGAGCGTAAGTCAGCTTATCGATCTTGTTTGAGAAGAAGTTGTAAACAACGGTAGCAACCCAAGAGGTCAAGATACCAGATGCTGTGTTCACAAGGGCCTCAGAAATACCGGCAGACAGAGCCATAGAGTCAGCACCACCACCAGCAGACAGAGCCTGGAACGATCCGATCATACCGAGCACAGTACCGAACAGAGCGGTCAGGGTACCCAGAGATACGATGGTTGCAACCATAGGCATGTTCATCTGCAGAGTAGGCATCTCCAGCTGAGTAGCCTCCTCGTGAGCCTGCTGGATCTTAGCAATCTTAGCAGCCTTCTTCAGAGTAGAGTCGGTCTCTACAGTCTGGTACATATTGATTGATGCCAATACGACGTTTGCTACAGAACCCTGCATCTTGTCGCAGAGAGCTTTAGCCTCATCGAACTTCTGAGCCTTAACGGCAGCCTTCACCTGAGCAGTGAACTTAGCGAGGTTCATCTTACCAGAAGCAGACTTGATAGCGAAGAAACGCTCGAAACCGAGGCAGATAACGGTGAACAGAAGGGTCAGGATCAGACCTACAACGAAACCTCCTTTATAAACGGTACCCAGCAGGTTTGCGGGATGGCCAGTACGGTCGCCACCGATGAAGTTGTCGGGGTTACCCATTACGAAATACCAAACACTGTAACCAGCTGCGCAGCAGATAGCGAGGATAATCCATGCTTCCTTAACACCTCCGAAGCCCGACTTTTTGGCCTGGGCTGTAGCCTTTGTTGTTGTTGCCATAAATAATGTTTTTTTAGTTATTAAATGAATTAATGTTATTCGTTTCAGATATGTAATTCTCGGCAAAGATAGCAAATTCAGTTGTACTTACGTTCTAATTAAGAACTTTTAACTTGATATTTCTCAATTTATCGCAACTCAGCCAGTGTTTCTTTGATTCTACGCATTGCTTCAACGATATTTTCGTCACTCGTAGCATAGCTCATTCGGAAACATTGAGGATCACCGAAAGCATCTCCGCCAACGGTAGCGACATGACCTTGCTCCAAGAGATACATGGCCAGGTCTGTAGAGTTCTCGATAACCTTTCCGTCGGGTGTCTTTTTGCCGTAGAATGACGAGCACTTGGGGAAGAGATAGAAGGCACCCTCTGGTACGTTGACTTCCAGACCAGGAATGTCTTTGGCCAGTTTGACGATAAGGTTGCGGCGGCGCTCAAAGGCCTGGCGCATATCCTCTACACACTGCTGACTGCTGGTATATGCAAACTCGGCAGCCTTCTGGCTGACGGAGCATGGTCCGCTGGTGTACTGTCCCTGCAGCTTGTTACAACCTTTAACAATCCATTCGGGGGCAGCGATATAGCCGATGCGCCAACCTGTCATGGCGTATGCCTTAGAGACGCCGTTGACGATGATAGAGCGCTCTTTCATACCCTCAAACTGGGCGATAGACTCGTGCTTGCCGATATAGTTGATGTGCTCGTAGATTTCGTCAGCGAGTACGAACAAGTCTTCATGCTTCAGGATGACGTCTGCCAGTGCCTTCAGCTCCTCGCGGTTATAGACGCTACCTGTAGGATTGCTGGGCGAGCAGAGAATGATCATGCGGGTTTTCGGAGTGATAGCTGCTTCTAACTGGGCGGCAGTCATCTTGAAGTTCTGCTCAAAACCGGCCTCTACGAAGACGGGCTTACCACCAGCCAGCAGTACCATCTGTGGGTAGCTGACCCAGTAGGGAGTGGGGATGATGACCTCTTCACCGTCGTTGACTAGTGCCATGACGGCGTTGCAGACGCTCTGCTTAGCACCATTGGAGACAAGAATCTCTGAGGGCTGGTAGTGCAGGTGGTTCTCGCGCTCCAATTTGCGGGCAATAGCCTGTCGCAGGTCAGGATAACCAGGAACGGGCGAATAGCGAGAATAGTTCTCGTCAATAGCCATCTTGGCAGCCTGTTTGATGTGGTCGGGGGTGTTGAAGTCGGGCTCGCCCACACTCATATTAATCACGTCAATGCCCTGGGCTTTCATCTCAGAGCTTTTCTGCGACATGGCCAACGTGGCTGAAGGCGCTAGTCGTTGCAAACGGTCGGATAATTGTGCCATATTGTTACACTTTGCTTTATTTGTGGTGTGCAAAGGTAATCATTTATTTTTATTTAGCGACAAATTTCCACCTTTTTTTATATATATTAATGCATCATGGACAGCATGCTACGGGTTATAACACACTGTCAGCAATTTAAGGCTTGATTTTGAGCCACAGTACTTTGCGGCTCATCTTCTTGTCGCGGGCATACACCTTGTGCATCCAGCGGGAAAAATCTTTCAGGCTGAGCTGGCGAGGTAGTAACAGGTTGTCATGCCCCAAGGAGACAGTAGATTGGTCAACAGGCTTCACAAACGCGTTTGGTGAGAAGATGACATAGATGCGGTTCATCTCTATACGTTCATCGGCGCACGTTACCACCAGGCCGTCTTCATAGTTATTGGCATATTCTGCATCATGCTCAGCAGAAAAGAACACATATTCTTTGTCGTGTGTGACGGGCTGCTGTCCAGTACTGCTACTTTCATGAGGAAGCAGGCAAAGTACTTGTTGCTGCTCGTCTATCAGATATGCTGCAACAAACCCGTCTGCAGGAGCCTTGAAATACAGATACAACTTGTCGTCAGATTTGAAATCAGTACTGGCAAAGCGATTCTTGTCTGTACCGTTGCGCAGAGCCAGTGTCTCAAAGTCAGCAGCCTCGTTCTTCAGCGCCTGCGCTCTGCCTTTCACCTTCGCCTCAATAACCAGCCCACCCTCTGGGGTTGTATCTACAATCTTAGCCTCCGGCTTCTCTGTGTCTTCTATCCACTCGCCCTTCACCTCGGCATTGCTCATTTGCATGAAGTAGCTGTTCTCATCGCTCTCCTGACTGAGAATATCCTGCGTGATGAGCGTACCGAACTCCTTACCTAATGCCGCAATTCTTGCCTGTTCTATCGCTGCAGCCATAGCTTCCTTGGGCGAAACATTCGGATCGCCGTAGTAGGTAATGCTCGAATTAACGATTTTCGTCTGTGCCGTTGTCGTCAGACAGCAAAGAGACAATAGGGCAATATAAAGTTTACGTTTCATTATATTATTTCAGATGTAGGGTATGTCCCATACGCTCCTGCTTGGTTTTCAGGTAACGATAGTCGTATTCGTTGGGAGTGACCTCGATGGGCACGTTCTCTACGATTTCCAGACCATAGGCTTCCAGACCGACACGCTTGGTGGGGTTGTTGGTCATGAGGCGCATCTTGTGGATACCCAGATGGCGTAGCATCTGTGCGCCACAGCCGTAGTCACGCTCGTCTGGTTTGAAGCCCAAATGTATGTTCGCCTCGACAGTATCCATGCCCTGCTCCTGTAGCTTATAGGCGGCAATTTTGTTCATCAGGCCAATGCCGCGACCTTCCTGTGACATGTAGATGATGACACCCTTTCCCTCCTGCTCAATCATCTCCATGGCCTTGTGTAACTGTTCGCCACAGTCGCAGCGCATAGAGCCGAGGATATCACCCGTAGCACAGCTAGAGTGTACACGCACCAATACAGGTTCGTTGTCGCTCCATTCACCCTTGATGAGTGCCATGTGCTCCAGGCCGTTCGACCTCTGACGGAATGGTATCAGACGGAAGTGACCGTACTTGGTGGGCAGGTCGGCACTGCTTCCTATCTCGATGAGCGATTCCCTCTTAAGACGATAGGCTATGAGGTCCTTGATGGTGATAATCTTCAAGTCGTGTTCCTTGGCAAACACCTGTAACTCAGGCATGCGCGCCATGGTGCCGTCCTCGTTCATAATCTCGATGAGAGCACCTGCGGGCTGCATGTCGCAGAGCTTACAAAGATCAATGGCGGCCTCCGTATGACCTGAACGGCGCAAGACGCCATTGTCCTGAGCGTAAAGTGGGTTTACGTGTCCAGGGCGTCCGAATGTTTCGGCTTTCGAGGTAGGGTCGGCCAGTGCACGGATAGTGGCACAGCGGTCGTGGGCAGAGACACCTGTGGTGCAGCCCTCTATCTTATCGACAGTGACGGTAAATGGTGTTCCCAACAGCGAGGTGTTGTCCTGCACCTGGTGGGGTAGGTTCAGCTCTTCGGCACGGCTGATGGTCAGAGGGGCGCAGAGTACGCCACGGGCCTTCTTCAGCATAAAGTTCACCATCTCTGGTGTTATTTTCTCAGCGGCACAAATCAGGTCGCCTTCGTTCTCGCGGTCTTCGTCGTCTACTACGATGACGAATTTGCCAGCCTTGAAGTCGTCGAGTGCCTCCTCGATGGTGTTGAGTTTCAGTGGTTCCATATCTTATTAGTTTGTTGTTGTTTTATACCTATTTAATATATAGCTCCTTAATACGGGCAATGAGTTTGCCATTGGTGCGCAGGATGTGCTGCAGGTCTTTGTACAGACGGAAGCGGAAACGTATCATGCGGACATAGAAGAAAATGCCTGTGGGCAGGAATATTCCCGTGATGACGTTCAACCATTTGCGGCGGAAAGGCCGTGTGTGGGCATGGGGGGCAATGACCGGATAGCGGTTCAGTAACATGATGACGCGTTTGTCGCGAGAGTACGACAAGTCTTCGATAGTAGTCTCCAGTTCCTCGTTGAGTGTTGCAATTTCCTGGTCGTTACCAGGGCGGAAGAATACTTCTATCGGATTCGGCCAGCGCAGTAACTTGTGGGCCTCCATATAATTGGTGGTCTGCTCGCTGATGCTTGCCAGCTTGTCGCAGTCTTCCTGGTATTTCGGGTCGTCAATGATCACTTCCTTGCCCATGATGCTACGTTTGGTACGTAGTCCTAGCAGGCGCATCATGATGTTCTTGTACAGATCGATGTTGAATACTGTAGAGTCTTTGTTCGCCTTATAGGTGAAGAAGATGGCGATAGGTGACAATACAGCAGTGCCCAGCAGTTTTCCGAACCATACCGTCCACTCGTCGATACGTGCCATACGCATACCGGTGTTGTCAAGGATGTAGAACACGATGAATACGATGACGGAGATAATGACTGGTACACCCAGACCACCCTTGCGGATGATGGCGCCCAATGGTGCTCCGATGAAGAAGAAGATGATGCACGACAGCGATAGTGTGAACTTGTTGATCGCCTCCATCATGTGCATGCGCTCCTCACGGTTCAGCCAGTAGGCCCACTCAGCCTTATAGTCCATATTGGTGATGGTCATCTGCACATCGTTCGATGCCTGCGTGAGGATACGCTGCTTCTGCTCAGCAGTCTGTGCTTGGTAGATGGAGTCAAAGAGTTCGCTGCGTCCTGCCACCTCTTTCTTGATTTTCGTGGAGTCTACGTTCTGTATGTCGGGCCGCATATAGGTGAGCATCTTAGCTTCGCGGTAGTTCTGATGCCCCACGGAGTCGTTGAACTCGCGTATGGAATCCAGATCGTGGATGATACGGCTGAGTCCCTTGGAACGGGCGTCGGCAGAGATGCCGCCCATCTCGGTGAGGTTGAAACCACTATCAAAGTCAAGCAGGATAGTCTTTGTCGAGAAGGTCTCGCGGCGATAGGGTACGTTGGCATTGACGCTGATGTTCGACTGGCGCATGTTCTCAAACCATTCACCGCTATAAAGTGTCAACAATAGGTGTTTCTTTTCTGCCGTTGCCTGAATGCGTCCCGAGTCAGCAAGGATGACGGCAGCGTCTTCGTAGCTGCCATTCATGCGGTAGATCATGATGCCATAGAGTACGCCACGGTCTAGGTCTTTCTTCTGTACGTAGAGGTTAGAGTTGGGGATGCCGTCATAGAAGATACCCTCTGGAATTTCCACCTCGGGGTTGGTCTGCTTCATGGAGATGAGCAGCTGTTGGAACGAGATGAAGGCACGTGGACCGATGACCTCTTGGAAGTAGAACGAGATGCAGGCGATGCTGATGGTAATGACTATCAGCGAGCGCATGGCCTGCATCAGCGAGATTCCTGCTGCCTTGATGGCTGTCAGCTCCGAGCTTTCGCCAAGGTTACCAAAGGCAATCAGTGACGAGAGGAGGATGGCCAATGGAAAAGCCTGTGGCATCAGCATGATACCCATGTACCAGAAGAACTGTGCCAATACGTCCATGGACAGACCCTTACCAATCAGTTCGTCGACATAACGCCACAGGAACTGCATCATCAGCACAAACTGGCAGATGACAAAGGCGGCTAGAAACAGTAAACCGAACTGTTTGGCAATAAATATGTCTAACTTCTTTATGCGAAACATGTTTCAGCCTGCAAAATTATAAAAAAACAACGAATTACACGAATTTTACGAATTATTATTAGTTAAAACGCCTCAATTCGTACTATTCGTGTAATTCGTGTTCTTTTAAGAAGGCTACAGTCCACTGACGCGGTGCAGGCGCTCCAGGTTGTCATCCCAGATGCCACGCAGGTCGGCAGCTTCGTCGTCATCGGCAGCATAGTCAGTAATCAGCAGCGTCAAATGTCCAGTCTCCTTGCTCTGTGCTATGCGCAGCTCCCAATAAGCCTCGGGGGTGTCTTCGTGGTAGTCCCACATCAGGCGGATATGGTTGAATTTCTCCTTATTAAGTATGCGCGATTGCTTGGTGTCGCGTTCCGTCCATGGCTGTCCCCATGTGAAGGTCATGATGTCGTCACCTTCTTCTACAACTTTGTCAGCCAGCCACTTTTGCATGCCTGCTGCATTGCTAATCATATCCCATACTATCTTGATGGAGTTTGTTGCCAGAGGGTATTCAATTGTCAGTTTTTGCATAATTTTGTGCGTTTTAGGTGGTCGATATTATCATTTGACACTGCAAAAGTACAAAAAAGAAATGGAATTGCGAAGATTTTTAAGAAAAAATTTTGGTAATTCGAAATAAATGTCTACCTTTGCACCCGCTTAACAGCAATGATGGCGGGATAGCTCAGCTGGTTAGAGCGCATGATTCATAATCATGAGGTCCCCAGTTCAATCCTGGGTCCCGCTACAAAAAACGTCCTGTAGAAGTTTCTCTGCAGGACGTTTTTTTGTTCAGTAGTTGTGAAAGTGAAAACTTTTTTAAATAACAGATAAGGAGGATATGCCTTTATATTTGGCATACCCTCCTTATTTCATGGTATCTGATTCTTAGAACTTATAATCTACGCCTATACCGATAACGTTGTTGGTGCGTGAGTAGGTCTCGGTAGCGGGCCAGGGTGTTCCCTGGTACTTGGGAGACTCCTTCTTGTAGTCGCTGTAGATGGTGATGAAGTAGCCTGCGTTGAGGCGAATCTTCTCTGTGATGTTCCAGGCACCACCCAGACCTACTGACCAGCTGTCGCAGGCGAACGAGGTGTTCTGCTGGTAGTCGTCGTCCAGACCGTAGTCGGTACGCTGGCCACCACAGCTGACGGTGAACTTGTCGTTGATGTCATACTCTACGCCCAGCAGGTACTCGTGGGTACCGTGGGTCAGCTCCTTCTGGCGGTCGCCAGCCATCTTGGCATGCTTGTCGTCGAAATTGTGGTATTCGGCTGTAGCGCGCAGCTTATCTGTAAACTCATAGCCTACAGCGATGCTGAGCAGGGCAGGCATATCATAGCGTGTCTTGGCGCCATCCTCATAGGCAGCCACCTTGTCGCCAAACTGTGCCAGAGCAGTAGCACCAGTGATGTAGGGTACCTGAGCAGCTGTTTGGGGATCAGTGTTCTTAATGGTGGCATCCAACGTCTTGGTGTCATTCTCTGTATTGATTTTGGTACGGAACTCATAGCGGGCGGCAACAGTCAACGGACCATCGTGGTAGTCCAAGCTGATAATGGGGGTGAAGCCCCAACCCTTCTGCAGACAGTCGAGTTGCAGGTCGACGAGTGTCTGGTTGCCCAGCGCTGGTGTGGTAACGGCTGTCACGTGTCCACGGTTGTAACCGTCGTAGTAGTTGGCTCGCACACCCACGGCAGCAGCGAAGTTGTCAGTGATCTTGTAAGAGAAGTTCAGCTGTCCACCATAGATATACTGCTTACCTTTCATCTCTGAGTCGATGGTGTACTTATCGGGAGTCATAGGACCACCAGCGGCAGCAGGCAGTGCCTTAGTAGCGTCCAACAGCTTAGCCATGACAAGAGCGTTGAACATGGGGATGCCGTCTTCATATTTCACGAAACCACCGCTACCCACGATACCAATCATGGCAGATACTGCCCAGTTGTCCTGCTTGTAGGAAGCAAACAGGGCAGGAACGATAGGCGCTGAGGCCTCGCCAGGGAATTTCTTGTCGACGTTGATACCAGCATAACCCAAAGCAGGAACTGCCAGATAGTTCTGTGCCTCCCACTGGATGTCGCGATTCTGCCAAGGCTTCTGGAAGTTCAGTGACAGTTGCCAGCCCTCGTGGCCCCAAACCAGTCCTGCAGGGTTTGAGAAGGCAGCGTCAACGTCGAACGAGGCACCTCGTGCCATCATGCGGTCAAAAGCGATGTGATAGTTTGTGTTGGTCATCAATCCGCCAGCCCAAGTGGTCGTGGCGAGAATGGCTGTAGCAGCCATGAAAACAATTCTTTTTCTCATTTGGAATTAATATGTTCAATTTTGCGGCTGCAAAGGTACTTCTTTTTTCTGAGAAAAACGAATATTTTACCAATTTTGTGCACAAATAGTAGAAAAGAGAAGTCTGAAACATATATATAATGAACGAACTTATATAATTTTGTACAGATTTGTTTGGTGCTGTTCTAGTTTATTTGTAACTTTGCAGGGAATAAATCAAAAAACAGACTACTAAGCAGATTGTGCTAATGAAGAACAAAAAGTATTTTTTTGCTGTTGACCTTGGCGCCACCAGCGGAAGAACCATATTAGGTTCTCTGGAGGACGGGAGGTTGGAGCAGGAGGAGCTGACCCGTTTCCCTAATAATCTTATAGAGACAGGCGGCCATTTCTATTGGGATATCTATGCCCTCTATCTTGAGATGATCAAAGGGTTGCAGGAGGTGGCACGCCGTAAGGTACAGTTGACTTCCATCGGTATTGATACCTGGGGCGTCGACTTCGTGTTTGTTGCGGATGACAATGCCATCCTGCGTAATCCTAGGGCCTATCGTGATCCCCATACCTTTGGGCGGATGGAGCAGTATTTCGAACAGGTAATGGATCGCAAGGCGGTCTATGACCTTACAGGTATCCAGTTTATGAACTTTAACTCGCTGTTCCAGTTGTATGCCATGCGGCAAGACGGGAATGTGGCATTAGCTATAGCGAAGAAGATCCTTTTCCTCCCTGATGCCTTGAGCTGGATGCTGACAGGGGAGGCGGTATGTGAGTATACTATTGCCTCTACGTCGCAGATGCTCAACCCGCAGACGGGTGATTTAGACGAGCGCCTTATCCAAAGTGTCGGACTGACCCGCGAGCATTTCGGCAGAATGGTTCGTCCTGGTACGCAGATTGGAGTACTGACAGAGGAAGTGCAAAAGATGACGGGTTTAGGACCTGTCCCTGTTATCGCCGTAGCTGGACATGACACGGCATCTGCTGTTGCTGCCGTTCCCGCGAAGGACGAGCAGTTTGCCTATCTGTCGAGTGGCACCTGGAGCTTGATGGGTATAGAGACGAAGGAGGCCGTCATAAACGATCGTAGTTATGAGTTGAATTTCACCAATGAGGGCGGCGTTGAGGGAACGACTCGTTTCCTGAAGAATATCTGTGGTATGTGGCTTTATGAGCGTTGCCGTAAGGAGTGGCCTGAGGAGGTGCGCCAATTGTCGCATCCAGAATTGCAGGGTTCAGCCATGCAGGTAGAAGCATTCCGTTCGATTATCAATCCAGACGATAAGGCTTTTGCCAATCCCCCCTCGATGATTGAGGCTATCCAGCAGTATTGTCGCGATACCAATCAGGCTGTTCCTGAGACACCCGCAGAAATCTGTCGTTGCATCTTCGATTCCCTTGCCCTGCGCTACCGTCAGGTATTCCAGTGGTTGAAGGAGTTTAATCATTCGACGACAGAGTCGTCGAACACCATCAAGGTGCTGCACATCATCGGTGGTGGTTCCTTGAACAAGTATCTGAACCAGTTTACTGCTGATGCCCTTGGTGTGGAAGTGCTGGCAGGTCCGCAGGAGGGCACTGCCATTGGCAATATCATGCTGCAGGCGAAGGCAGCCGGTGAGGTTAGTAATATCTGGGAGATGCGACGTATCATTGCTAACTCCATCGAGATGGTGGCTTATCATCCCACTAAGGACCAAGCGACATGGGACAAGGCGTACAAGAAATACCTTGAGATATTAAAAATGAAAGATTAAAAATTAAATATTAAAACAAATCAAAATGAGTAAACCACTAGTAGAAACAAAAGCAAGGGTAGGTGTCTTCAGTATTGCACTACAGGCGTACCTGCCACAGTTCCCACAACTCGTACCTAACTTCGAGGCTCAGTATGAGGCATTCAAGAAGACATTGCCAGACAGCATCGAGATAATCGACGGTGGTATGGTAACCACCAAGGAGCAGTCGATGGCTGCAGGTGATAAGTTCCGTGCAGCCGATGTCGACCTTGTTATCCTCCAGATGCTGACCTACTGTACCTCTTATAATATGCTGCCTGCTGTTCGCGACCTCGACGTGCCCGTCGTCATCGTGAACCTGCAGAAGAAGCTGGCTCCTGACTATGCCAAGACCGATATTCCCACTTGGCTGGGCGACCTCTATGCCTGTGGTGCCATCGGTGAGATGGTTGCTGACCTCAACCGTGCCGGCAAGCGTTCGGCAGTGATTACTGGTGTCGTAGAAGGTGGTGATCCTGGTGTTCAGGCAGAAATCGAGGACTGGTGCCGTGCCGCTCAGGTGCGTCGTCGTTTCCGTGACACCAACATCGCACAGATTGGCCGTCCGTATCCAGGCATGATGGACCTCTACATTGACGAGACCAACCTCTATCACCGTATGTTTGTCTATACCAAGCAGTTTGACTGGGAACAGATGTGGGCCATTGCCGACAATATCACTGACGAGGCTGCCATTCGTGCCAAGGCTGAGGATATCCTGGCTACCTTCGACATTGAGGGTGGCGGCACCATTGAGAAGGTATGGGACATGGCGAAGTATGTCGTTGCCTTTGAGCAGTGGGTGAAAGACGAGAAACTGGGTATGATAGCCTCCCATTATGCTGGCTTCGCACAAGGTGTAGCAGGTAAGCTTGACTCTATGCTGATTCCTGCCTTCTCGATGCTCATTAAGCAGCATACCGCTTGTGCTGTGGAGGGCGATATGAAGGTAGCTATGGCGATGTCCATCCTGAAGACCATCAGTGGCACGGGTACGCTGGCTGAGATGTACTCTATCGACTTCCCGAAAGACATCTGCATCATCGGTCACTCTGGCTCTGGTGACTTCGACATTTCTCAGGCCAAGAAGCCGACCATGAAGATTGTACCTGTCTTCCACGGCAAGACCGGTGGCGGCTATCTCACACAGTTCTATCCTCCTGTAGGCCCTGTTACTTATCTTGCCATTACGCAAGACAAGAACGGTGTCTTCAAGTTTGTCGTTGCTGAGGGTGTCAATGAGGAAGGCGAGATATTTACCTTCGGTGACACCAATATGCGCACCAAGTTCTCGCTGCCATGCCGCGAATTCGTCAATAAGTGGAGCGAGGCAGGTCCTACCCACCACATGGCTGCAGCTGTGGGTCATCATATCGACACCATTCTGAAGGTGGCAAAGATTTTTAATATTGAGTGTGACATCGTCTGTCGATAGGTCGTAATAACGGTATAACGAAATAACGAAAAATGGCTAATAACGGAAGTTTGAAGAGCACGATAGCCGTGTCTCTTACCAATTATCTCGATGCAGGTGCCATTGTGGCTGGCGCTTCTGGTCTGACCCTTTGGCAGAATTACCTCGGTTTGACTGAGGTTCACTTGGGCTGGCTCAACTTCATCTCTGCCAACTGCTTGGGTGCTGCTATCGGAGCGATTATCGGCGGATTCCTTGCTGATAAGTATGGACGTAAGTTTATCTTTACCTACAACCTGTTGGTCTATATGCTGGGCGTACTGACCATCATGCTGAGTATGAATTTCCCCATGTTGCTGTGTGGCTTCCTTATCACAGGTATCTCTGTGGGTGTGGGCGTGCCAGCCTCTTGGACGTATATCTCAGAATCATCGGAGAACAACAACCGTGGGCGTAACATCTGTATCTCACAGATGTCTTGGGGCATTGGCCCGATGGTCATCCTCCTGCTGGGTATGTTCTTTGCCCCAGGTGGTTATCTGTTCGGATGGGTAGAGAGTATCGCCCATGCCGTCGGTGGTGCTGATATGGCGGAGCCTGCAGTCAATGCTTTCAGCTCCCGACTAGTATTCCTGTCGCTCTTTATCGTAGCATTTATCGCATGGAACTTGCAACGTCAGCTTCAGGAGAGTGCTGAGTTTACGAAAGGGCAGGAGAGTGGTGAGAAGAAGCCAGGACTGATAGATAATATCAAGGTATTGTTCTCCAATAGTATCGCTGTGAAGACAGTCTGTTTCCTTGCTACGATCTATCTGACGTGGAATCTGGTGGCATCTGTTATGGGATTCTTCCAGCCGCATATCTATGAGACAGCAGGTGGTGTCAGCAACGAACAGGCTAACTGGATGAACTTCATCCAGTGGGCGATTATCGTCAGTGTGACATTCTGCACCTCAAAACTGATTGACAAAACCAGTCATAAGGGAATCTATGTCTTTGGACTGCTTGCCGCACTCTGTGCATGGCTGGTTATTGTGACTATTGGTGTCAACGGACCTGCCGGCTTGTGGGCATTCGCCATCCTGTGGGGTATCCAGGGTGGTGCTTCTCCCCAGATATTCTATGCGTTGTGGGGCTCAGAGCTGTTCCCTGCCAAGTTCCGTGCCGGAGCCCAGGGCTTCATGTTCTTTGTGGTTCGTGGCTTGTCGGCATTATGGGGACTCCTCTTTACCTATATCTATGGCGAGAATGGCGAGGGCTTTACCATCGCTGCCTATTGTATGATAGCCCTATTGCTTATCTCGTTGGTAGTAGGTGTCATCGGTGCTCCCAACACTCGTTGCCGTGCCCTTGACGATATCACAAAGGAACGCTACGGAGAGAACTATTAATAATCAATTCGTAATAACGAAATAACGTAATAACGAAGATATGAAAAGTATATTAGAAGGCCGCGAAGGTTTGAAGGCGGTTGTTTATCAGATTGCCGAGGTCACTGGTTACCTCTGGCAGAAAGGATGGGCAGAGCGTAACGGTGGTAACATCACCGTCAACGTTACTGAGTTTATGGATGATGAGTGCAAGGCAATGCCTGCCATCAGCGATGTCAAACAAATCGGTATGGTACTGCCTCAGTTGAAAGGCAAGTATTTTTATTGTAAGGGTACGGGCAAGCGCATGCGTGACCTCGCCAGGGAGCCAATGCAGAACGGTTCTATCATCCGTATCTGCGATGACTGCGCTAGCTACGTGGTGATTGCCGACGAGAATGTGGTACCTACGTCAGAGTTGCCTACCCATCTTGCCCTGCAGAACTACCTGCTGGAGACAGGTTCGTGTTATAAGGCAACCCTTCATACGCACCCCATCGAATTGGTAGCGATGAGTCATATCCAGCGTTTCCTGAAAGGCGATGAGATGACGCGTGTGCTGTGGTCGATGATTCCAGAGACGCTGGCATTTGCTCCGCTGGGTATTGGCATCGTTCCTTATGCCCTGCCATCCAGCGTTGATTTGGCTGAGGCTACCCTTGAGCAGATCAAGACTCACGACGTGGTGATGTGGGAGAAGCACGGAACTGTTGCCGTTGGTACGGATATTATGGACGCCTTCGACCAGACCGACGTGCTCTGTAAGGCTGCCAACATATACATGTGTGCCAAGGCCATGGGCTCTGAACCTGATGGTATGACGGAGGAGCAGATGAAAGAGGTGCAGGATGTTTTCAAACTACCCAAGAAGCGTCCTTGCTGAAACTTGAACATATAATCGTAGCGGAGCCCCTGTGAAGAGGCTCCGTTTTTTTATTATCAAAGGAGGCATTCTCCATCAAATCCAACCTAATTCTATATTATAAGGTGGATTTTATGCAAAAAAGTTTGGAAGTTATTGAAAAAACCATTAACTTTGTCGCGAAATTCAGTGTGTACCATCCTCTTAGGAGGTGGCACACAAAAATGAACTACTATAAACATAATATTAATAAACAAAACTAAAACATTTATGAAAAAAATTTTTACTCTAGTATGCATGGCATTTGTTGCCATGAGTGTTAATGCCCAGACAGAAGAGAGCTATACTGCTGTCGATGCTGACGGCAACGTGGATGTCGCTTATTCCTCGATTATCGACGAGAACAATATGGCAACCAATGTCGCAAATGGTAGCTCTGTGGTGAAGTTCAGTACGGCCAACGTCGAGGTTGAGGCTGTGGGTTCTGCTGAGCCTGCTGATAAGGTTGACCCAGATGATCCTACGGTAAACTTGGGCCAGGACATTACTATTGGTAATCTGCTTGACGAAACTCTGCACCTTTACGAGCTGGTCTCCATCAATTCTACGAAGCCCATCATGTGGGAAAAGAAGAACCAGGGCGACATTAATTTCTCGTATATTGCCGGAACGGGCGTTCCTGCCGTGTCAATGGTTGCTGAGGAGATTTACACCGATGGTGATCCTACAGGCAAATATCGCGTCGTCTATACAACTTTTGATCCTGCTACCGGTGGTGAGCCTCAAAGCGGTCTCTACTACAAGTTTACCACGAAGGTTGATGGTGCTCTAAAGGTTGGTATATGGGCTAACAAGGGTAACCGCCTGACCCTCTTGGTAGATAGCGAAACCAAGGCATGCAGCCCATATCTTGTAGAGGGTTACATCAATGGTCAGAACTATAGTGAAGATGATGTTACAGCAGGCAGATGCACTGCTGAGCAGGTCGGTAAGAAGAAGTTCATGAATAATGATGAGATTCGTGCTTTGGGCAGTGCTGATAAGCCTTGGGTTATCGGTGCTGGTAACCAGCCTTTCTGGGGTAATGTTATCATAGATGCCAAGGCCGGCAAGACCTACTGGCTGTTCCAGAGCAATTCTCAGATTGGTTTCCAAGGCTATACCTTCGCTCCTGGCAAGAGTAAGGAAGATATGACAGGCGTAGAGTCTATTAAGACTGTTGCTGAGAAGGCTACCGGTGCTCGCTACAACCTCGCAGGCCAAAAGGTCGACAGTACCTACAAGGGTGTTGTTATCCAGAATGGCAAGAAGATGGTGGTGAAGTAACCATCCTTTCAATACGTAACCTATAGCGGAGTACCTTTCGAGGTGCTCCGCTTTCCACTACTAAAACAAATATGAAAAAACAAATCATGATGTTGATGGCTGTATTGCTGGTATCAGCAACAGCTATTGCTGTAGCCTCATTGCCAGGACTGGAGTCTAACACCTTTCATCTTTCTGTCACTATCGACCCAGAAAATGCTGGTTCTGTAGAACGTCCTGAACGTGATATCGTTGCAGGTGGTAAGGCTACGTTTACGGCTACAGCCAATCCTGGCTTTGACTTTAATGGATGGTATGTTAATGGCGAATTAATCTCAACTGTAAATCCTTATCAGTTTACGAACATTCAAAGCGATATTAATATCGTTGCAAAGTTCAATTCACTTGCAGCTAGTGTTTTAACATGTAGTGTAAAGCCTGGCTGTGAAGGTATGGGTGCGGTCACAGTAACTCCAGAGGGAACTGTTAGTGGTGATTCTCATACGCTTACTACTGGTACTACGGTAATCCTGAAGGCTACGCCTGCCACAGGTCATGAATTCGTGCGTTGGGAGAATGGCAGTGGCGCGAACCTATCGACCAATACCACATACAGCTTCACAGTCAATGAGGATGCTACAGTCTATGCTGTCTTCAAGAAACTCGATAACTACAATCCCGACCTCGTCAGCTTCCCTGGTGCTGAGGGATATGGACGCTTCACCACTGGTGGACGTGCTATTGATGGACGTGGCTCGAAGGTGTATTACGTCACGCGTCTTGACGATACAGGCGAGGAAGGCACCTTCCGTTGGGCTGCAACGACAGGCGATGATACGCCTCGCACCATCCTTTTCAAGGTAGCAGGCACTATCTATATCACTTCGCGCTTCTCTGTGAAACCTAATACCACCATCGCTGGTCAGACGGCTCCTGGTGGAGGTGTCTGTTTGGCAGGATATCAGCTGAAGCTACAGTCGAACACAATTGTACGCCATATCCGTTTCCGTGCAGGAGACCTGCCCAACAAGAGCATGTCGATGCTCGACGTGGAGAATGTCCAGAACATCGTCCTTGACCATTGCACCTTCTCATGGTCTATGGAGGAGAATCTGACGATGTACGACTGTGATTATACCACCGTCCAGTGGTGTATCTTCTCGGAGGGTCTTTACGACTCTCGCAACACCAAGGGGGCGCGTGCCTACGCAGCCCAGTGGGGTGGCGAGCATGGTACGATGCACCACTGTCTCATCGCCAACTGCAACAACCGTACACCGCGATTCAATGGTGTGCGTGCCAGCACCAACGACCGTCATGTGGATAATGAGTTCGTCAACAACGTCATCTTCAATTGGGGCAAGCCCAACAGCCTCTATGGTGGTGAGAACGATAAGAGCTGCAACGGATACAACCGTACCTATATGATTAACAACTACTTCCGCCCTGGTCCTACGACGAGGAATAATACCTCTAGTAACCGCTACTTTGTGGGCGCCTCCAACAGTAATGGTGTGGGCCAGTGGTATCTCAGTGGTAATAAGTTTGAGACGGGCAGTAAGTGGGCACCCTCTACCAAAATCTGGTCGGATGAGGTGCTGGAGAAGGTGAATGCCGATAACTTGCATGGCTTTATCAATAATAGTTCTGAGCGTGCTGTAAATCTGGAGAGTGTTGGGCAGTCGCAGGCAACCTACGACACCTATATCCTTCAGTCGATAGTAGAGTGGAGCGGACTGACTTACGAGACTGCCGATGAGGCTTATGAAAAGGTGGTGACACAGGCTGGCGCCTCGCTGCCTCGCTACGACGAAGTAGATGTTCGCATTCTAGCCGAGGCTGCCGGAACGATAGATCCGCAGTTTGCGGGACGTACGGAGAGTGGAAGTTTCTCTCGTGGTATGGGCATCATCAATTCACCGAAGGATATCACACTGAATAATCACGATGTATTCGCAGCCCTCTATGAGGGCGATAATGCTGAGGACAATCAGGAGATTGACGTCACCTGCTATCCTCGTCTGCAGCCTGAAGCTAAAGACTACGCCTGTCAGGTCGTCGATACTGACGGTGACGGCTTGCCTGATGCCTACGAGACCGAGGTGGGACTGAATCCCAATGACTCCAGTGATGGTGCAGCACTGACGACGAGTGGCTACAGCAATCTGGAGCTGTTCCTCAATGGCGTCGCTGACAGACAGATTGACGCTACCAAATACACCCAGCACCAGTCGACATCAACATTTACGGGCTTCAACGCTACTGTGGAGCCAAACAGTGCTGGTGACACCACTCCCATTCAGGCTGCCATCAATGCCGCACCGGATGATGCTACACCTTATTA
The DNA here is from genome assembly GCA_946410305.1 of uncultured Prevotellaceae bacterium. Lineage (GTDB taxonomy): Bacteria > Bacteroidota > Bacteroidia > Bacteroidales > Bacteroidaceae > Prevotella. Next base: position 180,067 of record CAMJZV010000002.1, on the reverse strand, counting down.
TATATTTATCAAGAAGGGTGTGTACTTTGGTCACGTGGTAATCAATCGTGCCAATATCCACTTGGTGGGTCAGGGCAAAGACAATACCGTCATCACTTGGAACAAACTGCACACGGAGGATGGCGGCAATGTCAATACCAATGCTACCGTTAACGTGACTGCCAACGACGTGTCGTTCGACAACCTGACGTTGCGCAATACCCGTGCTAAGGAGGGTCAGGCACTGGCACTCTATACCAATGCCGATCGCATCTGCATTACGCAGTGTAACTTGGAAGGCTATCAGGATACCTATCGCACTGGCAACAAGGACAAGTATCGCCATATCGTCCGCAATTGCAAAATCAGCGGTCGTACCGACTTTATTTATGGTACGGGCGAGGTGTTCTTCGACAGTGATACACTCTGCATTGTAGAGTCGGGAGGCTGGATAGTAGCCCCTGCTCAGGAAGGTGGAGCGAAGTATGGCTATGTATTCCGTGACAATATCATCACTGCCAAGACGCCAGGTCTGACCACCTATCTGGGACGTCCCTGGAAAGAGAAGCCCATCGTTAGCTTTATCAACACCCGCCTGACGGAAGGCGTATCCATATATCCCGTAGGATGGTCAGACATGAGCGGACTACCGATACGGATGGCAGAATATAACACGATGGATGCTAGTGGCAACGTCGTAGACCTCAGCCAGCGCAAGACTCAGTTTACAGGAGAAGGTGGCTCCTGCACCAGCAAGGCTATTCTTGGTAAGGTGGAGTCTGACAGCTATCAACTCGACTACATGCTTCGTGGCACAGACAACTGGGATGCCGACTGGCAGGCATTTATCCTTCCTGCTCCGAAACTGACGAAGAATGGTTCCACACTGAAGTGGGTTGATGAGACTGGTTTTGCACAGTGCTATCTGATTGTCAAGGGTGGTGTGGCCACCATTACCCAAGATACAAGTTGCAAATATGCTGACGACATCACCGTACAGTGTATCAGTGCCTTCGGCGTGACCGGCGAGGTTGCCAAGGCAACAGATGCTGTAACAGGCATTAAGGCCGTTGTTAACAATGTGCCTGTTGCTAAGCGTCAATACTTTACTCCCGACGGTCGTCAGGTGAATCGTCTGCAACACGGTGTAACTATGGTTTGCGATACGCTGACTGACGGATCAACACGTACAACAAAGGTAGTGAGTAAATAAGACATGAGGAAAGAACTTATTTTATTGTTTAGTCTTCTGTGCTCAACTACGCTGTTGGCACAGAAGATTGACTTTAACATGACCGGTCGCTCTGAAGCAGAGGGAACAGAGCCAGGCTACACCCCATGGGCTGTTACAGAAACAGCTTCTGCCACAGGAACCTTTGACGGCATTACCATTACCCTTTCACCTGATGCTGCATATGCAGGAATACACGTCCTAACTAAATATTGGAAACAGGGTGTGGTTAACATGGGTTACAAACTGATAGGCGATGGACTGGCTGTCTATGGAGATGATCACTCCAACATCACAAGTGGTGCAGTCAAGTTAGACGTGAAGATTGAGGGTTTGTCTGCAGGACATCACTCTGTTCAAGCATTTCATAATAACGTGGAAGGGCTTGATGCTCCCAAGATGGATGTCTATGTCAATGGCGTCAAGAAGTTGGAGGGCATTGAACAAACCAACAGGAAGACGACAGAGTCAGAAAGTGGAAAGTCATATGTGGAGTTTGACGTAACCGATGGTCAGACTATCGTAGTATCTTACGTCACGACACCTGAGAGTGGGAAGACATACGGTACCACCACCGTTACCTTGAATGCGCTGATTTTCAATCAGTCGGACAACTCCAAGACAGCACTTAACCCTGTACCATCTAAGAGTGATATGCATGTGGATGCGGACGATGGTAGTCTCGACTTACAGTGGGAGACTGCGAGTTCAGCAGTCAAGCACCATGTATGGCTCGGAACTTCAGAAACGGACATGCTCAAGCAAGGGATAACCACGAGTACGCATTACACCGTGAACGGACTCAAGTCGATGAATACCTATTATTGGCGTGTTGACGAAGAAGACGCTTCTGGTAATGTGACTACAGGTGAAGTATGGACTTTCAAGCCCCGTCAGCTGGCATTCCCTGAAGCCGAGGGTTATGGACGCTATGCCATTGGAGGCCGTGGTGGCAGTGTGTACCATGTTACTAGTCTTAGTGGTGGCGAGGAACCTGGAACATTGCTTTATGGTCTGCTTCATATCGATGAACCTCACTACATCGTATTTGACGTGAGTGGTATTATTGAGCTGGACTTCAATTCGCACTTCACCAAGTCCAACATCACCATTGCCGGACAGACGGCTCCTGGTAAGGGCATTTGCATCAAGGCCTCGAATATCGGTTTAGGCAGTGATGTTATCTGCCAGCACATGCGGTTCAAGCGCGGACTGGGTGTCTATGGTGAGAACACAGGCAATGCCCTCGGAGCAGGCAACGACCATACCATATTAGATCACACCACAGCGGCATGGGGGTCTGACGAGACCTTCTCCAGTCGTGGTGCCAAGAATCTTACCTTCCAGTATTCCATGATTACAGAGGCGCTGGGCATCACGGGACATAAGAACTACAGCGACGGCAAGAACCACGGCTTTGCTGCTACCATCGGTGGTAGCGTGGGGTCGTTCAGCCATAACCTGCTCGTCAACTGTAATGGTCGAAACTGGTCGATGGGTGGTGGACTGGATGGTGCCGGCAACGCTGCCGGAGAACTGGACATGTTTAACAACGTCTGCTACAACTGGGGTGGACGCACTACCGATGGTGGAGCACTGCACATGCAATTCGTCAACAATTACTACAAGATGGGTGAGGCCAGTAGCCAGAAGAAGTTGTTTATTGCCCAGAATGAGGACTTTGGCAATACGCGTCAGCAGTTTGCATATGTCAGCGGAAACATCCGTGAGAACAAGAACCATACGCTGACCAACGATAAGTTAGGTGATACATATGAGGCTTCTGGTCCTGACAAGGAGAGTACGTGGTATGATGCGCCCTTCTTCCCTTCCGAAGCCACTATCCATTCTGCCAAGGATGCCCTGAAGATTGTCACCAGTTATGCGGGTGCCACGATGCCTCAGCGTGACGAGCAACATCTGCGTAATGTCAAGGAGACACTGAGCGGCACATGGACCTATAAAGGTTCTAAGTCGGGCATCAAAGGTGAGATAGACACAGAGGAAGATATTACAGAGCACGCTGCTGGTAAAGGTTGGGAGACTTATCCCGAGGAGCATCGTGCTGCTGACTGGGACACGGACCAGGATGGTATGCCTGACTGGTGGGAACAGATGATTGGTAGTAATGCCAGTGTGGCCAACCACAACGACGACCCCAACTACGACGGCTGGACGCTGTTAGACGACTACCTCGATTTCATGGCTCATCCTTATGTTATGGTAAAGCTTGGCGAGACGGGTACGATGGACGTGAAGCCTTTCTTTGCAGGATTCTATGGTCAGAATAACGATTATGACAAGAAGGTGCCTAGTTATACTGTAGCCACTGAGAGTAGCTTATTTGCACCTTCTATTGAAGGCTCTCTGGTAAAGGCGGTGGCTGGTCAGAATGCTGGATTTGGCTATATCAATGTCACTGTTAACGATGGCGAAACCTCGTGGAGTCAGCGCTTTGGCGTTGCCGTGACAGGAATAGCGACAGGTATCCAAACCATTGACCGTTCACCATTGAACATTGACAATTCTACCTACAATCTGTTGGGCCGCAAGGTTGCTAATGGTCAATTAAAGAAGGGCGTTTATATCCAGAATGGAAAGAAATTCATTGTGAAATAAATCCCCAGGAATAACTTCCTGGTTTCATGATAACGAAAGTCCCATTTGGGGCTTTCGTTTTTATTACCCCTGGTGCTAACTGACTGACGACCTCCAATTCATTCCACCCAAGACGTTGCAGGGTAGCAAAGGCACTGGCTCCTCCTTCGATAATCAGTTGTCGGGGTTGTTGTATAGCCACTAACCGTTGTAATAAGATGGCTGTCGTCTCCCGCAGATGGATGGCGACTTCCTTTCCTGTACGGTGACGGTGGGGAATAGTAATCATCAGGGAACCTTCCCGCCTGTAGATGGCACTGGCTTCCTCCAGCCAGGACGTGATATCCTTAGAACCGTCATAGATGTCTCGTGGCATTGCTGTCACGGGCATGCCGAGGTCCAATGGCTTGCTTTGTGTGCTGCCGCAGAGGAAGAGGGTATAGGCAAAGAAAGGACGAGAAATACTAGAAGTACTAGAAGTACCAGAGATCATAGATGCTCTATGATTTCTACCTAAGACTGCCTCGAATAAATCGGCAGCACCAGCGAAAAGCGTATGTCCGTCATCATAGGTGGCTATTACCTTTTGGATATCTTCTTTGCTTTCCGCATCAGGCATCACGATACCATTTGCCTCCGCATCAGGGAAACGTTCTCTGAGGACAGCTGTCTTTGCTGGGAATTCCGGGTCGAACGAGAAGTCGGTCTGGTCGATAGGTGTTCCGTTGATATAGTAGACACCATCCTTGATGATTCTTCCCTTGGAGGGATTTGCTGGTAGATAGACAGCACGCTTATAACCCATTGTCTCCATCAGCGTCTTCAGTTCCGCTACTACGTGTCCACGTAGGGCGGAGTCAGTCTTTTTGAAGAGTGAAGAATGAAGAATGAAGAATGAAGAATCTGGCTTTGCTGATGAAAAATGAGCAGTGATGCGGCGGGTTTCCGCTATCGCCTCATCCTCCGTCATGGAACGGGTGTCTGTGGCAATGACGGTCGTTCCAGCCCTCTCTGCTGCGACACTGTCGCAGCAAACAGAACAAAGGAGACGCACCTGTTGCCCATGACAGTGGGCGATGCCTGCCATCTCCGCAGCACCAGTGATATCATCAGCAATGACAATCATCTCACTTCTCACCTCTCACCTCTAACTTCTTACCTCTTACCTCTCCTATATATCGCCATGCGGGTGGCATAGTCGATAGAGAGCGTCATCGCACTGTCGTTGGCAATACCCTTTCCGGCGACATCGAAAGCTGTACCGTGGTCTACTGACACACGGATGATAGGCAGACCGAGGGTGATGTTCACACCACTGGCACTCTCCATCTTTCCCGTCTCCTTGTTCCAGTTGAAGGCACAAACCTTCAAGGGGATGTGTCCTTGGTCATGGTACATGGCGACACATCCGTCGAACTTTCCGCACTTTGCCTTGGCGAAGATGGAGTCGGGGGGTACGGGACCCTCGACATCAAAGCCACGGCCTTTCAACTCCTCAATGGCAGGGATAATCTCTTCTGCCTCCTCGTAGCCGAACATACCATTTTCACTGGAGTGGGGGTTCAGACCTGCCACCCCGATATGTGGTTTCTCGATACCAAACTGACGACAGGCATCGTCTATCAGTTCGACACACTCAATGATACGAGCCTTTTTCACTAGGTCACACGCCTTCCGCAAAGGGACATGGGTAGACACATGAATGACGCGGATATTCTCGTCGGCGAGCATCATGGCATATTTCTTGGTGTTGGTGAAGGTGGCATAGATCTCCGTATGTCCGTCGTAGTGATGCCCTGCCAGATTCAGTGCCTCCTTGTTGAGAGGAGCCGTGACGGTACCGTCCACCTCATCTGCCATGGCAAGATCTATCGCCTTCTTGATATACTGGAAGGCGGCATTGCCACACTGCGGCTGTACCTTACCAAACTCGAAGGTAGAGAGGTCGACACACTGCAGGTCGTAGACATCAATAGTACCATACTCAAATTTGGCATCTTTGACACTTTGTACGGCATTCACCTTCAGGTCGAAGCCAAGTAGCTCAACTGCTTGGCGCATGATGGCGGCGTCGCCCGTGACGATGGGCTGGCACTTTTCGTAAGTCTCTTTTCTGTTCAGGGCGCGAACGGTAATCTCAGGACCGATACCTGCGGGGTCGCCCATGGTGATAGCTAATATTGGTTTCATAGCTTTTTTCGATATTTCGATGTTTCGATATTTCGATGTTTCGAAGTTTCGATGCTTCGACTAATACAATGAATTATAAATCTCTCTTGCATCCTGCTCAGTTACTTCTCTCGGGTTGTTTTTCAGCAGGCGCTGTACTTGCATGGCAGCTTTGGCCATCCCGTCGACAGCGGTCTGTGGAATGCCCAGTGCCGTCAGTTTATCGGGAATACCAACAGCTGCAGCTAAGCGGTAGATGAAGTCGACACCACGCTGTGCGGTTTCTTCGTCGTTCTTGCCTGGCTCACATCCAAGGGCAATGGCCACCTCAGCGTGACGCTTGATATTAGCCGGCATGTTGAACTTCATGACGCTGGGCAATAGGATGGCGTTCGACAGGCCATGAGGGATATGGAACTCACCACCGAGGGGATAGGAGAGTGCATGGACTGCCGCTGTATTCACCGGTCCTAAGCATAGTCCGCCATACAGTGAACCAAAGGCCAGTGCCTCGCGAGCCTCCACGTCCTTACCGTCCTTGACGGCACGCTCCAAGTTAGCGGCAATCAGTCGGATGCCTTGAAGTGCATAGATGTCCACAGAGGGATGTGCAAACTTGTTGGTGTATGCCTCGATACAGTGTGTCAGGGCATCCATTCCCGTGTCTGCCGTCACCTTGGCAGGTACTGTCCATGTCAGTTTCGGATCGACATAGGCGGCATCGGCGATGAGGTAGGGAGAGACAATACCTTTCTTCAGGTGGTCGCGTTCATCCAACAGGATAGCGTTGGGTGATACCTCCGAACCTGTTCCTGCTGTTGTCGGAAGACAGGCAAGCCATAATCCTTTTGCCTTGATGAAACCAGTACCGAAGCAATCGGCTGCCTGCTGGTCGGAATGAGCAAAGGCTGCGACAAGCTTGGCGACGTCAAGGACGCTACCGCCACCAATACCTACTACGCTGTCGGCATCAAACTGTCGTGCCTTCTCCACGATAGCGTTGAAATCGTTGAGTGTAGGTTCTGCCAGGATGTTCTGGAAAACCTCGATATGGATACCTGCTGCTTTCAGTTCTGCCAGTGCAGGTTCTATCAATGGTAAGATGGGCGGTGCCGTCAGTACAAACAGGCGCTGCAGTCCCATCTTTTTGTAATCATCTACTAATGTCTGAAGGCAGCCCGTGCCGAACACGATTTTCTGAGGCTGCAAAAGTGTAATTGGTTTCATATTTTTTTCTTTTTGGGCTGCGACAGAGTCGCAGCATACAGGACATTAACTATTATTCTTTCTCTCTTCCAAATAGCCCCAGATGGTCAGCTCCTTGTCAGCAAGTGGCGTTTTGAAGAAGTAGCTGGCTACATAGCCTACCACGAGGACGATGAGGTGAGAGTAAACACCTAACATATACTTGTGGTGCGAGAAATTCCAGTCACCCAGGTCAAGCAAGGTCTCCTTGACACCCGTTCCGTGGATGTCGACCTTAGTACTGGTCAGTACGGCATATGCTGTGAAAATCACAGCGGCAGCAATACCGATATACAGTCCCTGTTTGTTGGCACGACGGCTGAACAGACCGAGGACGAAGATGCCTACAATACCTGCTGAGAAGATGGCATAGAGCGAGAACAAGGCTCCTAAGATACCCTCACCGCCCCAGAAGATGTAGAGGCAGGCGACACCGATGGCTCCGATGCCAGCCACTACAACCATCCATTTGCCGACGCGTAGCTGTTGCTGGTCGGTGGCATCCTTGTGGAACCGTTTGTAATAGTCCTGCACGGCAATGGCCGACAGACAGTTCAGATCGCTGTCCAGTGACGAGATGGCTGCTGCTGCCAAGGCGGCAATGATTAGTCCGCGAATGCCGACAGGCAGTTCATGGGCAATGAAGTAGGGGAATACCTCATCCGCCTTGATACCCTCTGGCAACAGGGGAGCACCCTGTGCATGATAGTAGGCGAAGAGTGCCGTACCGATAAACATAAACAATGCCCAGATAGGAACACTCATCAGCACACCGATATACGCAGCCTTCTTCGCTTCCTTGTCGTTCTTAGCTGCGAGGTAACGTTGTACGATGGTCTGGTCAGTGCCATACTTCTGCAGGGCATAGAAGATGCCGTTCAGTACCATCACGATGAATGTCAACTGCGTCAGGTCCCAGTCGTAAGGACCAAAGGATATCTTATTGTATTCTGACGCAATATGGAACGTCTCAGCGGGCCCGCCCTCGATGCCGAACAGCAGGATGGCGATACAGATGATACCACCTCCAATAAGCAGGAAACCCTGTGCCACATCCATCCATACGATAGCCTCCATGCCTCCGAACAACGTCAGGATGATGATGGTGATACCTAAGACGAGGACGATGGCATAGATGTCGATATTCAAGAATGTCGCCAACGCCATTGATACGAGGAAGAATACCGTACCCGCCTTGGAGAAATGTCCCAGGGTGAAGGCAAACGAGCTATAGAGTCTTGCGAAGAGTCCGAAGCGACGCTCGAAATACTCATAGGTGGAGAGACGTATCACTTTGCGGAATAATGGTACGATGACCCCTACCAGAGCCAATAGTACGATAGGTACCATCAGTCCCTGCACCAGCAATATCCAGTTGTCAGCATAGGCGGCACCCGGATAAGCGAGGAAGGTCACACTACTGATGAGTGTTGCAAAGATAGAGATACCTACTGCCCAGGCGGGAATCTTACCACCTCCGGCAAAATACTGTGACGTGTCCTTCTGCTTATGGGCGAACCACACACCTGTGCCGATGGCGGCAAGGATGGATAACAGGACGATGAGGTAATCTATTAAGTGCATGTTGAGATTTTGATGTTTCGGAATTTCGGGATTTCGAGATTACGATATATCGGGATTATGAAAGGGATGTCGCCTTGGCGGCAATAGCCTGTTCTTCTGCTGCTGAGAGACGAGTCAGCGGCATCAACATCCAAGGCTCACAGAGTCCCTTGGTCTGCATCATCACCTTCAAGGCGGTGAGTGACTGTCCTAAGGTACGGTCTTTCTGATAGATCTTGGCAATCTCATTCGTCTCGTCCTGCAGACGATTTGCTGTCGCCATATCGCCGGCAACTGCTGCTTCGTAGAGCTGTTGGAACATCTCCGGGACGAAGTTGCCGGTAGATGGTACGATACCGTCTCCACCCAGTTCAAGGGAGTGTGCCGACTGTGCCGCCCATCCGCAGAAATAGCAGAAGTCATCACGATCCTTAGCAATCTCTATACACTGTGCCATACGCTCCAGGTCACGCTCCGAGTCTTTCAGTCCCACGATATTGGGATGGTCGGCAAGGCGACGGATGACATCCACGGGAATGCTCATGTGTGTCGTGGCAAGGATATTATAAAGCATCAGTGGACCCTTGATACTGTCGGCAAGTGTACGGTAGTAGTTCTCCATCTGCTCCGGTGTCAGGGCATAGTAGGTGGGCAGGGTAGCCACAATGACATCTGCTCCCGCCTTGGTATAAGCCTCTGCCTGTACCAGTTGCTCACTGAAACAGTTACCGGTCAGTCCGGCATAGATGGTGATACGTTTCTGTGCAGCCTTTACTGCTGTCTCTACAAACAACAAGCCGTCCTTGGGGCTGACACTATTTCCTTCGCCAGTGGTACCCATCAGCAGGGGAGATACCCCTGCTTTCGCAAAGAATTCGATGATGCGCTCAACAGCCTCTGTATCGAGTTTTCCTTCCTTCGTGACGGGTGTGACCATCGGAACAACCACACCCCTATATTTCTTCTGTACCATATCCCTTACTTCTTAATTCTTACCTCTTACTTCTATTCATGCACATACAGGTTCCATCCCAGATAGGTCTCGATAGCCTCGTTAAGGATATCCACGACATCGGTGCGGCACATGGCGACATGATGCTCGAAACCGTTCTTGCAGATATACTTCATCAGTTTCTGCAGGTTGTCGACCTTTGTGACAGCGATGCAACCGTCCATTCCGTAAGGATCGTTGGTAATCTCACCTTTGCCGAGATAAGCCTTGATGATGCCCTTCGGATCGTCGGTAGAGATGCGGAAGAAGGTGAATGGACCTTCTGAAACCTTAGCATAGACAGCACCAAAGGTGTTGATCTTGCCCAGTGTGCGACCCAGTACGCCGAGAGGACCGAGCTTCAAATCGCCATTGCCCACAAACTGCTTGGGGAAGTTGCCACAGTGAGTGCATACGCACTTGTTGCGATCCTCAGCGAAGTTGTTGTTCCAGTCGAGCAGCGCAGGAGCATTCTGCGAAGCCAGCGAGAGGGCGTACATGGAAACGGCACCAGCAAGGTCGGTCTCACAAGCCGCAGGAATGAGTTTGTTAGAGAGCATAGACATGGTGACGCAGGGGGCACAACCATAGTTCTGCTCCAAGCTGTCCCAGCACTGTATGGCGACAGCCTGCACATCATTCGCCTCAATCCAGTTCTCGACAGCCACACTGAACTTAGCCTGCAAGCCCAACTTCTCCTTGTAAGAATCGGGTACCTTGGCATAGTTGCAAGTGCGGTTGCACATCTCAATGAACTTAGGATCGTCGTCCTTAATCTTCTGGGCTGCATAGAGAATCTCAGAGAGGTCGGCAGGAACGACGGTGATGCCTGAGCGCTGCAACAGTTTTTCGCTGGCACGACAGGTGTTGAAGCCCAAGGGACGTGTACCAATCTGACCCAAACGACAGTGGCGCAGTCCGTTGACGACGCGACAGATGGCAGCAAACTTGTCGATGTCCTTCTTGAGTAGAGGGTCATATATAGAATAGGTGTGCAGGGTGGTGTCCGTGAAGGGGATGCCATACTGGTAGAGGTTGTTGCAGACGCTGATCTTTCCGCAGAAGGCATCACGGCGACTGTCAAGGTCTACCTTGTCATTCTCGTCGTCGCAGGCCTGTACCAAGACAGGTACATTCAGGTCAGCATCGCTGATGGCATTGATGATACCAATCTCGAAGCCGAAGTTAGGCAGCGAGACAATGATGCCGTCAATCTCGTCACGGTGCTCACGGAACTGTTTGGAAACCTTCAGTCCGTCCTCACGGGTCTCGATACTGCTGCTGCCGGTAGGTGTGGCATCTTCAGGCAGGATGATATACTCGTAGCCGCCCTCGTCAAGTGTCTTGAGTAACTGCTTGCGCACGTCCTTGGCTAACTCTGAGTTGAAATAGGCGCGTGTTCCGATAATCACGCCAAAGCAAGTCTTTCCGTTTTTCATATTTGTATTTGTTTTAGTTTTTTATTTGATTCAAGTTTCGCATGTTTCACATGCTCCACTTTTCTTGGGGCAAGGGGCATGGAGCAGGGGGCAAGAGGTTAGTCATTCCCCTTCTATGCCGCTTCATCCCTCCGTTTTCTACGTTTATCATCTATTCTCTTGCCCCTTGCTCCTTGCCCCTTACGAGACTGAGCAAGCAGGGCTTGCGAAAGTTGAGTTAATTCAATTCTTGGCACCAAGCCAGATGAGATAAGAATCAGCAGTGAACTGTGTCTGAAGCTTGCCATCCAGATACAACGCCTCAGGATACAAACCCACAAGACACTTGTGGACATAGACATAATCATCTTTCATCATATACTTCGCATAGCTATCAGAAGTTGTCTCGGAGGTTCTGAAAGAGATTTTTACCTGACGTGTCGCGCCGTCATAATCCACTGGGAAAGTAATATATTGCGGATAGACATACATTACCAATGGTGAACAATAATAATAATCGTAAACCAGTTTTACATGGATGTTGATACGTCCCGCATTACTGACAGCTGCCTGCAGGTCTTTCTGACTTTCGGGCATATGCTTTACCAGCACCTCTATCGGTACATTCTGAAAATCTAACGTACTATCATTATTGAGATTCCAAACAGCGTCAACCGAGTCCAGCTTATTCTCCGACTGGTCTGACTGATAGTACAGATAACCTGAGTAGGAACCTGCAGAGGCATTAATTTCGGTCTGAACTTCTTTCAGCCACTCTTCCCACTTTGACTCAAGAGTATCACTGTCGCCACTCTTCACACACGACGACAGGCCCACGGTCATCATCAAAAGCGTCATGAATGCAAATACCTTAAAAAGTTTCATTTTAATATCCTATTTTAATTAATTGACTGCAAAGGTAGTAATAAAAATGACAGCAACAAAAGAAATAAACCAGAAATGATACTCATTTTTTCTCTTTTTCACTTTTCACTTTTCATTTTATTTTGTACCTTTGCAGCGTTTTTAGAAAACCAAGCCCATGAAGATTGGAATCATTCAACAGCACAACGTGGAGGATGTGAAAACAAACACGCTCCACCTTGCTACAAAGATTCGCCAGTTGGCACAAGCAGGTGCAGAACTCATCGTCTTGCAGGAGTTGCACAATTCATTGTATTTCTGCAAGCAGGAAGACGTCAACCTCTTCGATCTCGCAGAGACTATCCCTGGACCATCAACCACTTTCTTTGGCGACCTCGCCAAGGAGTTGCAAGTGGTTATCGTGACCTCGTTGTTTGAGCGTCGCGCCACTGGATTGTACCATAACACCGCTGTGGTTCTGGAAAAGGACGGCACCATTGCAGGAAAATACCGCAAGATGCACATCCCCGACGACCCAGGCTATTACGAGAAGTTCTACTTCACCCCTGGTGACCTTGGTTTCCAACCCATACAAACATCTGTCGGCAAACTGGGCGTGCTGGTTTGCTGGGACCAGTGGTACCCAGAGGCAGCACGACTAATGGCTTTGGCTGGAGCAGAGTTGCTGATTTACCCAACCGCCATTGGCTACGACCCCAACGACACAAAGGAGGAACAGGAGCGTCAACGTATGGCGTGGCAGACCGTTCAGCGCGGACATGCCGTTGCCAACGGACTGCCCGTTATAACAGTAAACAGAGTGGGCGAAGAAGAGGGCATTCCTTTCTGGGGAACCTCATTCGTGGCTGGTCCACAAGGAGAGTTGCTCTATGAGGCTTCCACCGACCAAGAAGTAGAAACCATTGTCGAGGTAGACATGGAGCGTTCTGAACAGGTGCGCCGCTGGTGGCCTTTCCTCAGAGATCGCCGCATAGAGAATTATAACGACTTGACACGCCGTTTCATTGAAAAACAGTAAATGGTCAAATAGTAAATTGAAATAATGGCAAACAATTTAAGATTTCAGGTAGTAGAAGAGGCGTTCAAGAAACACGCCCTCGATGTAAAGGCTCCCAGCGAGCGTCCATCAGAATACTTCGGCAAATACGTCTTTAATAAGGAGAAGATGTACCGTTATCTGCCGAAGAACGTCTATGACAAGATGATTGACGTGATAGACAACGGTGCCAGTCTGGACCGTTCTATTGCTGACGCGGTAGCTGACGGTATGAAGAAATGGGCTCTGGAAATGGGTGTCACCCACTATACCCACTGGTTCCAGCCATTGACAGAGGGTACTGCCGAGAAGCACGACGCCTTCGTAGAGCACGACGGCAAGGGCGGTATGATAGAGAAATTCTCTGGCAAGTTGCTCGTTCAGCAGGAACCTGACGCTTCCTCATTCCCCAATGGTGGTATCCGTAACACCTTCGAGGCGCGCGGCTACAGTGCATGGGATCCCACATCACCTGTGTTCATCATCGACGACACGCTGTGTATTCCCACCATCTTCATCGCCTATACGGGTGAAGCCCTTGACTACAAGGCTCCCCTACTCCGTGCACTACATGCAGTAGGAAAGGCCGCCAAGGATGTTTGCCAATATTTCTATAACGATGTCACCAAGGTGCAGGTTAATCTGGGTTGGGAACAGGAGTACTTCCTCGTTGACGAAGGTCTCTACTCTGCCCGCCCCGACCTGTTGATGACTGGTCGTACGCTGATGGGCCATGAGAGTGCCAAGAACCAGCAAATGGACGACCACTATTTCGGCACCATTCCCGATCGTGTGGTAGCCTTTATGAAGGACCTCGAGATACAGTCGTTAGAGCTGGCCATCCCTGTGAAGACCCGCCACAACGAGGTAGCACCCAACCAGTTTGAGTTGGCTCCTATCTTCGAGGAGTGTAACCTGGCTGTAGACCATAACATGCTGTTGATGTCGCTGATGAAGAAGGTGGCTCGCAAGCATGGTTTCCGCGTACTGCTCCACGAGAAGCCTTTCGATGGCATCAACGGTAGTGGTAAGCACTGCAACTGGAGTCTGAGTTCAGACAATGGTGTATTGCTGCATGCCCCTGGTACCACACCAGAAGAAAACCTACGTTTCATCACGTTCATCGTGGAGACACTGATGGCCGTTTATCATCACAACGGACTACTGAAGGCCTCAATTATGAGTGCCACAAATGCCCACCGTCTGGGTGGCAACGAGGCACCTCCTGCTATCATTTCATCGTTCCTGGGCACACAGCTCACGGAGGTGCTGAACCATATCGAGACATCGGAGGCCAACGAGTTGTTCAACCTGAAGGGTAAGCAGGGCATGGAGATTGACATTCCCCAGATTCCCGACCTGATTGTTGACAATACCGACCGCAACCGCACATCGCCATTTGCCTTTACAGGTAATCGTTTTGAATTCCGTGCACCAGGTTCCAGCGTTAACTGCGCCAGCGCCATGATTGCTCTGAATGCTGCGATGGCTGAGGCATTGGCATCTTTCAAGGAGCGTGTGGATGCTAAGATTGCGAAGGGAACAGACAAGATTCAAGCCATCCTCGAAGTGCTGAAGGACGACGTAAAGACCTGTAAGCCCGTCCGCTTCGACGGCAACGGCTACTCAGAGGAATGGGTCAAGGAGGCTGCCAAGCGTGGACTCGACGTAGAGAAGTCATGTCCCGTTATCTTCGAGCATTACCTTGACGAGAGCAGCATCAAGATGTTTGAGAGCACCAAGGTGATGAACAAGAAGGAGCTTGAAGCTCGCAACGAGGTAAAATGGGAGATGTACGTGAAGACCGTACAGATTGAGGCTCGTGTATTGGGCGACCTCGCCATGAACCACATCATCCCTGTGGCTACTCACTATCAGAGTCAGCTCATTAAGAACGTACAGGGCATGAAGGGCGTCTTCTCGCAGGAGCGTGCTGAGCGTCTGTCAAGCCGCAACATGAAACTCATTGAGGAGATTGCTGAGCGCACTGAGAAGATCGAGCAGTTAGTGGAAGACCTGACGGAGGCCCGTCGCGTGGCCAATCGCATCGAGGATATCCACCAGCGAGCTATCCAGTATCACGACACCGTTTGTCCCCACATGGAGGCTATCCGTAAACAGATTGACAAACTGGAGTTGATCGTAGAAGACGGTCTATGGACACTACCCAAATATCGCGAACTACTCTTCATCCGATAAACACAAAGAAAAACGGCAGTGCTGATTGCATTGCCGTTTTTCTTATCATATCGTCAAGATTAGATCTTTGACTCCAGCGTAGCCTTCCAACGAGCGTAAGCAGCCAGATACTCATCACGATGAGTAGCATCGGGCTCGATGACCTGCAGCTTATCCAAGGTAGCAAAGGCCTCGTTGTTATCCTTATAGATACCAGCACCAATACCTGCACCCTTAGCAGCACCTACGCTACCATCAGTGTCGTAGAGTTCGATGGTGGCACCACTGACACCAGCCAGTGTGTCGCGGAACAGCGGGCTGAGGAACATATTGGCCTTACCAGCGTGAATCTTATGGATATCCATACCCATCTGCTGCATAATCTCCATACCATAGCAGAATGAGAAGACGATACCCTCCTGAGCGGCACGCACGAGGTGAGCCTGGTTGTGCTTGTTAAAGTTCAGGCCATTGATAGAGCAACCGATCTCCTTGTTCTGCAGCACACGCTCAGCACCATTTCCGAATGGGATAATCGTTACGCCCTCACTGCCAATGGGCACTGTAGCAGCCAGATCATTCATCTGTGCATAGCCCACTTCCGGCGTGATGTTACGGTGTGTCCAAGCATTCAGGATACCTGTACCATTGATACAGAGCAGTACACCCAGGCGAGTCTGTTCAGATGTATGGTTCACGTGGGCAAAAGTATTCACACGGCTCTTGGGATCGTAGTTGACATCACCCAGCACACCATAGACAACACCTGATGTACCACCGGTAGCAGCAATCTCACCAGGATTCATCACGTTAAGAGAAAGTGCATTGTTGGGCTGGTCACCGCCACGATAAGTAATAGGTGTACCTGCCTTCAGACCCAGCTCGGCAGCAGCCTCAGCACTCACCTCACTCTGTACGGCAAATGTAGGTACGATATCGGCAATCAAAGAACTATCGAAGCCATAGTACTTCATCAGGAAGTCAGCCACCTGGTTATTCTTGAAATCCCAGAACATACCTTCTGACAGACCGCTGACCGTCGTATTGGCCACACCAGAGAGGCGCATAGCGATATAGTCGCCAGGAAGCATAATCTTATAAATCTTCTCATAAGTCTCAGGCTCGTTCTCCTTCACCCATGCCAGCTTGGCGGCAGTGAAGTTACCAGGAGAGTTGAGCAGATGACTCAGACACTGATCAGCACCCAGCTCATTAAACGCCTTTTCACCATAGGGTACAGCACGTGAGTCACACCAGATGATAGAGGGGCGCAGTGCCTTGAGGTTCTTGTCGACACATACCAAACCATGCATCTGATAAGAAATACCGATAGCCTTCACGTCTTCCGCCGTAGCACCTGCGTCGGCCATAATCTTTTTCAGTGCCAGCTTAGCATTATCCCACCACATCTGAGGGTCCTGCTCAGCCCAACCAGCCTTAACGGCCATGATGGGTGCTTCCTTCTCGGGATAGAACGCCGTAGCTACACATTTTCCACTATCTGCATTCACGAGTGATGCCTTGACAGATGAACTGCCGACATCAAAACCTAATAAATACCTGTTTGCCATTGTTGATAATAAATAATTATGTTTTCTAATCTCTATTTGCGTACTTTCGCACTACAAAATTCTGCAAATAATCTTTAAAAACCAATTTTTTTACAGATTTTCAATATTTTTTTATCATTATTTGACTACAATTAAAAAAATTTCTATACCTTTGCAGAATAGAAAAACAACAATTAGCTAAGGTTTGTTTGATTTATGAAAAAGAAAATACTGATACTTGACGACAAAGAGACCATCGCAAAGGTGCTCTCTATCTATCTCATGAGTGACTATGATGTGCAGTGGTTACCCGATGGTTTACAAGGTGTAAAATGGCTTCAGGCAGGCAATACGCCCGACCTCATCATCTCCGATATCCGTATGCCGGGTATGCGTGGTGACGACTTCCTGGAGTGGATTAAGCAGAACGAGCTGTTCCGCCACATTCCTGTCATCATGCTGTCGAGTGAAGACTCTACCAGTGAGCGCATCCGTCTGTTGGAGATTGGTGCTGTAGACTATATTGTCAAGCCCTTCAATCCCATGGAGTTGAAGATCCGTGTCAAGAAGATCCTTCCCAATTAATTAATAGAACATCCCATTTCATTTCAATAAGACATGATAGGTGTTGTATATTTAGGTAATAATCAGCAGACACAAGAGCGTCTGAAATACATACCGGGCCAGCTGGTCAGAATGACCACTTCTTATAAGGAAGCGGCCCAGATATGTACACCTCACGTCTCCAACGAACACTTCTTGGTGTTCTATGAGCGTAATGTCCGCAATGAAGACATTACTGCCATCACCTACCTACGCAAAAAATGCCGCAATGTGTATATCGTCCTGATGACGGATACCATGACAGAAGAGGATCGTAACATCTATCTCAAATGTGGCATCAATGACACCATCCATCTAGAGGCCTCTGTTACGGAGTTGAACAAGAAGATTCAGTTCATCTCCGACCGTGAGGGTATCCTATTCTCCAACGAGGCTCCCTGGCGTGGCATTCTGAAATTCAAGATTCCCGTTTGGAAGAGACTCTTCGATATCATCGTTGCCTCTTTGGCCATCATTCTCCTTTCCCCAGTCTTTATTCTGACAGCTATAGCCATCAGAATGGAGAGTAAAGGTCCGATACTGTTCAAATCAAAGCGCGTGGGTACAAACTATGCCATCTTTGACTTCCTGAAGTTCCGCAGCATGTATGTGGATGCTGAGCATCAGTTGAAGAAATTAAGCAAGGAGCGCAATCAGTACAAGGAGCAAGAAACTGAAGAGCCCAAGTCCACCATTACCGCTCCTTTGGGAGACCAAGCCGAGATGGCAATGATGAATATGGGCATGGAGTCAGACATGATGATCGGTGACGAGGAAATCATGTTGGTCGGTGACGACTTTGTGGTTGCCGAGAGTGACTTCAACAAGCAGAAGGAAGACGAAATCAACAATGCCTTCGTGAAGATTGAAGACGATCCCCGCGTTACCAAGGTCGGCAAGTTTATCCGCAAGTTCAGCATTGACGAGCTTCCCCAGCTGTTCAATATCCTCAAAGGTGACATGTCTATCGTCGGCAACCGCCCATTACCACTCTATGAGGCAGAGAAGTTGACGGCAGACTCCAGCATCGACCGCTTTATGGCTCCTGCCGGACTGACTGGTCTGTGGCAGGTCGAAGAGCGTGGTCGTGGAGGTGCGATGTCTGCTGAGGAGCGCAAGCAGTTGGATATCACCTACGGCCAGACCTATAGTTTCCTGCTGGATATGAAGATTATCTTGAGGACCTTCACAGCCTTCAAGCAAAAAGGAAATGTTTAACCTGTTAACGATTGCCTATGAACGGTGTAAGACATCTTATCCTTTCGACAATATTTGCGGCTGTGACTACTGCTAGTCATGCGCAATATGCCAATAGTGGTATCAGTGCTGGTTTCTTTGATTCCAGTGACACTAACACCATTAACTTCTCGACCTTCCATCTGCCGCCACTGGCAGTGCTTTATGAGAATGCCAAGCAGAACCCAAACATTCTGTCGCTGAACAAAGCCCAGGAGATTGCACAGGCAGAGGTCGCCAAGCAGAAGCGTCACATTTTTTCCTATATCCAAGGACATGCCAGCTACAGCTATGGCAAGACCGATATGTGGGGTAACAACAGTACTACGCAGAGTTATACCACTATCTATCAGTTCCAAGGTAATGAACAGAGCTATTGGAATGTAGGTGTCAACCTGAGTGTTCCTTTGGAGGACATTTTGGACTTGACAGCATCTGTAAAGCGTAAACGTCTGGAAGTAGATAAAGCTCGCATTGAAAAAGATATTGCCTTCGACGAACTCAAAAGACAGATTGCCTCGCTTTATATCAAGATTACCAACAACCTCGTCACCCTGAAAACAGTCAGTGAAGGTGCAGCCATCTATCAAGGTGCCGGTGCTTTGAACCAGGAGGATTTCCATCAGGGAAATATGTCCATTGAGGATTTTGCCTACACGAAATTGCATGAGGTAGATGTTGTCAGCAAATATCAGGAAATGCAGACCACAATCACAACAGATATCATCACGCTGGAGTTGCTATCGCACACCCCCATCTTGACGAATACTACTACGGATATTACCCTTGACGATGATCAACTGTCAGAAAAAGCTATCCGCAAACAGAATCGAGAAGTGGCCAAAAACATCAAGA
This sequence comes from uncultured Prevotellaceae bacterium, assembly GCA_946410305.1. Lineage (GTDB taxonomy): Bacteria > Bacteroidota > Bacteroidia > Bacteroidales > Bacteroidaceae > Prevotella. The sequence goes on along the minus strand of CAMJZV010000002.1, from coordinate 160,530 downwards.
AAGCTGCAGCTGAAGAAGATGAGAGATTCCGTAAGTTGGAAAAAGCAGAGAAGAAAGTACTCCGCAAGGCAGCAAAATCTGAACGTAAAAATACAAAGAAATAATAATACGCACTCAATATGGATTTGTTTAGATATTTTGTCCGTTTTCTTTATAAGATACGTTGGTATTTAGTCATCTTGCCGATGATTGCTCTTATTGTTGCGTGGTTTATGACTCGCAACATGGAGCGCATCTACGATGCAAATACGACGATTTATACGGGTATGATTACCGGTTATAATATTGAAGGCGGAACGGGATCGGCAGGAGGAAACTCACAGACCAACATCACCAACCTGATGTTGATTATCACCACCGACAACACCATCCATGAGGTATCATTACGCTTGTTTGCACGCTGCATGATGTACGGCAATCCCAACAAGGACAACAACTACATCTCCGCAGAACACTTCCGTCAGTTGAGTGCCACTGTTCCCGCTGATGTCAAGGCGCTCATCAACCACAACAACGAGGCAGCGACCTATGCCAATCTAAAGGCCTACGAGAAACCTTCTCAGGACAACTTCCTTTTTGGTTTACTGAACTACCACCCCTACTTTGGCATCAATAGTATCACTAGTCGACTGAAAGTACTCCAACTCGAAAAAAGTGATATCATTGACATTGGTTATTCAGCCAATGATGCCGGCATTGTCTATAACACACTTGACATCCTGAACGATGTATTTGCTCGCCAGTATCAGCAGTTACGTTATGGTGAGACCAACAATGTTATCAAGTTCTTTGAGCGTGAGGTGGCTCGTTTGTACCGTATTCTGACCAGTGCAGAGGATGATCTTATTCGCTATAACGTTTCAAAGAAAGTTATCAACTACGATGAGCAGACGAAACAGCTCACAGTGCTTGAAATGCAGCAACAGAATTTCCGTAATGACCAGTTAATGAACTACACCACTTCCAAGGCACTGCTTGACTATTTGGAACGCCAGTTAGGCAACCGTGCACAAGTTATTCGGTCTAACAAGGAATTTACCAATCAGGTACGTGACATCTCACGTATCCAGTCGCGTATTTCTAACCTCAAACTGATGAGTAGTGAAAGTGGTGGCAACAATAACGAGTCACAAGAAGAACTTGCCAAGGCTCAGCGTGACCTGCAACGTGCTACAGGTCGTGTAAACCAGTTGACAAGGGATATTGAGGCTGCAACGTTCAGTACAGAGACTGGTGTCAAGGCTCAGGATATGTTAGGGCGCTGGCTAGAACAATTGTTGCTCTTGGAGAAAACCAAGGCCGAGATGACAGCTACCGACATCATGAAAGAGAATTTGGATAGGCAGTACTTGTTCTATGCGCCTATTGGTGCTACGCTCGACCGTAAGGCGCGCCATATTGGTTTCATCGAAGGAAACTATATGGAGATGCTACGCGCACTTAATGCAGCCCGTATGCGTCAGCGCAACCTTCAGATGTCAACAGCCACCTTGCGAGTGCTTAATCCACCGATGTTCCCGTTGAATGCCCAGCCCACCAACCGTCTAATGATACTGTTGGGTGCTTTTATGCTCACCTTTGCATTGACTACAATCTATTTTCTGATTATCGAGATGCTTGACCGAACCCTGCGTGACCGTATGCGTTCAGAGCGTATCACACAGATACCCGTCATGGGCTGTTTCCCAAAAGAGAGCAACCTGCGCTATCGCCGCTTCAATAAGACCATTGCCGATATGGCCATGAAGCAGTTGAGCAAAGCCCTGCTACCGAACTTCAAGGAAGGTCAGCAGAATGTACTCAACCTTCTCTCCACAGACTCTGGTAATGGTAAGAGCTATATCGCTCAGGAGTTAGAGAACTATTGGATATCCATTGGTCTGCAGGTTCGCCGTCTGACCTACGATGAGGATTTCTTGGCAGAAGACAGCAAGTTCATTTTGGCCAAGGGCATCAAGGATCTCTGTCCAGATATCCTGCCAGACGAGATTGCTATTATAGAGTATCCTAACTTGGACGACTACTCCATCTCGCCTGCCCTATTGAATATGGGTACCATTAATATGATGGTGACACGTGCCAACCGTACTTGGAAGGATGTCGACCAGAAAGCCCTCAACGAGGTACAGGCGATGTTAGATGAGGAGCATAAGAATACGCTCTACATGTATCTGACGGAAGCCACCCGTTATGCCGTCGAAGAATTCGTCGGACAGTTACCACCTTATACGAAGTTCAACAACTTCGTCTACCGTATGTCTCAATTAGGACTGACTGCTACAGAAAACGAACATGCCTTATAATGAACAAGCTCACATTTAGCACATACGCAAAAGAAAATGGAGGAAGAGTATCATTACTCTTTCTCCTGTTTTTGCTTGCTATCTATGAGTTTGTCAGTGCAGGTTTCAGCGCCTTTGCCGTTGTCTGCATACTGCCCGTCGTAGTACTGCTTGTCTTGTCGCCCTTCCACTACCGCATGCTCTGCTTTTGGGCACTATTCTCCATCAACTACCTCATCCAATGGCACAGTTTCCCGTCCTTCGGTGTTCCTACATCAGTACCCAATGAACTACTGGAGATTGTCCTGATAGCACTGGCTATCATTGATGTCAAGGAGGCTAAGTTTCAGCGTACTGCCAACATCATGCTTTTTGCACTTCTGATTTGGTGCAGTTTCTGCATACTGGAAGTCCTCAACGACACCTGTGGCATCGGCATACAGGTGGGAGCATGGTATACTACAGCACGTTCTCTGGCATTCCAGTTGATGTATGCTTTCATTGTCTACTCCATTTACATCAGTAACCCCAAAATACTAATAAAATATATGTATGTCTGGGGAGCATTCGCTTTGTTCGCAGCATTTTGGGTATGGAAGCAGCAACACTTAGGCATGACACCGGCAGAGAACTCCTTCCTGCAGGGACGCGGACGAACCACCCACCTATTGCAGGGAGGCTCGCTTATCCGCTATTTCTCCATTTATGCTGATGCCGCCAACTTTGGCATCGGCACCGCAGCTACGGCCGTGGCATTCATCATCTTTGCCATCACCAGCAAGATCAAGAAACACAAAATCTTTTTCCTAATAGCCGGATTAGGTGCTGCATGGGCCATGTTCCCATCTGGAACTCGTACGGCCATAGCTTGTCTAATGGGGGGTATGCTTGCGTATGTATTCCTTTCAAAATCGTTTAAGATTGCCATCCCATTCACCATCGTCTTCGGTTTGATGATCTTCATCCTGGCCTTTACCAATATCGGACAAGGCAACCAACAAATTCGTCGAATGCGCTCAGCCTTCGACAAATCAGACGCATCAGCCAACCAGCGTTCCATCAACCAGGAAGCCATGAAGAAATACCTTGCCGAAGCACCATGGGGTATCGGAATGGGCGTGGGCTATCAGAATGTGCCAGCCAACAACAAATACACTTTTATGGCCACGGTTCCTCCTGACTCGGAGTATGTTTTCATATGGATACACACTGGAATCATCGGTATCACCATTTTCTTAATTTGCACGGCCCTCATGCTATTAGGAGCCTGCTGGATAGTCTTTGTCAGACTGAAAAGCCCATCCCTGCGGGGTATAGGGGCAGGATTCTGCTGTGCCTTTGTGGCCATCCAACTTGGCGGATACGGCAACCAGGTTCTCATGCAGTTTCCCAACTGTCTGATATTCTACGGGGGACTTAGCATTGTCTATGTCCTTCCACATATAGAAAAGGAATGGATTGCCTATGAAGAAGAGCAACTCGCATTAGAAGAAGAGAAGAAACGACTGAAGCTGGAGAAAAAGAAGGCATCAAGAGTATAACGAAAACAGAACAGTCCCATGGCAGAAGAGAAAATCATATCTATCATCACCATCAATTACAACGGGTTGAAAGACACCTGTGAACTGATGGACACGTTACCTTTAGACGATACGTCGATAGAGGTCATCGTGGTAGATAATGCCTCACGGGAAGACGAGGCGAGCGTCATCCAGCAGCGCTATCCGCAGGTCAAGGTCATTCGCAGCAGCGAGAATTTGGGCTTTGCTGGTGGCAACAATCTGGGCATCGAAGCTGCCAGTGGTCAATATCTCTACTTCATCAACAACGACACATTGTTAAGTTTGCAGGGTGAGTCTATCACCAGGCCGAAGCACGGCATGCAGGCAGACCTCAGACACCTTGTCGAACGCTTTGAGTCTGACCCGAAGATTGGCATGGTCTGTCCGAAGATTCGCTTTACGTGGGGTGAGAATCTGATACAGTTTGCGGGCTATACCCCACTCTCTCGCGTTACCCTGCGCAACCATGCTATTGGTTTTAACCAGTCGGACTACGGGCAATACGACACAGCCCATCCGACACCCTATGGCCATGGTGCTGCCATGATGGTTCGACGCGAAGTCATTGACAAGGCAGGCATCATGCCTACCTGCTTCTTCCTCTACTACGAGGAACTCGACTGGTCCATGATGATTCGCCGTGCCGGCTACGACATCTGGTATGAGCCCGCCAGCACCATCTATCATAAGGAGAGCCAGACAACGGGACAGGCCAGTCCCTTGCGTACCTTTTATATTACGCGTAACCGTCTGCTCTTAGTACGACGCAACAGTTCACTCCCCTGGCGCTATTTGTCCTATCTCTACCTCATATTCATTGCAGGTACGAAGGAAGTTATGAAGGATCTGATGACACGGCGCTATGATTTGGCGAAGGCGACCTTGCGTGGAATCTGGCATTTCATAAAACATTGAGCTTATGGATTTCTGGATAATTATATATTATTTCGACTTAGTCTTTTTCATCTTCGTCTGTATGACGGTGGTGTATATGGGTATCTTTGCGATGGCTTCTATGTTCAGCCACCATGCGGAGACCCCTAAGAGCAGGAAAGAGAACCGATTTATCATTTTCATTCCAGCTTATAAGAATGGCCCCAATGCCGAACAGACAGTACGCTCCATCCTTGGGCAGGACTATCCCCAGCGTCAATTCGATGTGACAGTCATTGCCGACCACTTGGACGAGATGACTAATTTCCGTCTGGCGCAACAACCCGTCACCCTGCTAATACCATCATTCGCCAAGAGTTCCCGAGCCAAGTCATTGCAATTGGCCATCAACAACTTGCCACAGTTCAAACTCTATGATATTGCCGTTGTGCTGAACCCTGGCAACATTGTCGAACCAGAATTCCTCAGTCAGCTGAACGATGCCTACGAGGCTGCTGGTACCAAGGCTATCCAATGTCACATGCTCTCTCAGAACCGTGATACCATATCCGCTCGTCTGAGTGCTATCTTTGAGGAGATCAACAACTCTATCTTCCGTCGTGGCCATGTCACTCTGGGCCTCTCTGCCGCTGCATCCAACTCAGCGATGGCTTTTGACTTCAATTGGTTCAAAACCAACATCATGACGACTAATACCTTTTGGGATGACAAGGAATTAGAGGCTCGCCTGTTGCGTCAGCATATCTTCGTCGACTACTTTGACGACATCATGGTATTCTCTGAGAAGACCCGTAAGGCCGAGGACTTCAATCGCCAGCGAGGCCGTTGGCTAATGTCTCACATAGCCACCGTTCTGCGCAATATCCGCTATTTGCCAGGAGCTATTCTCCAACGCCATTACGACCTGATAGACAAGATTATCCAGTGGCTGTTGCTGCCCCGTATCCTGATGATGGGCATCATCGTCGCTATGAGCGTCATCATGCCATTTATCTACTTCTCACTGGCCCTCAAGTGGTGGGCACTTTTTGCTATCGTGCTGTTCATCTTCGCATTGGCTACCCCCAACTATCTGGTTGACGACAAGTGGGATAAGACCTTCTTCTCTATACCGATTATCCTCTTGACCATCGTTTTGGCAAAGACATCCATCGGCAAGAAATTGAAAGCTAATTTAAATAAGAAACTATAACCCCTTAAACCTTATTATATATATGAGTATCGTTTGGCTAATTATACATATCATAGAGATCTTACTCTGGTTGTTACTGGCAGCATCAGGTGCCTATATTCTGTTCTTCGCATTGGTATCGATGCTGTGGAAGAAACCCGTCTCGCCTCTCTCCGCCTATCTGGAGGGACAACTCCGCTCCTTGCGTGAGCCACGTCAGTGCACCTTCCTTGTGCTTTATCCTGCCTACAACGAAGACCGCGTCATCGTCAACTCCGTGACTACCTTCTTGGGACAGTACTATCCCTATAAGGGCTTCCATGTAGCCGTTATCAGCGACCACATGCAGCCAGAGACTAATGAGAAGCTGGCTCAGTTGCCTATTACCCTCCTGCAGCCCGTCTTTGAGAAGAGTAGCAAGGCCAAAGCCATGCAGTATGCGCTACAGCAGATTCAGAAAGAATATGACTATATCGTCATCCTCGATGCCGACAACGTGGTAGAGCCCGACTTCCTGGCCAAGCTCAACGATGTCTGCAACAAAGGCTATGAAGCTATCCAGTGTCACCGTTGCGCCAAGAACTCCAACAACAATATCGCCGTGCTCGACGGTGTCAGCGAGGAAATCAACAACACCCTTTTCCGTAAGGCCCACAACCGTGTTGGTCTCTCCTCAGCCCTCATCGGCTCAGGCATGTGCTTCAAGTTCAAGTGGTTCAAGGAGAATGTCTATAAGCTGTCCACCGCTGGTGAGGACCGTGAGTTAGAGGCCCTTCTACTGCGCCAGAAGATTCATATCCACTATGAGCCAGACATCCATGTTTATGACGAGAAGGTGTCAAACAAAGACAACTTCCAGAAGCAGCGTCTGCGCTGGATGACAGCCCAGATACAGAGTCTGTTCTCGTTGTTGCCCTATGTTCCCAAGGCCATCCTGGACGGCAACATCGACTATATCGACAAGACCTTCCAGCAGGCCCTCATTCCCCGTTCCATGCTGATTGTGCTCACCTTCGTTTTAGCACTTATCATTACGGTACTCTCTCTTGACTGGTGCATCAAGTGGTGGTTGCTGTTCCTCTTCATCTGTCTGTCGCTCTACGTATCGACGCCCAAGCAGTTGCGTAGCCACTCTGTCTTCGGCAAGATACTCTCCATACCCACACTGGTGTGGAAGATGATCCTCAACATCCTGAAGATAGACCGCAAGAACACCGACTTCATCCATACCACCCACGACCACGAGGAGAAGAAATCCTAATAGCTGTTAGCTGTTGGCTGTTAGCTATTGGCTATTGTTTCAACGACCCAATACTCCGTCCCCGTATTTCGGTGACGGCTCTGGAACTTGTATTCAGGGCGGTTTAGAAAGTTGCCAATCTTCTCGAAGGTACCTGGTTCCTCTTTGTATGACGAGCGGAAGGCCTGCTTCAGACGGGCAGAAATGTCTTTCAGTGACAGCCACCTACCCTCCTCGTCTCCCTCTGGACGACGATAGAGTGACAGCAGCATCTCACCAAGACCATTCAGTCGCTGGTATTGCAGGTTGTGGTGCATCAGGGCCTGTTCCTCCTCCTTCGTCAACCAATAGCGTTCGCCATGAGCCACCTCATAGAGTAGCTGAGCATAGAGCTGATCGTAGTCGATGGGCGTCTGGAAGTCGATATTGCCCTCAGCAACCACACAGATGAAACGGCGCGAACCACTGGGGTCGACAAGTGGTGTCTGGTCGTTGGTGGTGCCAATGAACGATGCGTAGCGGCGATGGCTGCTATAGGCCTTGCCATACGGTGGACGGTATTTCAGGTCGGCTGTCGACACAAGGTATTTCAGCACAATCTGCTGTCGTTGCGTTATCTTGTCGAACTCGTCGAGGTTGATAAGGGCAAATGATGTCAGTCCGAGGTTCAGATCCGACTCGTTCTTGAAGTTGATGCGGTCATTGTAGTACTCACGCTGGTCGCGAGGCAGCAGGATGCGGCAGAACGACGACTTGCCACAACCCTGGCGACCTATTAAAAGAGGTACGAGGGCATTACCCGTCAGCTGCCCCTTGCCCTGCCACATAGCGACCATTGAGCGCATCCACAGGTGGAACAGGTGTGTCCACTCCTCGTAGTCCGTCTTGACGCGCTGGGCAAGAGGCGTCACACGGTCTTTGCCGTCCCAGCGAGGCAAGTGCTCCAGCCAGTCACCAATGGGGTCATACAGTTCGATGTCGTCAGAGTTGACAAAGCGGCGGATGTCCTTATCCCAGCACTTGATGCCCTGTTCCAAAGCGCGTAGCGTCATGGAGTTGCGCGCCTCTTCCGTCAAGTCCTGGAAGGAGAAGCCCAGTCCGCTACGCTGACGATATTCCGCCACGCCGCGCATCACGTTTTTCCGCAGCTCATAGTGTTCACGCAGGAAGATGTCAATCTTCATCGTCAGCAGCGTCTCTGGGGCAATGTTTTTCAGAGGATTGCTGATGGCCTTGCGACTACGATATTTCTTCTCATTGGTTTTACGATAAGCATTCTCGAAGACAAGACGCAGCAACATCATATCCTTACGGAAGATGCTGTGGGCACGGGCCATGCGCAGAGCGATGCTCATGGGGATTCCAGTCTGCTGGCATTTCGACGCCAAACGAATGGCCAGCAGGTGGGTGTAGAGTTCATCCTCGTTCTGCTGTTGTCCGTCGCCAGCATCGAACATTTCGTCAGTATCCATCTCGTCATAGGCTTTCATCAGGTTGAATTCAAAGATCTTATGCAGCGTGAGATAGCGATCCAAGCCTGGTGCCGTCTCACGAGCCTCAATGGTGGTGGCAGCCTTGCTACCCACTGCCTTGTCGACCGTTGTCAGCTCTATATAAAAAGGTGTAGCGGCAGGATTATAGAACAGCTCCCTGTCAGTACTCATGTAACAGACACGCTCCAGATGCGGTTCCAGCTTCTCGATGGTCACACCCAACTGTCCGTTATAGACCAGACGAGCCTTCTCATAGAGGTTCAGGTGGAAAGTACGAATGTCGTCAGCGTTCTGGGGCAACGCCTCCTCACTGGCTGTGGTCAGCATACCACTGCAAATGATGTCAACGCTCAGTCCGTTGGCACCCACAAAGGCCATCAACGTCTGAGGCATCAGTGCCGCTCCGTTGCGGACGGCAGCAGCCTCTTCGTAACTCTGCAGGTTGTCCACCTCCAACAGCACCATTCCTGTATAGGCTTTCCTTACCCGTTGCTGGTTACGGTTCTCCAGCAACGAGGAGAAGCAGAGACGTGGCAGTCGACGTGTCTGTTCCTCAGCACCTGCTAACGTTCCGTCTTCATTGCGTTCCTTCGCCATCAGCGGATAATAGGTACGCAGGTTGTTCACTTCTTTCTGGTATTCTCCACTGCGAATGGTCTCAGCGAGCACATGAAGTTCTGTTGCACGCAGCGTCTCGGTGCCACGACTATTTTTGATAATAGTTATCTCTTTCATCATACAATTTCGTTTTAAGGTTGGTTAGACTTTGACTGCAAAGATACGAAAATAATTTCAAATGTGCAAGACAACAAAATGAATTATCTGACAAAATTTTATTTAAAAAAAGCTTAAACCGTCACTTTTACTATTAACATACTATAATACAATGGTTTAAGTAGTGACAGTTACATAATCGTTATATGAATAACCGTCACTATTTCTTCTATAATCTGTTTATTTCACCCATTTAACAGCTAGCAAAACAAGTTGTTTCAAAGATTGTTTAATACCTGAAACAAGTTGTTTTTAGCTATGAAACAACTTGTTTTAGAGCTAAAAACAAGTTGTTCCAAGCCTAGAACAAAAATATAAACAACCTATTAATCAATAACTTAACATCATTTTGTAGTAATATATTATATAAAAATCGCTCAAAAGTGATGGATCATATAGCTAAAAATCAGTAACCGTCACTAGCTAAACCACTATTGCTCAGAGCGTTACAAAGAAAGTGACGGTTCAGATAGAAATTTGAGAAATTTTATCAGAAATAATTTTATGAAGTCATGCACACATTTTTCAGAAAATATACCTGTTTTTCGCAAATAATGTGTATTTTTGCAGAGCACAAAACCAGAAACATTTAAGAAGATGAATATCAGCGAAGCACAATTAAGAGAGAAAGCCAGCCACTATCTGGTATGTTACGTCAACCAGTGTCCCTTGCACGAGAGCTGTCTGCGTTGGAAACTCGGTCCCTACAAAGACCCTGAAGAACACGTCATCGAATGTCAGAATCCGATGGATAAGCATGCCACCGACGGCCAATGCGTAAACTACCGCAACGCCACGCCCGTCCGCATGCCCCTAGGCATGAAGCAAGCCTTCTACCACGACATGCCACACCACATAGAGCGCAGCATCAAGGACACCTTGATCAACCACTATGGACGCACCAACTACTACCGCTACCACAGCGCACACCGCCCCATCACCCCTGACGTCCTGCAAGTCATCCAGTCCGCCTGTCAACGCTACGGCTGGACACAGCCCCTCCAATTCGACGGCGAAGTGGAAGACTACGTGTGGTAAATCCCGACATAAAGGTTGAAATATCAACTTTTATCTTAAAAATTTGGTAATAAGAGAAGAAATAACTATCTTTGCGCTCAAATATTACAGCCGTAAAATTTACAGGAATAAAATTTCATGAAGAAGTTCTATGACAGAGTACGCGAAATGACCGAGCTTAGGGAATTGCAGCGTCAGGCGTACAACGATTATTCCCGTTTTGTTGCACTCACAGGCAGAAGGCGTGTGGGCAAAACAAGTCTTGTATATAGACTGATGAGCGAGACACAGGAAGAAGCTCCTGGACTCTATTTCTTCGTTGGCAGAAAGACGGAAACCGTTCTCGTCAGGACCTTTGTGCAGGAGGTTCGAGAAAAGCTCGGCGAGTTTGTTCCTGATGGATTGATTTCGTTCCGTGAACTCTTTCAAATGATATTGGAGATTGGAAAGCGAAAGAAGTTTACGCTCTTTATTGATGAGTTTCAAGAGTTTGACAATATAAACTCAGGTATCTTTAGCGACATACAGGAACTGTGGGACGAATACAAGAAGCAGACAAACGTCTGTCTGATTGTGTCTGGCTCTATATTCCGTATGATGGAAAAGATTTTCAAAGACGAAGAGCAGCCACTCTTCGGCAGGGATGACTGCACCATTAAGCTGCAGCCCTTCAGTACGGACACGATAAAAGAAATACTGAGCGACTACAAGCCTAATTACACCTCGGAAGACCTTCTTGCACTCTGGACGATTACCGGTGGTGTGGCTCGTTACATAGAACTGCTCATGAACAACGGATGTACTAACGTCAAGAAGATGATTCACTACGTTTGTTCAAGCGGCGACAGCTACTTTGTTGACGAAGGCAAGAAGATACTCATTCAGGAGTTCGGCAAGCAGTATGGCACATATTTCAGCATACTCGACCAAATAGCACACGGTGATGTGACACAAAGTGAGATTGAAGGGGCTTTAGGAATGAAAAGTCTTGGCGGACAGCTGAAGATATTGGAAGAGAAATACGGTATCATCAAGAAGAAACGCCCTATTGGTGCCAAAGAAGGCAGCCAGACGGTACGCTATGAGATACAGGACAACTTCTTCCGGTTCTGGTTCCGCTACATTCACAGATACGCTGCACTCATAGAGTTGCAGAACATGCCAGCACTGGAGAGCATTATGACCAACGACTACACCACATTCTCAGGCATAGCCCTGGAACGCTGGTTCCGACAGAAGATGATGGAGAGCTGCCGATACAGGCAGATTGGCGGTTGGTGGCAACCGAATGGGGTGAACTCAAAAGGCAACAGTGATGACTTCAAGATTGACATTGTGGCCGAAACACTTGAAGGCAATATTGAAGCGTATGAGGTAAAGCGCAATCCTCAGAAGTATTCTCCTGCCCGACTTGAAGAGAAAGTAGCAGAGATGAAGCGACGCATATTCCGTGGCAAAGAAGTCATAAAGCGCGGCCTATCTATGGAAGATATGTAGAATGAAATATGCAAAAAGAATTACATTTGCAATAATCGGTATTCGATAAATAATGGGCGAACGGGTACACAGAAGTGTTATGAATATCAAAGTGGGTATGTTGTTTTACGTACTCTCCTTATTCTTGGCATTCTTCTCTCGTAAGATATTCCTCGATTGCCTCGGCGCTGAGTTCATTGGTCTGACAGGCATGCTCATGAACATCATGTCGTTCCTTAGCGTGGCAGAATTAGGAATCGGCACCAGTATCGTCTACTTCCTCTACAAGCCCCTGCAGGAAGACAATCACGAGAAGATAAACGAAGTGATGTCGATGCTGGCATACCTTTATCGTTGTATCGGCTTCATTATTGGCGGCTTGGGCATCATTGTCAGCCTGTTCTTCCCATGGTGGTTCAGCAATCTGACAACAGGACTGCCACTGGTCTATTTTGCCTTCTATTCGTTTCTGGCGACAACGGTGTCTGCCTACGTCTTCAACTACAAGCAGTTGTTAGTCAGCGCCAACCAGAAGCAGTACCTTGTCAACGCCTACTTCCAAACCATTGCTATCGTACAGAGCCTCACACAGATTCTGCTGGCCTACTACTACCGCAACCTATGGTTATGGGTAGTCGTGGGCTTGGTATTCACCATCATCGGCATCATCGTCTTCAACATCCGCATCCGTCAGCTCTATCCCTGGCTGGATATCAACCTCAAAGCAGGTCGCGAAAACCTGAAGCGCTACCCAGAGGTACTGAAGAAGACCCGCCAGATCTTTGTACAGAAAATCAAGGACTTCATCCTCTACAAGAGTGACGAACTGCTTGTTGGTATCTTCGTATCGGTGACACAGGTGGCGTTCTACGGCAATTACACCATCATCACCAGCAAGCTGAACTTCCTGGTCAACATCCTCAGCGACGGCATGAATGCCGGCATTGGCAATCTCATTGCAGAAGGAAATGACCAGAACACAATGAAAGTGTTTTGGGAACTAACCGCTATCCGTTTCCTCATTGTAGGAATAGTCGTTTTCGGCCTGCTCCTTTTCCTACAGCCCTTTGTCACCTGTTGGTTTGGTCAGGAATACCGGTTAGACGACCTGATTGTCTATCTACTGGTATTTAACATCTTTATTTTTCTGTCACGAGGCGTCGTTGAGATGTACATCTCTGCATGCGGCCTATTCTCAGATGTCTGGACTGCCTGGACGGAACTTATCCTTAACATCGGTATCACACTGGCCTTAGCACCATTCTATGGGATAGCAGGTATCCTTATTGGTAAAATTGTCAGTGTTTTCTTCATTGCCCTATTCTGGAAGCCCTACTTCCTGTTCAGCCGTGGACTGAAGAAGAGCGTGGCCGTCTATTGGTGCGGCATGATGCCCTATTATCTGCTCTTTGCCGTCTTCACAGGCGTCACATTCATGCTCCGCCAATACCTCATCGAACCCAAAGTCACCTCACTGCCCCTGCTGATAGTCTACGGACTCCTCACCTACCCGCTTTTGCTACTACTCTACTTCCTTGTTTTGTTCTATGCCACCAGAGGCATGAAGTATTTCGTAGCACGCAAGCCAAAAGTCTACGCTATGTTTAAAAAATAGCGTTTTTATCGAAAAAAAGAACTATTTATTTGGTCATTTGTTGAAAAATATATACCTTTGTATTCTTATTAAGAAAAAAAGAAACAATTAAAATACAGAGGATTATGAAAAAGATTCTTTTACTTACGCTGCTTGTATGCCAGTCAGTAGCCATAATGGCTGCAGATGACCCTAATTATCGAAAGGTTGGCGACCTTTGGTATAAGTTAATGTTAAGCAACGACAAGTGGTCTGCGGCTGTTGTCGCGGCACGAAACAGCGAGACTTATACTGGTCTCAGCGGCGAAATTACTATTCCAGCAACCATTCATGTTGACGAAACAGACATTGACGTCACGGAAATCGGAGCCAACGTTTTCCAGAACTGTACCAACATCACTTCCATCGTCATCAAAGCAGCAATTACGGAGATTTTTCCCAATTGTTTCAAGGGCTGTACAGGATTGATTACTATCAACATCCCTGTTACCGTTACCAAGATCAACTCCAGTGCTTTTCAGGACTGTTCTTCATTGGAAGTAGTGACACTACCTGAAGGTGTGACAACCATTGGAAGCAATGCCTTCAATGGGTGTACTGGAATGACGGAAGTCAACATTCCTGAAAGCATGAGCTCTATTGATGGCGCTGCCTTCACAGGATGTAGCTCTTTGACGAAGGTAAATTTCGCCAGCTATGAAAGCCTGTGTGCTATCACTTTTTATAATGCAAACAGTAACCCTTTAAATAACACAACTGCCGAATTGTGGATTGGTGGAACGGAGCAAACCAGCCTCATGATCCCTGCCAGTATAACCACTATAAAGCAATATGCCTTTGCAGGACTAAACTCTGTATCAAGCGTCAACTTCTCTAAGGTTACTGGAAACCTGACGATTGCGAAAGATGCTTTCGTTTACAACAGTGGTTACGACAAAGTGGTTTTCACGGATGCCATGCAGTTATGTTCGATGGATTACAGCAATCTGCAATCTAATCCGCTCTATTTTGGTCATCACATCTACTATTCAAACGATGCGAATACAGAAATAAAGAACGTAACCATTCCCCAAAAAAGTTTAGATGCAAAAAACAAGGTTCGTCCTTATATCTTTGCAGGCGCGAGTAGTTTGGAAAGAGTAGATTTTCCGGAAGAGGCTATAGCGACTAGAACAGGCGCCTTTAATAATTGTGGAAGCCTAGAGCAGGTAGGTTTTAAAACAATAGAGAGCTTTAACATCATTAGCTGGGAAGGCAATGACGCCAACCCACTTGCCAACGGAAAAGCCGTTCCGCTTATCAATGGTGCATTTCTGGAGAATCTGACGTTAAATAAAGATGTGACTTCAGATAAATACCTGAATGCGAAATGGCTCAAGGAAGTAACCTTCAATACAGGTGTTACTGAGATAGGCAATCAAGCATTTAAGGGCTGTATTAATCTTACCACCGTAACCATTGAAGGTGCGGTAATAACGACCATTGGCGACAAGGCGTTCCATGGATGTCAGAAACTGGGCGACTTCGAACTGCCCAATTCTCTGACATCGATTGGCGAAGAGGCTTTCCGCAATTGCGAGAAGTTTACCTCAGTCACCATCCCCGCCGGCTGCACGTTAGGCGATGGAGCATTTGTATGGTGTACACAGCTAAAGACGGCAACCATCAACAGCGACATAGATATTCCCTCTCGTTGTTTCCAGAATTGTGGTAACCTTGAGCGAGTCATTACCACAACCACCAGAAACATTGGAAAACAAGCGTTTGAGAACTGCACTGCGCTAACGGAAGTCCCAGTAACAGATGGATTAACAACCATTGGCAACAACGCTTTCTCTGGCTGTAAGAATTTGACGAATCTAATGTTGTCGGAGAGAGGAGCACTGGCTACAATAGGAGAAGGTGCTTTTAATAGCTGTACAGGGGTAACTATGGTATCTCTTCCCTCCAGTATCGGGACAATTAATGACAATGCATTCTCGGGCTGTACCGCTCTTGCTGACGTCTATTGTATGAAGGATACGACCCCTGTTCCCGCTATATCTCCAAGCTCTTTTGGCGGAAGAGAAAACGAAATCAGGCTGCATGTGATCAATACAAACGACTATAATGATGCTGATATCTGGAAGAATTTCCAAATTGTTAACCTGGCAGAAGTAACACTGTCATTTTACATCAATGGTGAAAGATTAAAGGGGAAAGATATTACCCTGAATGCAGGAAGCAGAATCACTACACCCAACCCAGAAGTTTCTATTAAAGCCGACCTGTATAAAGACGATGATATTGAGGAAGAATTCTCTGGTTGGGATAAGCCATTCCCTGAAACAATGCCCAGCACAGACACGAGATTCGACGGCTACGTAACTACCACAACTACCATTGACCACTTCAAATACAGCCTGAGACCCGCCCAGACTATCAACGAAATTGCCTACGGAAACAGGGCTGTGCTTTTGGGTGCAGAGGAAGGGCACATCACTCAGAGCAATCCTAAAGTAATTGTACCTGAAACGGTTACCAACACGAAAGGTACGTATAACAAGACGGAATATCCTGTTGTTGCCATTGCCGACAATGCCTTCGAGAACCAGGGAGAACTGGCAAGCGTCGAACTGACGGCTAACATCACGGAGCTGGGCGTCAGCGCTTTCAAGGGTTGCAGCAAGTTGGAGAGCATCAACTTGTCTGAGTCAAATGTGACCGAACTCAGCGAGAGTGTCTTCCAAAACTGCACATCGCTATCATTCGATAAAATTCCCAATCAGATTACTTCCATTGGCAAATGGGCATTTAGCAATACCTATTGTTCAGATGTCACCATTCCCTCAACCATCACAAAGATGGGTGACGAGGTCTTCAAGGATTGTAAGAGCTTGGAGAAAGTTACCTTTGCCGACGGATTCGGTTTAGCACTGCCACAGATGACATTCTTAAGCTGTGGAGCCTTGAAGGATGTTACCCTCGTTGGAACAATGGGGTCAATTAGTAACAGAGCATTCGAAGGATGTGGAAGCATTACGAATCTCGTCATTCCTGAAGGAATCGAGAAAATCGGCAAGCTGGCGTTCAATGGTTGTAACAAGCTAGCCAATGTGACACTGCCATCAACGATTACTCAAATCAATGAACAGGCGTTTAAAGGCTGTAGCAGTTTGTCCCAGATTGTCGTAGAAGCAATGGAGGCCCCAACTACTTATTCTAACGCATTCGACTTGAAAAACTACCAAGATGCTTATGTCTATGTAGCAGACTATACAAAATACAGTACAGCAGATCCTTGGGAAAATTTTGATCATCTAACACCAAATACGACCTATCGTCTCACCTATTTCGTTGACGGTCAACAGCATGGTGAAATTGACAACATTAGGGTTGGCGAGAGAATCATTCCAAGAGAAAAGCCGACTAAAGATGGACATCAATTCTCTGACGACTGGGTGGGACTTCCTGAAGTAATGCCAGCTGAGGATGTTGAGGTAACAGGTAAATATGAATACCAACTATCTTATGCCCTTGACGCAGAGAGCCTTATTCCTGGAAAAGGCCTTCCTGATGGTAAATTGCTTTGGTACGGTGACCACCTTGAATTATCAGAAGACTTAGTATGGCCAAGTCATCGTTGTTCCTGGAAGATAAATGATGAAGATGAATGGAGAAAATATGAAGATGGACTGCCCGAAGGAACAACCATGCCTGGCAACGATGTTGTTATCAAGATAAAGTACGAATTGTCAGAAAAAGAGGAAATTAACGGTAGTCTTAAATATCGAGTGTACCTCCTTGACAACAAAGCAGAGGTGATTGCAAACCTAGATGAAAATTCTAAGCAAATACCCAAAGGCAACATTGAGATTCCTTCATCCATTAGCATCAAAATTTCAGAATCTCCAGAAGAGTATAAGGATTTCCCTGTAACTGCCATTCAGGACAATGCCTTTGATGGAAACCAAAGAATTACCGGCATGATACTGCCCGAAGGAATTATAAGCATCGGCAACAGAGCATTTAACGACAATAGGTTCACTACATTCATCGTTCCTGCCAGCGTAACCACCATTGGCAGCGAAGCATTCCGCTATTGCACTACGATGGAAACCCTCACCTTCGCAGACGGTAATTCAATGACAGTATTGTCCATGGGTACATTCCAGAACTGTTCGGCACTGAAAAATGCAGTGTTGCCCAGCTCACTGCAGAGAATTGAAGAAGGTTGCTTTAACAACTGTTCCAACTTAGAAAAAGTGACACTGCCGGCTACTCTGACGTTCCTGGGATCACGTGCATTTAATGCCTGTAACAAACTGACGCAAATAACTGCTAATCCCACGACAGCACCTTCTGTGGCAAGTAGCAGTAACGTATTTAGTAGTACTACCGCAACACTTTACGTGCCTACAAGCAGTACCGGTTATGACAAAGCGCCATGGAGTAGTTTCACACCAGGCACACTAAAGGAATACACGCTCACCTACCATTGGGATAACCAAGAGAGTACGAAAGATATCAATGTTGGTGAGAAGATTGACCTGCCAACACCAACTGGTGAGGAGTATGAGGGGCGTGAGTTCTCAGGTTGGGAGAATCTTCCCGAAATAATGCCTGCCCAGAATGTCGAAGTGACAGGTAAGTTCAAATACCAACTGTCATACGTTCTTGCTGAAGGAAGTGAAACTCCTACGAATGACCTTCCTGAAGCCGAAGGACTCTGGTATGGTGACAATATCGTTTTGCCAGCCAGCCTGGAATGGGCAGGACATCTTTGCACAACCACTTATAACGATTCACCTGTTCCTGAGAATTTCACCATGCCTGCCAACGACGTAGTCATCACGGTGAATTATCAGCAGTCGGAGCAAGAGACAACAATCGACAACATTAACTACAAAGTGGTGCTGCTGAAAGTAAACAGCGTGGAACCCCATGCCGAGGTGATTGCCAGCCACAGCAAGACCGGCGATGTAGACATTCCTGCATCAATTACATATAACACCAAGACTTACCCTGTTACTATCATCAACGACAATGCTTTCAACAGCAATAACAGCCGCAGTATTACAGGAGTAACACTACATTCAGGTCTAGAGAAAATCGGAGCTAGAGCTTTCCGCGATTGTCGCTTTACTGAGTTGACGATTCCAGCAACTGTGAAAAATATAGGCAACGAGGCATTCCTCTATTGTACAACGCTGCAGAAAGTATCATTCGAAGCCGACACCGAACTGACAGAACTACCCAATGGTACTTTCCAGTCGTGCTCGAGTCTGGGCTCCATCGAGTTACCAGAAGGATTAACAACAATCGGCGTTAGTGCTTTCGCGGGCTGTAACGCACTGACTGCTGTAAAGTTCCCTTCTACGATTGATAACATTGGCGACTATGCTTTCTCGGGTAGCACAGCAATAGAGACTGTCACTGCCACTTCAACCAATCTTCCTACTGCGACGAGTACTATTTTCGATAACAAGGTTTATGAAAATGCAACGCTAAAAGTTCCAACGGGTACAAACATAAATAGCTTACAGGAACCGTGGAGTCTATTTGACCCAGGCAAGGTGCAAGAAGGTGAAGATGGAGGAAGCGGTACAGGTAAGTGTGAGATGCCAACAATCTCCTATGATAAGGGTACTCTGAAGTTCGAGTGTGATACCGAAGGGGCCACCATTGTCAGCGACATAAAAGATGAAGACATCACAAAGGACACCAATGCCAGCCCAAGCACAAAGGCTCTGACTAAGAAATACACTATTACAGCGTATGCCAAGAAGTCTGGCATGCTTTGGAGCGATGAAGTCACCGCCACCATCACATGGCGTAACGGCAAACCTGAATTTGAAAACTTTAAAAGTGTTACGATGGATGATCCTGTTACCAAGAAGGGTGATATTGACGGCGACGATGAAATAACTGCGCAGGATGCTTCGCTGATTCTGCAACACGTAGCAGGAAAGATAACAATTGAAGAATAACAAACATTTATCGAATATGAAAAAATCCATTTTAAGTATTATTGTCTTTCTCTTAACAGCAGTTGGAGCAAAGGCACAAGTTGTAACAGTGTCTGATGTAGAGGCAGTTCCAGGTGAGACTATTAGCTTTTCGCTGAATCTCACAGGTGGCGAGGCTGACACCTATACCTCGTTACAGTTTAGCATTGACCTGCCAACTGGTATCACTACTACCGACGACACTCCAACCTTCTCTCCGTTGTGGCCAGGAGCTACAGGCGAAGTAGGGAGTACAGCTGGATTTGCGTCGTCTAAAGTCATGGCTGGTTCGGATATCGAGAATTTGGTAACCATTTCATTAAAGGTCGACGAAAGCGTAGGAGTGGGCACGTATAACGTAACGCTGAGCAACATACAGTTCCGATACGGTACTTCAGGAGCTCACGATGATGCCGCCGATGTAACCTTTAAAGTTAATGTAGTAGAACGCCATACTGTTATCCTCGACGAGATGGCCACCACTGCTCCTGAGGGGACAAATGGCAAAAGTGTAGATGTAATTGTAAAGCGTACCATTAAGGCTAACAGCTGGAGCACCATCTGCCTGCCATTTGCAATGACGGCAGAGCAAGTGACATCTGCCTTTGGTGCAGGAACTGAAATTAAGGACTTTACTAGCTGGAGTTCTGAAGAGGATGATGAGACAGGTGATATTGTTTCCATTACAATTGGCTTTACCACTGTAACAGCTATGGAGGCTAACCATCCTTATCTGATTAAGGTGGCTAACGCTATTACGGCCGAGGAAGGCTTTACCGTTGATGGTGTGGACATCGCCCCCGAGGCAGAACCAACAAAGCAGGTGGGAACGACTAAGAAGACAAGGGGCTATTTCTATGGTACATACGTTGCCAACACAACTGTGCCAGAGTATAACTTGTTTATCAGTAATGACAGGTTCTATTATTCAAATGGATCGACAAAAATGAAGGCATTCCGTGGCTACTTCGAGTTGTATGATTATCTGTCAATTCTTGATGAAGGCGGTGCTCGCATCAACATGGTAGACGACGAGGCCACAGGCATCAATACAGTTCATAGTTCAGGAATCAAGGCTGAGGGAACTTACGACCTGCAGGGCCGCAAAGTTGAGAATCCGAAGAAGGGTTTGTATATTAACAATGGTAAGAAAGTTGTCGTGAAGTAAAATAATTATTGGACAATTTTGGGTAATTTCTTTCTAAAAGTAGAATAATATGAAAAAGATATATATGACTCCCATAGCGCAGGAGATTAAGTTGAAATATCAGTTCAGTCTGCTGTCAAACTCTATCACCTCAGATTTAATTGATAACAACCAAGTTATTATTGACGATGGAGGTGGAACAATCGTAGACAACGACGGTACCCTCGATCCCGATGCCCGTGAATTCGACTTAGACGACGAAGAAGAATACTTCTAAGTTTCTGATTGCATACCAAGTAACCCGCCCCACTCTATCAGTGGGGCGGGTTGTTTTTATGAATATAGGAATATATGCGGGCACGCGATGAAAAGTACAACTTTATTTTGTTTATTTCATATTTTTTATTACTTTTGCAACATGAAGTATTTCGTGGCACGCAAACGAAGAATTTACAGACTATTGAAATAAAACAAAAAACAAGATATCTATGAAACTAATGAAAACCGTAAAGACATGGATTGCAACGCTTGTAGTCGTTATACTTTCATCAACAACGGCAAACGCACAAGAAGCTTTTAGTGGAGGTAACGGAACTGAGGAAAATCCTTATCTCATCAGCAAACCAACGGATTTGTTGGAGTACTCGGACAGCGTGGTGGCAAACTCCACTTTCAGCGATGGCAAATTCTTTAAGGTTACCGTCTCTGAGTTGGACTGTCGGAACATTACATTCTCACCACGTAGCAGCCTGATCTTCGGTACCGAAGGTGTTCTGGGATACCTTTACGGCGTTTTCGACGGACAGGGTGTGGTCATCAAGAACCTGAAATTCTTTGTCACAATGGGTGGCACAAAGCATGCGGCATCGCTATTCTCAGTGATTAAACAACAGGGCGTCCTGAAGAACGTGACCATAGACAAGAGCTGTACCTTCGAGAACAAAATAAATGGCGGAGCTTTTGCCTGGGACCTTTACGGCACGATAGAGAACTGTCACAATTATGCCGATATAGAGAATGGCAGTCAGGGAGGTATCGTCGGCTATCTGAACAAGGGCGCAGTGGTGAGGAATTGCTCTAACCACGGCTCAGGCATGGGGGCTGGTATTGCTGGCATGGTTGATTCGGCAGGCGACGGCTCACCGCTGGTGGAAGGTTGTGAGAATACTGGTAACGTCAGGAGGGCAGGTATTGTAGGACAAGGAGAGAACGGCATGCGCATCGTGAACTGTACGAACAGCGGTAAGGCACAATATGGTATTAGTACCAATGCCACGATGGAGAACTGTACGAACACGGGACAAGTAAGCGAGTATGGTATCGGCACGGGTATCATCACCAACTGTACGAACTCTGGAAAGGTTTCTAGCGAATCTAATGCGGCAGGTATAGGTTATGGCACCATCACTGGTTGCGTAAATACAGGAGACGTGACAGGCAGAGACGCAGGAGGTATAAGCTCAGCAATGAGCACTAGCACACTTGTCGGCAACATCGTAGCAAACTGTACTATCACTGCCACCAGTTACAGCGGGGTGGCAGGTGCCATCGCCAGCGACTCGTGGACTATGGGTAACGACAGCAAGAACAACTATTATATCAATGTTAAACTGGAAGGAACGAGTAAGGCTGACGTCACGGAGAATTTCAAGTCAGTAAGTGCTTCAACAATCACAACGGCTAAAGACGTCACCATTAGCGGACTGCCAACCGTAGGCGATGGTATTGTTACCTACGAGGGAACAACATACTATGCTAACGGTTTCACGACAAATGTAAACCTGAGCTATCAGGGGACGGTGCCCACTGGTCACAGCATAACATATAAGAGCAACAGCGGAAGCCTCGTCAAAAACGACGACGGCACGTACAAGCTGACTATGAGCGGTGTCGACATGGAGGTGAAAGAGGACATCGTGGTGAACAAGTACACAGTCACATTCATGTATGACGAGAGTAAAGTGATGTCGCAACAAGAATTTGACTACGGTGAGGAGATAACCATTCCTTGGCAACACCCCAACAAGGAGGGACACGACTTTGACGGCTGGGACGGGCTGCCAGAGGACATGAAGATGCCTGCCCACGACATCACGGTGACACCACGCTTCAAACTGCGCCTCTTTTATATCTACTATTATGTTGACGACCAGTTATACAAAAAAGACAGTCTGATATACGGAAATCCGTTCACACGGATGGCTGAGCCAGAAAAAGAGGGCTATACGTTCTCAGGGTGGCGTGGCGAATGTCCTGAAACAATGCCGGCATGGGACCTCCGCTTCTACGGACGCTTCACAGCCAACACCTACACGGTGACACTCATGAGCGACGGCCAGCAATTCGGCAACAAACTGAGTGTGAAGTTTGGTGAGACCATTACGCTACCGGCATACAAGCCCACCAAGAAGGGCCATACCTTTGAGGCGTGGGGCGGACTGCCGGAGGACATGAAGATGCCTGCCCACGACATCACGTGCGAGGCAGTGTTCACAGTCAATTCCTACACACTGTCATGGGTGGTCGACGGCGTGACGAAGCAGTCGGATATACTGAAATACGGAGAGGAAATCAATCCCCTACCCGCCCCAGAACAAGAGGGAAAGACTTTCTCTGGCTGGAGCGACATTCCTGAAACGATGCCAGATCACGATGTGACTATTGTCGGCTCATTCGATGTGAACAAATACACCATTACCTACCTGATCAACGGAGAACAGTATCAGACCGTGCAGGTAAGCTATGGCAAAAAGATTGTGCCCATCCCCGACATTGTCCGTGAGGGTTATACCTTCTCTGGATGGAGTGAATATCCAGAGACTATGCCTGCAGAAAACATCACCATCAGCGGTACACTGACCATCAATCAATATCAGCTCACCTTCATCTTTGAGGGTGAGACCAAGTCGTCAGAAAAGGTAGACTATGGTTCAACAATCAGCATGCCAGAGGTAGAAGAGCGGGAAGGCTACCATGTCGAGTGGGAAGCCACCACTGCCACCATGCCTGCCCACGACGTGACAGTGAAAGGCGGCTATGTGCCCAACAGCTATAAGCTGACATACCTGGTGGACGGCGATGTTTACGAGACGAGCAACGTGAAATTCAATACCGCCATCACACCTCTGGAAGAACCCACGAGAACCGGCTACACCTTCTCTGGATGGAGCGAGATTCCTGAAACCATGCCTGCTCATGACGTTGACGTAACAGGAAGTTTCAGCATCAACAAACATGAGTTGACATTCATTGTCGACGGTGAGGAGTACCAGAAAGTGACCCTTGAGTACGCCCAACCCATTGACTATCCTATAATCACCTGCCCAGAAGGATATTATGTCAACTGGGGAAATCAGCCCTACTATATGCCCGACAACGACCTGACCATTGAGGGCAAAACACAACTGAGACCTTACATGACAAAGATCATAGACGACGTAAGATACTACATCCAGTTGACCGACGAGAAATATGCAAGCATCACTGAATACAGCGGTGACCGAACTCAAATGGTCGTTCCTGCAACTATCAGCGCTGCAGGATTTGACATTCCGGTGACAAGAATCGCCAGCCAAGCCTTCAAGAGTAATGGTAAGCTGAAACTGCTGACATTGCCAGACGGTATTGAGAGAATCGGTGATGAGGCATTCCGCGACTGCCGTAACATCACGTTTGGCGCATTGCCCGCAAGCATCAAGTATATCGGCAAGCAGGCATTCCGTGACTGCTGGGGAATAACGAACTTGGTAATACCTGAGGGATGTACCTATATTGCCGATGAAGCATTCCTTTATTGTACACATTTATTGACTGTAGCATTCAAACCGGAGACCGTGACGCTGGGCGAAAGTGTGTTCAAGAATTGCTATAACCTGGCCTTTGCAGAATTACCAGAAAAGATTGCATCGATTCCCAATGGTCTGTTCCAAGGATGCTCAGAGCTGACAACCATCACGTTGCCTAGCACAGTACAGAGGGTTAACGACAATGCCTTTGCAAGCTGTGGCAAACTGAAAGATGTGTACTGCTATTCCGAGGAAGTTCCCAGCATTCAAGAAACGGCTTTCGACGAGGATGTCATCAAGAAGGCAACACTCTATGTGCCTAAAGGCACTTCTGAGGCATATGCCGCCGCGAATACCTGGAAACAATTCGGCACCATCAAGGAACTGTCGTACCAAGATCTTACCTATTGGGTAGATGGAGAATTATATAAGACCTATGAGCATATCCTCGTTGGTACAATGCTGAATCCAGAACCAATCCCAACTAAAGAGAATCGTGACTTTTCCGGTTGGCGCGACCTTCCTTCCGTCATGCCCGATCACGACGTAAAGGCTTACGGTGGCTTTGCCTATCAGTTAACCTATATGCTTGACAATCGAGTAGAGCATGTACAGACACTGTTCTATGGCGACAAGGTCGAAATTCCTGCCAAACTACAGCGTCAGGGCTATACGCTCACAATTGCCGACTTACCGACTGTGATGCCTGCAAAAGACAGCACTGTCAACATGACATACTCGATAAACCAGTATAAGGTGGACTATGTGATTGAAGGGAAGACAATTCACACGGAAATGGTCGTCTTCAACGAGCAAATTCCTTTGCCAGAGGCTCCCAAGCGTGAAGGTTTCGACTTCCAGTGGCTTGACGTGCCAAACCGCATGCCTGCCAACAATCTTACGATCTATGGACAATATACCCCTCAGCGCATGACTACAGAGATTATTAACGGCATTGCCTATAACATCTATCTGCAGGAGGGATGGGCAGAAGTGACAGCCTTGCCTGATGGATTATATGTTGACGAAATTACGATTGCTCCATCAGTATCATACGCTGCAGCATCCTTCACTGTCAAGGGTATTGCCGACTATGCATTCCGAAACAGCAAGCAAATGACGAAGGTCACGATTCCTGAGACGATAGAGAGTATTGGCGTACAAGCCTTCCGCGACTGCTGGGCACTGACGAGCATAACGCTGCCTGCCAGCATCACGAAACTGGAAAAGGAGGCGTTCATGTATTGCACCACGCTGAAGACTGTTGAGTGCGAGGCTCTAACCCTGCCCACGACAGGAGAGGACGTCTTCAAAAATGTACCGTTGGCTGATGCAGAATTGATAGTCCATGTGGATTGCATTGGGGCGTATAGGTCACAAGAACCTTGGAAGAATTTCGGTACTATCAGGTCCTTTGAGGGCACAGACGATATTGAGTTGATCTATACCGATTTGTTCTCTACCAATGCGCCCATCTACGACCTAAACGGCCGTTTGGTAATGCCAGCAGGCAGCACCATCCGTCTGCCTAAGGGCATCTATATTCAAAATGGCAAGAAGATAGCCATCACTATGTAATATTGAAACATGAGAGTAATATGTGATGCCCCAGGACAGACATGCAACAGATTGTGGACCTATGTTGCCAGTGTCGCTCAGTGTATTGCCGAGCGGCGGAAGATGGTCATTATCTTTTACGACTGGACCATTGAGGACTTCCCCAACCTACTACATTGTCCATTCATCTACTTCCCTCTGTGGCATAAATGGTATCTTGAACGCGGCAACGGGTGGAACAACTATAAGGGACTGACATGGAAGGTGACACATAACAAACGGTGGGACAAGGTTTTCAAGTTTCTTGGATTCACCAAGGGATGGCAGACGCGCACAGACACACGCTATCTGGAGCAGACATTACCAGAACTGCAACGTATCTTCCGCCCGAAAGACGAGATTATGGAGCGTGCAAAGGGAATCATGGCACAGCTGAGAGAAGAGGTCGATATCGTGGTTGGTGTACACATCCGACGAGGCGATTATGCCACATGGAACGACGGCCGTTTCTTCTATGAGCTGGAGGAGTATCATCAGTTCATGCTGCGCGTGCAAAAACTCTATGAAGGCAAACGTGTGGGATTCTTCATCAGCAGTAACGAAGAGTTCTCGCTGGACATTTTCGAGGGTTGCAACTGTCGGCGTTTCGGAAAGGAGCCCTCGGGAGCCATTCTCGATCTCTATACACTCTCTATATGCGACCGAATTATCGGCCCATTCAGTAGTTATTCGCGCTGGGCATCGTTTATCGGCAGAGTACCACTCTGTTTCCTGGAGACGAAAGACCAACAGTTCACGGATGAGAGCTTCTCAAGGATTACCGACTACTTCCATTTTGAGAACGGTAAAGAAATATTAGACTGGTAAGAGATATGAAGATTGCCATTTTAACATCAGGCATTTTGCCCGTTCCTGCTGTACAAGGAGGAGCGGTAGAAACGCTTGTCGATTTCTATCTGGATTACAACAACCGCCACCAGCTGCATGACATTACGGTATATAGCGTACCACCCCAGCTAACGCCTTGGATGAAGATAAAGCGCAAATGGTACTCGATAACTCACCAGGGAGGCTACTACCATCCCACCATCGAGTTTTTCCTGCACGAAGCGATGAAAGACCTTCGCAAGAAGCAGTATGACATCATCATCTTGGAAAACCGACCAGCCTATGCTCTTAGATTAAAAGAGGTGACGCAGGCCCGCTTGGTATGCCACTTACACAACGACTTTCTAAACAACGAGATACCACGAGCAAAGGAAATTTATAATAACCTATGGCGCATCATTACCGTATCAGACTATATTAAAAGCAGGGTACAGACCATCAATGCTGCAGACAAGAAGTGCCAGACTCTTAACAACGGAATTGACCTTGAAAAGTTCAAGAATAATGGCATCACGCAACACATGCCAGCACTTAATCAGAAGACTTCACATATGACGCTTGTCTTCAGTGGACGAATCAACAAGGAAAAGGGCATCATGGAACTCATCGAAGCCATGAATAGACTTGCAGACTATTCACAAATAGAACTGATGGTGCTGGGCAGTTCATTCTACGGCAATGCGGACAATGAGAATGAGTTTGCACAGACACTCAAGTCCAAAGCTGAGCCACTAAAAGGTCGTATCACCTTCACTGGGTTTATCCCTTATTCAGATATGCCCAACTATCTGAAAAAGGCAGATGTTGCTGTCATCCCATCTGTTTGGGACGACCCCTTCCCTACTACCGTTCTAGAAGCTCAGGCCATGGGATTACCGATAATATCTACTCAGCGCGGTGGTATTCCAGAGGAAGTGACTGAAAATAACGCCATCCTGCTGAAGACAGACGAACACTTTGTAGACGACCTCGCCACTGCTATCCTTGACCTATATGAGCATCCGGAGAAACGTCAAAAGATGGCTGCTGCTTCGCTTGAACGCTCTAAATTATTTGACAAAGAGACCTATGCCAAGAATTTTTTTAAAGCGTTAGAAGGATGAAGAAAGTGTGTTTCCTTGTAGATTCCATTTTCTCCTTTGGAGGAGTACAGCGGGTAACGGCAGTCATTGCGAAGGAACTCAGCAAGGATAATGACGTGACTATCGTTACTTTTGACAAGCCCGAAACAAAGGACACGTCGCTCTATGACTTGTCAGAGTGCCCCATTCATTTCCGTTTCTTCCAATATCCCAAGGTGAGCTATTGGAAATGGCATTTCTGCAAGGCCTATAGTTTCTTGTATAGGAAGGTATTGCCGCAGACACAACTGACCTCCGACCTCTATGTGTACAGTTCTTTCCCTTCTGAGAAACGTAACGCCCTGGCTGAAGAGTTAAAGACTGGCAACTACGACACCATCATTGGCGTTCATGCTCCTTTAGCAGCACGACTGGCCGCCTGTCGAAAGATGTTAGGCACAACCAAACTGATTGGCTGGATTCACAACTCCTTTGAGGCGCTTTTCAATCCCACCTCTTTATATATAGGACCAGAGCTGCAACGCCATTATGTCTATCAGTTTCGTAAACTCGACGCAACCATCGTGTTGTGCAAGCACGATGCTGACACCTATCGAGCTTACGACCCAAAACTAAATACAACGGTTATTTACAATCCTCTGACACTCTCTCCAGGAAAGCCATCTGAGGGAACATCAAAACGTTTCTTAGCAGTGGGGCGTTTCTCTCGCCAACATAAAGGGTTCGACCTGCTGATAGAAGCCTTCCGTATCTTTGCCAAAGAAAACGGTGAGTGGACACTCGATATCGTTGGCGAAGGTGTGGAGGAACCGATATACAGGAAAATGATGAAGGACTATCAGTTGGAAGAAAGAATCCATATCCATCCCTTTACAAACAATATACAAAAGTATTACTCTGAAGCGCAAGTCTATGTGCTGAGTTCCAGATGGGAAGGCTTTGGATTGGTACTTGTAGAGGCTATGGCTCATGGACTTCCCGTCATCTCGTCGGATTTACCAACGAGTCGGGAAATCATGGGTGACTTTGGCATATATTTTTCCAATGGTGATGTGAACGGTTTGGCACGGCGCATGGTTGAAACAACAAAAATAGACTGGCAAGCAAAATCGCGTCAGGCCCTAGAAATATCCCATCGCTTTAACATCAAAACAATTGCTGATACCTGGCATGAAATCATCTGAATGCCAATCTTACGGTGGCATCATGAAAGAGGCCCTCCCGTTGTCATACAGGAGGGCCACCTTTTTATAATGAAAGTGAGATTAGTCCGGAATATAGAACCAATCAGATGGCACACTGACACGCTCTTTCATCCAATTCTGTGTGGGTTCTACAGCGATAATCATAGGTGCTTCGCCTGCCTTGGGGAATGTAACGTTATTGTAAACCTCAGAATTCGTTGATTGCTTAACCATAACTTTAATATTATGCTGGTCCTTATTCCATCCGCTTACTACGAATTTCTCATCGGGATTTGAACCGAGTACACCAGCATGCTCCTCCAACTCCGTGCTGCCAATGGTCAGTTTAAAAGGCAGTGTACCTCCAAGATGACGGATAATAGCCTCCTGATGCTTGTCAGAGTCCTTCCATCCGCTAAGAACGTCATTGGTGAATACGGGACTTGAAGTCCATACTTCAGAAACATCCACAACGATGTCATTGAAATCAAAGTCGTCAGTAGAGCCCAAGTCTTCAATCATATAGCGTACGGTTACCTTTTTCTCGATGCTCATGTCTTCTGTAATCTCAATCGTAGAGGGTACTTCTGGCTTACCATACACCATGAATACCACATCATTCATATCATTGTCTGATTTAACACCGCCCTCATCGTAAACGTCCTCACATCCAATGATCATGACCTCGTTATCCTCGGCAATATTTGCCGGGCGTGGACAGTCTTTCAATGCCAACATCATACCGTTGAGTGATGACATTTGGCTGTTCACTGTATAGTTGTATTTGCTATTTGTCACTTTTGTAACGGTAAGATAGAAATACATCTCCACACCAGCAGGAACATTACTGAAAGTATAACTATTGGCTTTTACCTTATAAGCACTTTGCGTATTCTTGTTCAACTCAGTGTCAGAAAGTGATGATACAGTCTGCCAATCGCTGTTTTCGTTTTTCTTGACCCAAACATCTTGGCACTTTTCCCAGACCTTGAAATCAACGCCGTCGATAACGGCATGAAGCTCCCATACTGATGAAGCTTGTCCCTGAAAGATTGGTACAATGGTGAAACTGTTACCTGGAGTTTTCATATAGAATGGCTTACCCAGTTTGCGATTATCTTGTCCATCTTTCAACTTGCTTTTCATCCATGTCAGTGTGCTGTTGTCCACTTCATATGCATCGCCAGTAGTTAACTGATAATCTGATGCACCTCCGCGTGTTACACCACGGCTGATGTTGGCAGGCAGACCGTATGCCTCGTTCTTGTTACTGTAATCCCAATTCTGATTGAGAGTTACGTTTGGATAGGACTTCGAGAAATTCGCAGCATACTGTGCTTTGATGTCTCTTTCTTTAGCCTGCTCGTCGAACATTTCTGTACTTTGACATGCCACCATAAAAACTGTGGACAGCATCACTACTAATTTTTTCATTTTCACTTTCAATTTAAAAACGATTTTTACCTTAGGATTGATTTTGGAGGCAAAGTTACATAATTATTTTTAAAATTACAAATAATATAGAGAAAATCTTTCTTTTGGTATCTAGAAATTGACATATACCGCCTTAATTTTACATAACACTCTCATTTGTTATTCACCAAATTATCATCGGAGTCTTCGTAGTGATCAGTGGAGTGGAAGATGCGGGTAATGCCTCGCATCTGGATCTTCACATGATCAATAAAGCTCTGCCACATAGACTGATTACCGATGGTGCCATAGCCGGTAATAGCGCGACACCTACAGTCGCGCACAAAGACAATCTTGCCATATTTCTTCAAATTTAGAGCCATGGAGCCGTCTTCACCACGGATGATATCCACGCGATAGGGTTCTTTACGGCCATACTCAGCATTATAGGCAAAGACCAAACCACGCACACTGAGTTCTGGACGCTTGAAATGCTGAATCCACAGGAACAAGTCGCGCGCCATCTCAAACAGACGGAGACCTAGCTTGGAATGGTTCTCGTCAGGGAAGTAGCTCCACGTCGCAGACGCGCAACTAACACCTGGTTTCAAGAGATGATCAAGCATAATCTCGTAATATTGAGGCGGATAAAGCGTATCACTATCCACATCAAAATAGAAACGCCCTTTAGCATGTTGCAACCCGCAACGACGGGCATAGCCACAGGAATGCTGATACTCAGTATAATATGGTATGCCCGACTTTTCATAGATCTCAGCCGTACGGTCCTTGGAGTCGTTGTCAACACCAATAATCTCAACAGGATACTTGCAGCGAATCTCGCTGATAGCCCACAGGCAAGCCTGCAAATGTTTCTCTTCATTATATCCAATGACAACAATAGAGGCCAACGGCTCGGGACTCTGCAGACGAGCCAACCGCTTACGAGTACTTTCTACTATCTCCTCTGGAACCTCACTAAAAGGTTTCCCATAGATAGTCATATATTTATCATACCAATTTGACATATTTCTGTATTTTTGTGCAAATATATGAAAAAAAAATTGTTTTTTCAACTTTTTTATGTATTTTTGCAATCAAAAAAACATAACTAATGGACTTAAGCATCATCGTTCCCGTATACAACGTGGAGAAATACGTTCGTTCTTGCATAGAAAGTATTTTCAAGCAAGAACTTGACGAAGACCGATTTGAGGTCATCATCGTCAATGACGGAACGAAGGACCGCAGCATGGAAATGATTGATGATATCATCCAACAACACAAGAACATTACGGTCATCAATCAGGAGAATCTAGGTCTTTCTGTAGCCCGCAACAACGGCATTGCTGCAGCGAAAGGAGAGTATATCCTTATGCCAGACTCTGACGATTTGCTCATAGAAAATAGTTTAATGCCCTTGCTTGAGAAAGCATTAGAGACAAAAGTTGACATGGTTGTGGCTGACTTTTTATCTATGACTGACGAAGAAATAGATAATTTCTACAAAGAAGATTTCCAACAGCCAGAACTACAATTTAAAAAGATTGTAGGCGAACAGTTATATTTAGATGTATTAAATCCTTATCATTGTTACGTTTGGAGGACTCTTTACAAAAGAGAATTCCTCGTAACAAAAGATTTGATATTCTACCCAGGCATACGATATCAAGACATACCATTTACACATGAATGCTACCTCAAAGCAAACAATTGCATTTGTTCAAATATACGTTTAAATATTTACAGAAAATGGCCTGGGTCATCAACCAACGCCTACAAAATCGATAATTCAAAACATTTTATTACAGCTATTGCCATAACTTGGAAGTTAAGACAAATTGAAGGGCTTTCTTCAAACTTAGTGTATAAGTTAGAAGATAATGTCTATATATCATTCCGAACCATGTTATATGATACATTACATAGCATTAAAGGAAAGAATGATCGATATGTGTTGATGAATTACATCAACTTTCAGGCTCCTGATTTAAATTTCACCCATAGCATCCAACAAAAACTCATCACATTTATGGTTAAAAAGATGCCACACCTTTTCATAAATATATACTATCAATATGCGCAAATAGTATATAAAAAATAAGATATCAAAAAGATAAAGATGTCATTGGAAAGAATTGCATCGTCACTGAAGAACTGACAAATAGGCATGTTCCCACTCCTTCATCACTACATCTTTCTTGTATTTAACCACTGCCTGATGTGCACGCTTCCCCATTTCTTCACGTTCCTTAGTATGAATTATCATCCATTCCATTTTTGCAGCTAAATCTTCTGAATCTGAACGCGACAAAAGGCCAGTCTTACCATCTTCAATAATATCACGAGGCCCAAATGGACAATCTGTAGAAACAACTGGTAAACCACATGCCATTGCTTCAACAATTACCAGCGAAAAGCTTTCACTATCAGAAGACAGAACAAGAAATTGACTATTTCTGTATTCATCATAAATTTGACTACTTGGGGCAAATAGTTTTACCCTCTTAGCTAGATGACAATATTGAATCAACTTTTCAATGTAAGCCTTTTCTTCACCCTCACCGTAAATATCAATATGCCAATCTGGATACTTGTCAGCAATCATTGCAAATGCTTGTATCAGCCTATCTACTCTTTTAACTGAGTTTAATCTCCCAACATAAAGAATTCTTCCCACTTCCTTTTTACTATCAACCAAATTGTCAACCGACATTGATACTGGATTCGGTATAGTCTTAACATTATTGAAGTGCTTTCTCCAAAACAATGCATCACCATGGGTTAGCGTAATTACCATATTCACTTTTTTCAATACCTTTATAATGCGATAGTATTTCAGCCATCTACTAACAACATTAGCTTTTAATAACTCCACAGAGGTACTATGTGCTTCATATACAATTGGGACAAAAGGCGACATTGAAGTTATTTCATTCTGAAACTCGTTCAGATTGTGAGGTACTGCCATGACATCTGGATGTAATCTTTCTACTATAGAATGAAGCCTTTTCCTAAATGTTCGCTTCATTCTATATTTAACAAAAGGCCGTAAAAGGAAATTATGTTTATAAACTGTAAAATAGCGGCAATTCAAATCAATATAGCAGACATTAGGAGAGAGTTGGAAGGAGAATGGATGATCTCCCTGTTCATAGGTTAACAACGTGACATCATGCCCTCTATCAGCTAACCAATTTGCTTTATCAATGACAACCCGCTCTATTCCTCCCATAAGAACTACGGATCTTAATACAAACACAATCTTCATATTTACAAATTCACTAAAGATTCAAACAATTCTTTCCATTGGGGCATAATTTGATTTCTAGAATATTGCTGTGCAGATAAGATACCAGCCTGTCCCATCTTCAAGCGCAACGACTTATTCTCAATCAGTTGACAGACACAATCAGCAAACTTCTTAATATTTCTATTTTCAATTAGGAAGCCATCAACACCATCAGTAATTATTTTACAGGGGCCATCCGCTTCGAAAGCCACAACAGGCAGACCACATGACATTGCTTCGGGAAGAACGAGCCCAAAAGGTTCGTAGTGAGAGGCGATCAGGAAGATAGAACTATCCACGTATTTCTCAAAAATATTAGCAGTGGACATGTGTATATGTATATTTGCATGCATTCGTTCTGCTTGAGCAAATAGTTCATCACGCTTCTCCCCATCACCATACAAATCTAGATGCCAGTCGGAGTGAAATTTATGTACCAGTCCCCAAATTGCAAGTAAATCGTCAAGCCCTTTCTGTTCTGTATAGCGTCCTACAAATATTGCATGCTTACTGCTTCCGTTTGATATCTTGCCTGTATCATTTTGGTGAACTGTATTAGTAATAATTTTAGTCTTGACAAAAGGCGCCCAATCATTAGCGTCAGTTGGGTTTAACGTAACAAGGAGGTCGAAATGCCTAACGAGCTTTTCTGTCATTTTCAACTCCCATTTAGATTTCCACAAATGCAACAAACTCTTCCTGTTTAAATAATCATTATTAATAAGGAAACGTTTATCAATATGAGACTCTGCAACTTTCTTAAACGATAGCGGGCAATCAACCATCACCGACAGGTAGGTAGCGATATAGGTCGTGCAGATAACAATGTCAGGAGAGTGTTCTTCAATAAAATCGTTGAACTTCCTTTGTAACAAGCGCTTCATCCTCCACATTTTAAAGAAGCGAAAGAAAACAGAGTATTGGTAGAGAGTAAAGAAACGTACGTTCAAATCAATGTGTTTCACGTTAGCAGATAAGTCAAAAGAAAATGAATGACTTCCTTGCTCGCTAGTCAGTGCGATGACTTCAAAACCATAATCGGAGAGCCAGTTCATCTTTTCTATAAGGATGCGTTCTGTTCCCCCTCTATGGATAAAACTTTCATAAAAATAAACTATTTTTATCATATCACACTGTTATACTTAAGTTTTCTACCAACAAAGTTTTTTATTATTCTTACCGTTATTCCCTCCGGCAATATACTTAACAACTTATAAAGATAACTGCGATAATTTCCATAACGCAAAGTTTGGAAAATTGATAAAGGGGAATGCAAAAAGCTACGCAGTTCTAAATCACTAATCCATGGATAAATCTTATCACGTTTCTTAAGTACCTCACTAATAATGTAGTAATCAGTATCCAAAATGAAATTGAGCCATTTTGAGAAATACGGTCTCCCTAACAACCTTTCATAACGATATTTTAGCGTATTCATAGTCTCCACATTCCGCAGAATCTCATCCTTACCAATTGTATCCCTCTTCTGAAAATTAGACAGTGTATTTTCTCGACACATATATGAATATGTCACATCTGGCAGAAGTACAGCACGAGTTACATATGTAACTAAATCATATTTAAATACCATGTCCTCCCAAAAGTTTGTATTAACAAACTGCAAATGGTACTTTCGGACTATATTCAAATCCAATAGTACATTCCATATATTGGCCTGCAACGCTCCGTAATGACTAAAAGCATATGTTGCCAGTTCATCAGGCTTTGAAAAAAACAAGTGGGAAAAATGAAACAATTTATTTTGGGGTTTATCATTATATAATTCTACCTGTTGGTATGATGCCATAACTATCTCGGCATGATATTTCAAAACAGCAGACATCATGAGAGAAATCGTAGTTGAAATCATCAAATCATCAGCATCGAGGAAATACAAATAACGGCCTTGGGCTTCCTCAACAATTCTATTTCGAGCACGTCCAATTCCACCATTTTGAGGTTGACGTACAATACGAATATCCTTACCACGAGCATGCGTCTGCTGATATTCACGAACGATATCAATAGAACTATCTGTGCCACAATCGTCCAGTATAAGAAACTCAATACTCTCAAACGTTTGTGCTAACGCTGAGTCCATCGTCAGACGAATGTATTTCTCTACATTGTAGACGGGTATTCCTATAGTTACTTCGTATGCCATAATAACTTAGATTAAAGAATTTATCACTTCCTGCATCTGGATTTTCCACGTCAAATGTTCCACAGTTTTGCGGATTTCTTTAGGCTCCAACATGAAGTGATTCATAAATTCAATAATTTGTTGAATATTAATAGGAGACTCATCTGCAGGTGCTTTCAATACATAAGGTTGGTGGTCGAAATCGCTGTCCGATTCACTATAAATAAAAGGAATGCCACGCGTAGCATACTCGCGGTTCTTCAAGGTCTTAATTACAGTGATACCACTACGATGACGACCTAATGAACCAATGGCAAACTGACACTGATTAAAGACATTGGTCAATTCGTCACCAAACAGTTGACCATGAAAAACGACCTTATCATATAGCTGATATTTATCCAATAGTGGCTTAAATACGTTATTCATGTGAAATGGATGCACACCACCTACAATATGGAAATAAACATCTGGTTGATGGATATTTGCAACTTGCTTTTGGCGATAGTACTCACCGATTCCTGCTATTACCCGATCAAAACCATGCCATGGGTGAACCTCAGCAACACCAATGAGATGAAGTTCTGATGGCTGATGGCTGACGGATGATGGCTGATGGAGGGGAATGCTATCGAAATCGACACCATTGCTGATACGAATGGTACGTTGTCCGAAGATACGTTCAGCATCACTGAAAGTGACTAAAGCATCCATCTGTTTATATAAGCGATGACGAAA
This sequence comes from uncultured Prevotellaceae bacterium, assembly GCA_946410305.1. Taxonomy (GTDB): domain Bacteria; phylum Bacteroidota; class Bacteroidia; order Bacteroidales; family Bacteroidaceae; genus Prevotella. The sequence goes on along the minus strand of CAMJZV010000002.1, from coordinate 123,811 downwards.
TAGTTGATCTATCTTCAATCCCAAACGTGCATTCCAATCAAAATTCTTAAACTCCTCGTCATATGGATAGGTCGGAATTTCCGTTACAGCATGAACTCCCGCCTTTCGCAGCTTCTTAAAGAAACTAATAAGCCATGGATTGGCATTCTGGAAACAGCGAGCATAAACAAGCTCTATGCCTTCACGAACACAATAGTCATAGATACAGCTATAATCTACACGCTGGCGGATGGCAGCCCAAGAGCCAGCACCATAGTCTTTTATAATCTCACCATCAACATAGCGGCAACGATGGCCACCCTCGTCAAAATCATAATAGCACAATCGCACATCATGACCATTCTCTTTCAGTCCTTTCACTTGATAGTGAATCTTCTTTGAGATACCGCTATGCTCAGAGAAACCATGATATACAAGGAAGAGTATTCGCATAATGTCGATATTTTGTGCAAAGATACAAAATTATTGCGAATATTAGACACAATTTTACAATATATTTCGTATCTTTGCAAAGAAAAACAAACGAAGAAATATGAAAATAGCCTTTATCATGTATCCTGGAGCCTGTTATATGGGAGCAGGAGACGGCAGCAAGATGCAAGCAGAGATTTGGGCACAAGAATTAATACGAAAGGGGCATCAGGTAGATCGTATCAATCCTTGGGGACACTACAACTGGAAATCCTATGACATAGTCCATGTCTTTGGCTTTGGTCTTTGGAACTATGATATGATACACTGGGGGAGCGGCATCAATCCAAACTTTGTGTTCTCCCCAATCATCGATACCAACACGCCGATGTGGAAATACCGATTAGCCACTCATTTTGGGTGCAGCCGCCTTAGACTGTTCTCACAGAATTATGCCTTGCGTCAGTTGCGCTCAGACATCAAGCTGTTTTTGGCCCGCACTGACTATGAAGCCGACTACTTGCGGAGAGGCTATAATATTGACGACAAAAAGGTGGATATTGTCCCACTCTCCTATCGTGAAGATTGCTATGATCCGGCAATAGAAAAAGAATCATTCTGTCTGTTTACAGGTACCATGACCCAACCACGGAAAAATGTCCCCAATCTCATTCGCGCTGCCCGCAAGTATGGTTTCCCTTTAAAACTAGTAGGAAATAAAGGCAATGCTGCGTCCGAAGCCAAATTGCGGCAGTTGGTTGGTGATGCCCCAAATATAGAAATACTAGGTTTTGTCAGCGACGAGGAACTCATATCACTCTACAATCGTGCCAAGGTCTTTGCACTTCCTAGCTTAAATGAAGGAGTCGGTTTGGTTGCACTGGAAGCAGCCATTCATGGTTGCAATATTGTTATCACAAATCTGGGAGGTCCTAAGGAGTATTACGAAAAAGGATTAGCTCAACTGGTTAATCCATACGATATTGATGACATAGGCCAAGCCGTTATGAGAGCTTTAGAAGACAACAAGTCGCAGCCCCAACTGCGTAATTCACTCATTCAAAAATATAACGTATCCGCATGTACAGACAAGTTAATTGATTGTTATAGAAAGACTATAGAATTAAAATATTGAAGTCAATAAAAGTTAGAACTAACAAACAAAGAAACTATTAAAGAAAGATGAAAAAAAGGGGAAAAGTTTTGGTTGTTAGTATTTTTTCACTATCTTTGCAGCAAATAAACCACTTAAAATGAAGAAACTATGAAGAAGATTTTGATGACTTTATTGTTTGGCATGTTCCTGATGGTTCCTCAGCAGTCTCATGCTCAGTTCTTTAAGCAGTTGGGTAAAATTGCCGAAAATGTTGGTAAAGACATGTGGGATGGCGTCACCAATGGCCCGTTCCAAGTATCTGCAGAGAAGGCTACTTCGACAATAGAAGATGTCACCTGTACTTTACAGACTGCCGCTCGCGAGGATTCAGACTTGCTGTTTGCAGCAACGTTCCAGAACGAGAAGGACGATGACATAAATCTCGAGTTCACCAACATCAGAGTAGTTGACACAGAGGGTAACTCATACAACTGCTCAATAGCCCCTAACAAGAATATGGAGTTGATTAGTGGCGTGCCCGTCAAGGTCACCATCACTGCCCACGACGTACCTGCAACGGTCAAGAGACTGGCCCTCGTTCGCATCGGTACCGAGAATAGCGGTAAGGTGGAATGGCGCGGTGTAGCGTTCTAAACATGACAGAAAAACTAGAATTTACCACAGAGGAAAAAGAAGAGACACTAGCGCTGTATCAGAAGATACGCGAAGAAGTATCACCATCATTGCACGACGGTGATGAGGAATATATGCGCCATCACATGCTGCAGGCCCTGGAGACCAAGCAGCTACAGCGCAACGTGTTCGGTCTGAACCCTATCCTACTCTCTTTCCAGACTGCTCAGCTGGTTGTTGACGAGATTGGTCTTAAGCGCGACAGCGTGTTAGCAGTACTGCTACGCCCCAGCGTAGAGGAAGGACTGATCACCATCGACGAGGTAAAAGACCAGCTCGGTGAGTCGGTAGCCCGCATCCTGCATGGTCTGCAGCGCATTCAGGAGTTGTACCAGAAGAATCCTGTCATTGAGTCAGAGAACTTCCGCAACCTGTTGCTGTCGTTTGCCGAGGACATGCGCGTCATTCTCATTATGATTGCTGACCGCGTGAACCTGATGCGACAGATAAAGGATATAGCCTCCCCTCTGTCCCCTCCAAAAGGAGGGGAAGAAATTGGCGTGGATCGAGAGAGCCATCGTCGTGAGGTATCGCAGGAGGCTGCCTATCTCTATGCTCCCCTAGCCCACAAGTTGGGTCTGTACAAGCTGAAGAGTGAGCTGGAAGACCTGTCGCTGAAATATCTGGAGCACGACGCCTACTATCATATTAAGGAGAAGCTGAGCGAAACGAAAAAGAGCCGCGACGCTTACATCGAGCGTTTTATCGGCCCTATCAGTCAGCGACTTACGGAGGCAGGCATCAAATTTCACATCAAGGGGCGCACCAAGTCGATACACTCTATCTGGCAGAAGATGAAGAAGCAGAAGTGTCCCTTCGAGGGCGTCTACGACCTCTTCGCCATCCGCATCATCATAGAACAGCCTACCCCCATCCCCTCCCAAGAAGGAGGGGAGAACAGACCGCAGCAAGAAAAACGGGCGCCAGGGCTCCCCTCCCTTTTGGGAGGGGTCGGGGAAAGGCTTGAGAGATCCCTTTGCTGGCAGGCCTTTGCCATTGTCACCTCGATGTACCAGCCTAACCCCAAGCGTCTGCGCGACTGGCTCAGCGTGCCGAAGTCGAATGGTTACGAATCGCTGCACATCACTGTGCTGGGTCCTGAGCAGAAGTGGGTAGAGGTACAGATACGCACAGAGCGCATGGACGAGATTGCCGAACGAGGCGTTGCTGCCCACTGGCGCTATAAAGGTGTCAAGGGTGAATCGGGGCTGGACGAGTGGCTTACCAATATCCGTTCGATGCTGGAGACCAGCGACGGCATGGAGGCTATGGACCAGTTCAAGATGGATCTCTATGAAGACGAGGTCTTTGTGTTCACGCCCAAGGGCGACCTGTTTAAATTTCCCAAGGGTGCCACTGTCCTCGACTTCGCCTACCATATCCACTCAAAGGTGGGCAGTGCGTGTACGGGTGCCCGCATCAACGGCAAAGTGGTAACCATCCGCCAACCACTGCAAAGCGGCGACCAGGTGGAGATTATGACCAGCGCCAACCAGAAGCCTAAGCAAGACTGGCTGAACATTGCACAGACGTCACGAGCCCGCTCGAAGATTCGTCTGGCACTGAAGGAGACACAGGTCAAGGAAGGTCTCTTTGCCAAGGAGATGCTGGAACGCAAGTTCAAGAACCGCAAGCTGGAGATGGAGGACAGCATCATGCAGCTGCTCATCCGCAAGCTGGGTTTCAAAGAGGTCAGCGACTTCTACCGTCAGGTGGCGAATGGCGAGTTAGACCCTGCCGTCATCATCGAGAAATACATAGAACTGCAACAGGGCGACCAGCCCGTCACGGGCAATAACGTGGCTGAGAGTGCTGCCAACTTCGTGCTGGAGAACTCGAAGCACGCGGCAGCCACCAACCAGATGGCAGACGACGTGCTCGTTATCGACCGCAACCTGAAAGGCATCGACTACCAGTTGGCACGTTGTTGTCAGCCCATCTATGGCGACAAGGTCTTCGGCTTCGTCACCATCAATGGCGGCATCAAGATACACCGTGAGGACTGTCCCAACGCCCCAGAGCTGAAGAAACGCTTTGGCTACCGCATCGTCAAGGCCAAGTGGAGCGGCAAGGGTGCCTCGCAGTATGCCATCACGCTGCGCATCATCGGCAACGACGACATTGGCATCGTGAACAACCTGACGAACATCATCTCGCGCGACGAGAAACTGATACTGCGTAGCATCAATATCGACTCGCACGACGGACTGTTCAGCGGCAACCTGACCATCATGATTGATGACAACACCCGCCTGGAAGCACTCATGAAAAAGCTTCGCACTGTGAGGGGTGTGAAGCAGGTAGAGCGCATATAACAAAAAGAATGAGAGAGGCGGACGGCGGCCTCTCTCATTTCTTTTCTTATTCAGCTATGCACTTCTCCATAGCATCCATGTACTTCTCGTTCTGCTTGAGTACGTAGGAATTGACCTTGCGAGCTTCCTTACTCATAGCGCCATGCTTCTTGTAGTAATTGTCAATTTCGCGAAGTTGGCCTGTATAGAGTTCTATAATCTCTTTATAAATCTTGGGGTAAGCAGCCTTTGGCATATTTCTTTTCTTGAAGAGCTTGAAGACATCCACCCACTTGGCTTCAATATTCTCGTTAATCTTAAGAATCTCCTTAAAGGTAAGATCAATCTGATAACCTGAGTTAGAGCCTTTGAGTATTGATTTGATGAAATCATATTGTTTGCCGAGTTTCTCTATCTCCATTTGCACTCTTTCGCCCTTTATTTTGAACTCTAACTCCTGCTGAGCGCTTAATGTCTTGCGCCACGTTTCAAACTCATCCTCAATGGGGTTTGCTTTATGATACTCAGCGGGCACATCATCGACAACCTTGACGGTTTCTGCAATAAGACTCTTGCCAGACTGGCGACCTACACGGCGCTCGTAGTCCTTATCTTCGTCGTAATAGCCATTGTGTACGGTGATGTGATAGGTCTCACCTGGTACAAAGTCGAGATCAATCCATGCTGAGCAAAGTGAACCATCAGGGAAGATGCAGCGCAGACGACCAACACAGGGCTTAGTGAGCTCTGTCTGCCACTCGAAGCGCTTGTTGACTACGGGGATGCAAGCCACATACTCGTGGTCTTCGAGGTTGTAGAGAGCCTCACGAGATTCGGCAATATAGATATTGTAGAGTGAATCCTTGATCTCATCGTCCACACGACCTTCAATCTTGAACATTCGCTTAGAGTAGTCTAAAGGTTTCTCGTACTTGTCGGGACGCAGAGAGGTTATCTGATAAACCATTCCATTGACCTTGGTACCCTCCTTAGTGATTACCCACTTGATGGCGTAGGCATCGCGCAATTTGGGGTTATCGGGATTCTTGCAGCACATCAGCCACATCTCTTCATCATTGTTGTTACGGATTTGATAGGTCTCGCTCTGTCCGTCTTCATTAACAGCCTTTAGAGAGAATCTCTTAAAGTCGCCAGGCGTGATATGGAGTATCTGGTATGACTTAGGCTCATCCTTCTTAAAAGCATCGCTGATGACACTGGTATTCAGATATACTTTACCTGCCATGTGGGGAAACTTGTCGTTATCGGCAGAGAAGGTGGTAATCCTAACGCTCGACTCTATCTGATTCGTTTCGGGATTCTTGTTAACCGAATATACCTCATTAGGATCTCCCCAAGTAGTAATAATGCTATAAAACAGTGCTTTGACATTATAAGGCACGTTGTCCTGCTTGCCCTTCTGCTGGGCACTGATGGTTGTAATGGCGCTGCAAGCGATGAGCAGCATGATAAATAAACGTTTCATAATTATTGATTTTGGGCTGTTTGTTCTAAATTATTTTTTGCAATCTCCATTTCTAATTCCACCCATTTCAGGTAGGCCTCGTTGGCCAGCTTCTTCATGAGGGCGATTTCTTCTGGAGTATATTTGTAGTTCTCTGGGCGAGTGATGGGGATGTCGCGCTCCGTAAGGGTGACAGTACGCTCCACTTTGGCTTTCTTTTCCGCTACGGGAGCTTCCACTTCCTGTGCCAGCAGTGGTTCTTCTGCAACAGGTTCACTCACCTCCACCTCTTTGGGCTGCACCTTGGCAACGATACGCTTGACGGGAGTCTGTACGGGTTGCTTGGCAGGTAATTCCGTCGAAGGCTGTTCTATCGAAGGCGTCTCCACCTTTGGCTGACACTCTTTCTGTGCAACCACTCCCCTCTCTACTTGGAGAGGGGTTGGGGAAGAGGCCTTTGGTGGTGTCAGGTAGACAGCGATGACGGCTGCCACACAGGCTGCTGCTATCCAGGGCCACAGCAAGCGACGACGCTGGGGCTTAGCACTCTCCTCGCCCACCCGCTTCATCAGTCGGGCATTGAGGTCGGCAGGCATCTGAGGACGCTCCATCTCGTCCATACGGATGGCATCACGCAGATTGATATCCTGCTGTCGTAATGTGTTTAGCTGATCCTCATTCATGACTGTAACATTTTGATAATTTTATATAATTTCTTTCTCGTTCTGCTTAACTTCGAGGCTACCGTTGTGGGTAACGACTCTGTCACGTAAGCAATGTCTTTCAGACTCATCTCTTCATAGTAGAACATCGTGATGATGGCTCTCTCGTCGGGTGGCAGGTGTTGCAGGGCGGCCCTGATGAGTTGTACCGTTTCCGGATTGGGTTGTCCGAAGGTGGCCTCTACCTCTGCGTCCGACAGTCTTTCGGCCTCGCCCTCACGGTCTTCATAGTAGACCATCGGCAGGCGCTTGTGGCGCAGGAATGTGATAGACTCGTTGTAGGCGATGCGCGATATCCATGTTCTCAGCGATGACTTCTCTGCGTCATACTGTCCGATGTTCCTAAAGACCTTGATGAACACGTCCTGATAGACCTCCTCAGCATTCTCGACAACGGTAACGAGTCTTACCACTTGGGCAAAGACATCGCGGCCATAGCGCTCGAGTGTCTGCTGTTGTGCTTGAGGACTTTGTTGCCTCAGTCCCTGCAGGAGGTTTATGTCGATTTCGGTTATCATCTTTTATGTCCTTCTGTCTATATATACGACAGAAAATATCAAAACATTGCAGCGATAGCAAAAAAAATTAGAAAAAATAATACGGAGCACAGCCCATGCTCCGTATTATTCAGTTCTGCTTACAAGCTACCACACCCATCGTTGAGGGGTCGAGGTAGAACGTCGTGCTGCAGGTATCGTCATCCAACAGATACTTGGCACGAATCAGCAACAGTGTCGTACTGTTACGTTTCTGGAAGCTCACCTTCTTGCCTGCCTGCTGTTGCAAGGCATTGATGAGGGAGTCGCTCAGCATCTTGGTGGAGTCTACGTCCGAGAACTCCAAATAGTCGACATCACCCTTCTGATAGGTCTCCATAAAGTCCTTGACAACAGACTTGGCACGCTGTTGCTGACCACAAGCAGTCAGCAACAGCATCACACCTATTATATATATATATTTATTGAACATTGACCATTGAACATTAGACAGTGGGAATGTTCTTCAGTACGTCAAGCAGGTGATCCCATACCATCTGCACAGTAGGGATGAGCAGACGTTCCTCAGGAGTATGCACAAAGCGCAGCGTAGGACCGAACGAAACCATGTCGAGGTTGGGATAGCGCTCAGAGAAGAGGCCGCACTCCAGACCTGCATGGATGCCACGAACAACAGGCTCCTTGCCAAACAGCTTGACATACGACTCCTTGACGATGCGCTGCAGGTCACTATGACTGCGCATCTTCCAGGCAGGATAGCCGTCAGAGTGCTTCACCTCAGCACCAGCCAAAGCAAAGCAAGCCTCAATGGTGGCACACATATTGTCGAGGTTTGACATCACATTAGAGCGCTGTGACGACACGATGTTGATAGCACCATCGGTGGTCTCGATGCTGGCGATATTGCTGGAGGTCTCCACCATACCGTTCAGCGCAGGGTCCTGACAGATGGCATAGATACCATTGTCGACAGCCTGCAGGGCATAGATGAAGTTACGTGCTACACTGTTCTCAATGACAGGCTCGGCATCGGTAGACTCCATCGTCCATACCATCTGTGTATCGGTAACGCAGAACTCTTCCTCCACCTCGGCAGCAAAGACGTTCCAGTCGGCCTTGACATTCTCCTTCAGTGCGTTGGGAACAGCGATGACAAACATACCATCGCGAGGAATGGCATTGTGCATCTTACCACTATTGAACTGAGCCAGACGGACACCCTCGTAGCGGTTGATGGTCTGGAACAGGAAACGTCCTAACAGCTTGATGGCATTGGCACGCTGCTTGTTGATGTCGTCACCAGAGTGGCCACCGACGAGTCCTTTCAGCTGGGCACGCATAAAGAAATAGCCTGCAGGCACCTCAGTGCGCTGGAAGGAGAACTTAGCGGTAGTGTTACGACCGCCGGCACAAGAGACGAAGATCTCGCCCTCGTCCTCTGAGTCAAGGTTGATGAGGTAGTCACCCGTCATGAAACCGGCCTTCATACCCTCAGCACCCGTCAGACCCGTCTCTTCATCACGCGTGAAGACGCACTCGATAGGACCATGCTCGATGTCGTTGCTCTCCAACAGCGCCAGTTCCATCGCACAGCCGATACCATCGTCGGCACCCAGTGTGGTACCTTCGGCAGTCAGCCACTCACCATCGATGTAGGTCTTGATGGGGTCGTTGTCAAAGTCTATTTGATAGTCCACCAGTTTGTCACACACCATATCCATGTGACTCTGCAGAATGACGGTCTTACGGTTCTCCATACCTGGTGTGGCAGGTTTACGGATAATGACATTGCCCGTCTCGTCAACATTGGTTGCCAGTCCGTGGCTCTCGCCCCACTCTTTCAGGTAGGCAATCATCTTCTCTTCACGCTTCGAAGGGCGTGGAATCTGGTTAATCTTCGCAAATTGTTCGAAGACCACAGCAGGTTTTAACTCACTTTTATTCATATTTAATGATTATTTTAATATTTAATTTTTAATGTCAAATCTTTCTTTGTAACTTTGCACCCGCAAAATTAATCATTTTAAATGGAAATACTGCTATTGACCACGTTAATAATTGCTATAGGCATGGCTTTTTTCTTGGTGAAAGTACTTTCACGCAAGGATGGAACCTTCTCGTCGCAGCATATCCACGACAGTCAGGCCATGCGTGACCGTGGCATCCACTGTGTCATGGATCAGGATCGTGAGATGCGTCGCAAGAGCCGTTTCGCAGTCAATGAGAAGTCTTAAAATTCTCGAAACATCGAAACATCGAAATATCGAAATAACGAAATAACGAAAAGAAAAAATAATAAAAACAACAATGAAAAAGAACATGTTTCTGGCCGCTGCTGCAGTAGTAGCACTGGCTTCTTGCAACAACGCAAGCCCCAAGATGGACGAACAGCCTGCTGCAGCTGCCGCAGGAGAGAGCACTGGCAACATCAAGATTGCTTATGTAGAGGTAGACTCGCTGATGACTCAGTATGAGTTCTGCAAAGAGTTCACCCTCATTCTGCAGAAGAAGAGCACCAATGCCCGTAATACACTGAACCAGAAGGGTCAGGCTCTGCAGAACGCAGCTGCCAACTTCCAGCAGAAGTTGCAGAACAACGGTTTCACCAGTCGTGAGCAGGCTGAGAGCCAGCAGGCAGCCATCCAGCGCCAGCAGCAGAGCCTGCAGGAGTTGCAGGCTCGTCTGGAGAACGAGTTGGCCAACGAGACCAACAAGTATAACGAGGGTCTGCGTGACTCACTGCAGCACTTCCTCGCAGCATATAATAAGGATAAGAAGTTTGACCTCATCCTGACCAAGCAGGGCGACAACATCCTGTATGCCGCCAAGCGTTTTGACATCACCAACGACGTCATCAACGGTCTGAACAAGCGCTACAAGTCTACGCTGAAGACTGAGGCCAAGAAGGAAGAGAAGAAGTAAGAAGCCTCCCCCCACCCCCTCCAAAGGGAGGGGGCTGTCTAACATGGATATTGAACAAATACTCCGAAAACTCCACATCACCGAGCTAAACGAGATGCAACAACACGCCGCCGAAGCCATATTGGGCTCCGACGGTGATGTTGTTTTACTGTCACCCACTGGTACGGGAAAGACGCTGGCCTATCTGCTACCCCTTGTACAACTCATTGAAAAAGAGCAAACAGCTAATAGCCAACAGCCAATAGCCCTGATAATTACGCCAGGCAGAGAGCTGGCGCTACAGTCGCATCAAGTACTGCAGAGCATGGGGTGCGGCATTCGCTCTACCGCCTGCTATGGTGGACGAGCAGCCATGGATGAACACAAAGTGCTGAAAGACGTACGCCCACAAATCGTTTTTGGTACGCCAGGACGACTGAACGACCACTTGGACAAGGAGAACATCTCACGCTACGGCATCCGCTATCTCGTCATCGATGAGTTTGACAAGTGTCTGGAGATGGGCTTCCATGCTGAAATGCAGAAACTTATCAAGAGTCTGCCTGGCTTAGAGCGCCGCATCCTGTTGTCGGCCACCAATCTGGAGCAGATTCCGCAGTTTGTCAACATGTCGAAGAAAGGCACGCTGATAGACTTCCTGCCTGATGACGAGCAGACCTCTGAGCGCATCACGCTCTACGAGGTGCATAGTCCTCAGAAAGACAAGCTGGAGACGCTCAAGCAGCTGCTTTTGGGGTTTGGCGACGCCAGCAGCATCGTCTTCCTGAATTACCGTGAGTCGGTAGAGCGCGTCAACAACTATCTCGTAGAACAAGGGTTTGTTACCAGCTGTTTCCACGGTGGACTGGAACAGAAAGAGCGCGAGGCTGCCCTTTACCGCTTCAGCAATGGTTCGGCTAACGTGCTTGTCAGCACCGACTTAGCCTCTCGCGGTCTGGATATTCCCAACATCGAGAACATCATCCACTACCACCTGCCAGAGAGCGAGGATGGCTACATCCATCGTGTGGGCCGTACTGCCCGCTGGGATGCCAAAGGTCGCTCGTTCTTTATCCTGAATAGCGAGGAGCATATTCCTGAATATGTGGAGGGCGATGTTGAGGAGTATGTTGCGACTGAATCGCAACAAACAGTACCAGCCCTCCCCAAGATGGCCACCATCTATATCGGCAAGGGCAAGAAAGACAAGATTTCAAAGGGCGACATTGTGGGATTCCTCTGCAAAGCTGGCGGTCTGACTGCTGACATGATAGGTCGCATTGATGTCAAAGACCGTTATACATATGTCGCCATCAAGCGCGAAAAACTGAAACAAGTATTACGCCAGACACGGGGCGAAAAGATAAAAGGTATTAAGACAATCGTTGAAGATTTGAGGTAATTGCTAGGCAGAGTTGACAAAATGCAAGGAAAAACGTATATTTTACTTAATTTATGCTCAAATATTTGCCCAATTCAAATAAAAAGTGTAATTTCGCACCGCAAAAATAGAAATCATAGAAACGTATCACAAATAAAAACAATTTAAAATGAAGAAGTACAACTTTAACGCCGGTCCTTCAATGCTCCCCCGCGAGGTCATTGAGAAGACCGCACAACAGTGTTTAGACTTCAACGGTTCTGGTCTCTCGCTGATGGAGATCAGCCATCGTGCAAAGGATTTTCAGCCCGTCGTTGACGAGGCCGTAGCTCTGGTTAAGGAACTGCTGCAGGTTCCTGAGGGTTACTCAGTAATCTTCCTCGGTGGTGGTGCATCGTTGGAGTTCTGCATGATTCCCTACAACTTCCTGATTAAGAAGGCCGCCTACCTGAACACAGGTGTATGGGCCAAGAAGGCTATGAAGGAAGCCAAACTGTTTGGTGAGGTAGTAGAAGTTGCTTCTTCTGCTGATGCCAACTATACATTCATTCCCAAGGACTGGAGCGTTCCCGCTGATGCTGACTATCTGCACATCACTACGAACAACACCATCTACGGTACTGAGATTCGCAAGGACCTCGACGTTCCCGTTCGTCTGATTGCCGACATGTCTTCAGATATCTTCAGCCGTCCTATCGACGTTGCTAAGTACGATGCCATCTATGCTGGTGCTCAGAAGAACCTCGCTATGGCTGGTGTAACCATCGCCATCCTGAAGGACGATGCACTGGGCAAGGCTCCTCGTGAGATTCCTACCATGCTCGACTATCGCACACACGTCGACAAGGGTTCTATGTTCAATACTCCTCCTGTAGTGCCTATCTACTCTGCTCTTGAGACCCTCCGTTGGATCAAGAAGAACGGTGGTGTAGAGGCTATGGACAAGCTGGCTCAGCAGCGTGCAGAGATTGTCTATGGTGAGATTGACCGCAACAAGATGTTCCGTGGCACTGCCAATGCAGAGGACCGTTCACTGATGAACATCTGCTTCGTGATGGCTGACGAGTACAAGGAGCTGGAGAAGGACTTCCTCGACTTCGCTACTTCAAAGGGCATGGTTGGTGTGAAGGGTCACCGTTCAGTTGGTGGTTTCCGCGCTTCTTGCTACAACGCCCAGACCATCGAGGGTGTCAACGCTCTCGTAGCTTGCATGAAGGAGTTCGAGGCTCAGCACTAATTAAAAATTAAAGATTAAAAATTAAAGATTAAAGATTAAACATTAGATCTTTATGAAAGTATTAGTTGCAACAGAGAAGCCATTTGCAGCAGCTGCTGTCAATGGTATCAAGGCAGAAGTAGAGGCCGCTGGCAATGAGCTGGCCCTGCTGGAAAAATATACTGAGAAGGCTCAGTTGCTTGACGCTGTGAAGGATGCTGACGCGCTGATTATCCGTTCGGACAAGGTAGATGCTGAGGTACTCGACGCTGCCAAGCAGTTGAAGATTGTAGTTCGTGCTGGTGCTGGTTACGACAACATCGACCTGGCTGCAGCTACTGCTCACAACGTAGTAGCTGAGAACACTCCTGGTCAGAATGCTAACGCCGTAGCCGAATTGGTATTCGGTTTGCTGGTTATGGCCGTTCGTGGTTTCTATAACGGCAAGAGCGGTAGCGAGCTGTTAGGCAAGAAGTTAGGCATTCTGGCATTTGGTAATGTAGGTCGCAACGTAGCACGCATCGCCAAAGGCTTTGGCATGGACGTTTATGCTTACGATGCCTTCTGCCCTGCAGAGGTTATCGAGAAAGCTGGCGTTCACGCTGTAGCTAACCAGGATGCACTGTTCGAGACCTGCGATGTCGTTTCACTGCACATCCCTGCTACTCCTGAAACTAAGCAGAGCATCAACTACGCTCTTGTTGGTAAGATGAAGAAGGGTGGCGTGCTGGTGAACACCGCCCGTAAGGAAGTCATCGACGAGGCTGGCCTCATCAAGTTGATGGCCGAGCGCGAGGACTTGAAGTTCGTTACCGACATCATGCCCGATGCCAATGACGAGTTCCAGAAGTTCGAAGGCCGTTACTTCTCTACTCCTAAGAAGATGGGTGCTCAGACAGCCGAGGCCAACATCAACGCTGGTATCGCTGCTGCCAAGCAGATCAACGCCTTCTTCAAGGATGGTGACACCAAGTTCCAGGTGAACAAGTAAAGTAAGTTAATAATTACTACCATGATAGAGCCCCGATTTGGTTACTCCGAATCGGGGCTTTACTTTGCCCTCATTTTATTTGGCATTTCACTTGATTTTTATTACTTTGGCTACGCCGAACTTACTCAGCACTCGGAAAAGCTCAAATAAATTTGGCTTTTCTCTCGTTTTTTCGTAACTTTGCAAGCAAATTATCACTAGACATGAAAAGAACACTAATTCTGGCTGTTTTAGCACTAACCATGCTGGGCAGCACAAAAGCACAAGAAACACAAGTGATTGGAAAGAGTAACATCAAGTTAAGCAGTAAGCAGATGACTCCCGAGGCACTGTGGGCCATGGGACGCATTGGCAGCTACCAAGCTGCTCCCGACGGCAAGCACATCGTCTATCAGGTGGGCTATTACAGTGTCAAGCAGAACAAGAGCCATCAGGTACTTTACATGATGAACCCCGATGGTAGCGGCCAGCAGTTGCTGACCAAAGGCGCTAAGAACGAGACCGACCCTCAGTGGCTGGACAACGAGACAGTAGCCTTCATCACCGGTGGTGAAATCTGGTCTATGAAGCTCGACGGCAGTGATCGTCGCCAGCTGTCCAAGACTGACGGCAATGTAGAGGGCTTCCAGTTCTCACCAGACCGCAGCAAGGTTATCATCCTGAAGAGCCTTCCTTTCCATGAGGTTATCAAGAAGAACCCTGACGACCTGCCCAAAGCTACTGGTCGTCGCGTTACAGACCTGATGTATCGCCACTGGGATCACTATGTGGAGAGCATCCAGCACCCCTTCGTCTATACTGCGGGCGATGGTTTTGCCATCACTGGTAACGGTATCGACATTATCGAGGGCGAGCCCTACGAATGTCCCATGGAGCCTTTCGGTGGCATGGAACAGTTGGCATGGAGTCCTGATTCAAAGACGATAGCCTACACCTGTCGCAAGAAGACCGGTCTGGAGTATTCTATCTCTACCGATTCTGACATCTTCCTCTATGATGTCGCTACCAAGACCACACGTAACCTCTGCAAGCCTGCCGACTACAAGGCACCTAAAGTAGACCCCACACGCACACTGGCTATCCAGGCTGTCAATGCCCCAGAGAACCTGAAGAACAATGTGGGCTACGACCAGAACCCACAGTTCTCGCCTGACGGTAAATATATTGCCTGGCAGTCGATGGAGCGCGACGGCTATGAGGCCGACCTCAACCGTCTGTGTATCTACAACATGGCGACAGGTGAGAAGAGCTATATCGACTGGCAATCCGATGTTGACGCCTTCTGTTGGGCACCCCAGAAAGACAAGCTGGCGCAGCTCTACTTCCTCAGCGTATGGCATGGTTGCTGCAACATGTATTATGTAGACAGCAAGAAAGAGGTGAAACAGCTTACCGAAGACTGGGCAGACTGGACGTCACTTCAGCTTGCCAATGACGGCAAACACATACTGGCAACTCGCCAGAGCCTCTCTGCTCCTACTGACATCTATATGGTAACTCCTGGTAAGAGCATCGAGAAGACCAAGATTGAACAACTCTCGTTTGAGAACAAGCATATCCTTGACCAGCTGCAGTTGGGTAAGATGCAGCAGCGTTGGGTGACTACCAGCGACGGCAAGCAGATGCTGGTATGGGTCATGCTGCCCTCCAACTACGAAGAAGGCAAGAAATACCCCACCCTGCTCTTCTGTGAGGGTGGTCCCCAGAGTCCTGTCAGCCAGTTCTGGAGCTATCGCTGGAATTTCCAGATGATGGCCGCCAATGGTTACGTGGTGATTGCCCCTAACCGTCATGGTCTGCCAGGTTTCGGACAGGAGTGGAAAGAACAGATCAGCGGTGACTGGACAGGTCAGTGCATGCAGGACTATCTGGCTGCTATCGATGATGCTGCCGACAACCTGCCTTTCGTTGACAAGAACCGTCTGGGTGCTGTCGGTGCCTCATTCGGTGGATTCAGCGTTTACTACTTAGCAGGCATCCACGAGAAGCGTTTCAAGGCTTTCATCGCCCACGATGGTGCTTTCAACCTTGCCGCTATGTACACTGAGACAGAAGAGAACTGGTTCTCTAACTGGGAATACGACGAGGCCTACTGGCACCGTCCACAGATGCCTCGTGCCAAGAAGACCTACCACGATTCTCCCCACAAGATGGTAGAGAAGTGGGACACCCCCATTCTGTGTATCCATGGCGAGAAGGACTATCGCATCAATGCCACTCAAGGAATGTCAGCGTTCAATGCAGCCCGCATGAAGGGCATCCCTGCTGAGCTGCTTATCTTCCCTGACGAGAACCACTGGGTATTGAAGCCCCAGAACGGCATCCTCTGGCAGCGCACATTCTTCGACTTCTTGGATAAATGGCTGAAGTAGATGAAAGATGAAAGATGAATTTTCATCTTTAATATTTAATATTTAATTTATAATCAATGACTGAACAGATTCAAAAAACACTTCGTGACAGCGCTGCTATGCGCTGGACCGCTTTGCTGCTGCTGGCAATGGCCATGTTCTGCAGCTATATCTTCATGGACATCCTCTCGCCCATCAAGGACCTCATGCAGGAAACCCGTGGTTGGGACTCTACAGCCTTCGGTACCATGCAGGGCTCAGAGGTATTCCTTAACGTGTTTGCCTTCTTCCTCATCTTCGCAGGTATCATCCTCGACAAGATGGGTGTTCGCTTCACAGCAGTGCTTAGTGCTGCTGTCATGCTCGTTGGTGCTTGCATCAAGTGGTATGCCGTCAGCGAGGCTTTCATTGGTAGCGGACTGGAGACCTGGTTTACCAACAACCTCAACTACATCCCCGTCTTCGACGAGTTAGGCGTCAGTCCTTTTTATGAGGGTATGCCCGCTTCCGCTAAGTTTGCCGCCAGTGGCTTCATGATTTTCGGTTGTGGCTGCGAGATGGCAGGTATCACCGTTAGCCGTGGTATCGTGAAATGGTTCAAGGGCCGTGAGATGGCGCTGGCCATGGGTTCTGAGATGGCTTTGGCCCGTCTGGGTGTTGCCACCTGTATGATTTTCTCACCGTTTTTTGCCCGTCTGGGTGGCGAGGTCAGTGTAAGCCGTTCGGTAGCTTTCGGTGTGGTACTGATGTGTATCGCACTCATCATGACTATCGTCTACTTCGTGATGGACCAGAAGCTCGACGCACAGACTGGTGAGGCAGAAGAGAAGGACGATCCCTTCAAGATCAGTGACATTGGCAAAATTCTTAGCGACAGCGGTTTCTGGTTGGTAGCTCTGCTCTGTGTACTCTATTATAGCGCCATCTTCCCCTTCCAGAAGTATGCCGTCAATATGCTGCAGTGCAATCTGACACTCGTTGCTCCTGATGCCAATTCTTTCTGGGCTACAGATACCGTCACCTACATCCAGTATGCTTTGATGCTCTTTGTTGCTGCCACAGGTTTTGCCAGCAACTTCCAGGAGAAGACAGGCAAGAAGTACGGACTGCTGGGCCTCAGCATCTTGGGTCTCGTCACCTATTGCTATATGGGCTTCATGCAGCAGACAGCAGGTAGCATCTTCGCCGTATTCCCCCTGCTGGCAGTGCTCATCACTCCTATCTTGGGTAAGTATCTGGATCACCACGGAAAGGCCGTTAGCATGCTGATGCTGGGCTCATTGCTGCTCATCTTCTGCCACCTGACATTTGCCTTTATCCTTCCCTTGTTCAAGGGTAGCACCACTGGTGGCGTCGTTATTGCCTACATCACCATCCTCGTACTCGGCTCATCCTTCTCGCTGGTTCCTGCCTCACTGTGGCCCAGCGTTCCTAAGCTGGTAGACGCCAAGGTTATCGGCTCTGCATACGCACTGATCTTCTGGATTCAGAATATCGGTCTGTGGCTGTTCCCCCTGCTTATCGGTAAGGTGCTTGATGCCACCAACCCTGAGGGTACCAGTGCTACAGAGCTCAACTATACTGCACCACTCATCATGCTGGCATCATTAGGTGTTGCCGCCCTGCTGCTGGGTCTGGTGCTGAAGGCTGTCGACAAGAAGAAGGGACTGGGATTGGAAGAGCCGAATATCAAGTAAACTACTGTGAACAAGAACGTTATAACAGACAATGCACTGGCTGAGGTATTCAGTTTCACCAGTGATGGCGAGGTAACAGAATACCACGTCATGATACATGCCAAGGCTGACGGGCTGACATTCCAGCAACAGCTGGATGCCGTGCTCGACAGCTATGAGCAGCTGAAGACCACCGAGCTGCAGGGTGCCACCGCCGTGCTGAAGCGCTACTTCCTCAGCGACGTAGCCAACCAAGCCGACGACGTATTGCTAGCAGACACCAGCGACTGTGCCAAGAGCATCATCGGACAGGCTCCCCTCGACGGTTCGAAGATTGGACTGTGGGTATACCTGATGACGAATGTTAGCAGTCAGCAGCTGCCCAGCGGACTCTATGAGGTAGCACATGGTGACTTCCGCCATCTGTGGAATGCCTCTGCCCACAACACTGCCCAGAATTCCGAGTACCAGACGCGCCTGCTCTTCAACGAGTATGTCATGCAGCTGGTTCAGGAGGGCTGCACGCTGGCCGACAACTGCATCCGCACATGGCTCTTCGTCAACGATGTCGACGTCAACTATGCTGGTGTGGTCGCTGCCCGCAACAAGGTATTCTTCACTCAGGGACTCACAGAAGACACCCACTACATTGCCTCAACAGGCATTGGTGGTCGTGCCTGCGACCCACAAGTGATGACGCAGATGGACAACTACGCCATAGCTGGTATCAAGAAAGAACAGGTACATTATCTCTATGCGCCCACCCATCTGAACCGTACCAGTGACTACGGTGTCAGCTTTGAGCGTGGCACCTATATCGATTATGCCGATCGTCGTCATGTCATCATCTCTGGTACTGCCAGCATCAACAACAAGGGACAGATAGAGCACCCGAAGGATATTGTGAAACAGACCCACCGCATGTGGGACAATGTGGAGGCACTGCTCAAGGAAGCAGGCAGCAGCTACGAAGATGTGGGTGTCATGATTGTCTATCTGCGCGATGTGGCCGACTATAGCATCGTCAGCCGCATGTATGACGAGCGTTTCCCCAATCGTCCACGCATCATCGTCCATGCACCAGTATGTCGTGCCGGATGGCTCATAGAGATGGAGTGCATGGCTGTCAAGAAACAGCACGCTGCCGATATGCCGGCATTCTAATGGCGAAAGCGCACCACCAGTGGCAAATGGTCACTGAAGCCGCGCTGGTAGCGATAACCGTTATAAGTACGGAGGGGTTTTACTCCTCCGTATTTTTTGTCTTCTTCCAACAAGAAGGGAGCATCATTGATAAAAGACTGCTCAACGGAATTGAGCAGCACGGGACTGACGAAGACGTGGTCAATGCTCTGCCATACCCCCTGATAGCGATAGGTCGCCTTGGCACCATGTGAGCCCATAGCCTTCGCAGTAACATTATGCAAGCCGTTGTCTTCCAAGAAGCGTAAGGCAGGGTCGGAAGCCCCATCGTTGAAGTCACCGGCAATAATTACCTTAGCATCTGCAGGCAATTGTCTGACGACACCCATCAAACGGTCTGCCACCAACTGGCGATTAGGTCGGGACTGCTTCACACCACCCAAACGGCTGGGGGCATGAACCACGAAGACATGCAGCGTATCGCCTCGCAGCGTTTCCCCTTTTACATAAAGGATGTCACGTGTGGGGCGCATTTCCTCCAAGGGTTTGACATCCAGATAGTCATAGCAGATGGGGCGAAACGTCATAGGCTGATAGAGCAGCGCGACATCAATACCACGCACATCAGGCGACTGCGTCATGAGATATTCATAGCCAGCGCCACGCAATAGCGAGCGGCGCGTCAGGTCGAAAAGACAGGAGTCGTTTTCTACCTCCACCAACGCCACGAGGTCTGGCACACCCTCCTGCTGACACGACAGTATCTCCTGTCCTATATGGTTCAGCTTGCGCCAATAGCGAGCAGGTGTCCACTTGCGCTTGCCATCAGGCATCCACTCCGTATCGTCTTTCAGCGAGTCATGTTGACAATCGAACATGTTCTCACAGTTCAGCTCGACAAGGGTTAAAAAGCCCGTTAACAACAGACTTAAGAACATCTTCTCTTGATTTTCCACCCTATCGATGCGATGAAGATACTCATCAGCGGCGACAGGTAGTTAAAAAAGCAGTAAGGCAGATAGGTCAGCGTGGCAACACCCAGCACAGTGCTCTGCGTCAAGCCACAGGTATTCCAAGGCACGAGTACAGAGGTGACTGTAGCGCCATCCTCACAAGAACGGCTCAACAGCTGGGGCTCATAGCCACGCTCACGGTAGGAGTCCTTGAAGACCGAGCTGGAGAGCATGATAGAAAGATACTGGTCGGCAGTGGCGATATTACAGAACAACGCAGTACCTACCGTTGATGCCACCAGCGATGCGGTACCACGAACAAAGCGCAACAGCAGGCGCATCAGATCCTGCAGCTGACCAGTAGCCGTCAGTGCGCCACCAAAGGTCTGTGCACAGATAATCAGCCAGATGGTAGGCATCATGCCTGACATACCGCTGGTATGCACCAGTTCGTTCAGCACACTGTTACCCGTCTCGATATCTGTGCTACCATAGCACACACGCATCATTCCCTTATACGATGTCAACAGTCCTTGTCCGTCATCGCCTGCAATGCGAAGCACCAGTTCAGACTGTACTACGAGTCCGACAACGACAGCCAGCAGGATAGCCATGAACAGCACCACCATCGATGGCCATCGGCGTGCAATCATGACGCACGTCAACACGGGGACAATCAACAGCCATGGCGAGATGACAAAGGTGTTTTGCAAGCCATCCATAAACTCGGCAACGTTGCCGTGTCCAGAGACATTCATCGTGAAACCAGCGATGAGGAAGATGGTCAGCGAGATACAGAACGTCGGCACAGTGGTGTAAAGCATATAGCGGATATGCGTAAACAGGGGTGTTCCCGAAACGCTCGACGCCAGCACCGTGGTGTCCGACAGCGGTGAGAGCTTATCACCGAAATAGGCACCGGTAATAATTGAACCAGCAATCCAGCCATCATCGAAGCCGTGCGCCTTACCTATTCCCATCAACGCCAGACCGATGGTAGCAACGGTAGTCCATGACGAGCCAATCATCAGACTCACCAAGGCACAGAGCACACTGCTGCTGACCAGAAAAACCTCTGGCTGTATAATCTGCATACCATAATAGATCATGGTAGGCACGATACCTGCCACCATCCATGTGCCACCAATGGCACCGATAAGCAGCAGAATAATAATAGCCGGCGTACAGCTGGCTATCTTTTCAGAGACCTCCTTTTCCAGACTCTCCCACTCCAGTCGTTTCGAGAAATGCCCTATCAGCACACTCACGGCTGCCGCCACCATGAGCGACACCTGCGAGGCACCATCAAGCGTTGCATTGCCAAAGACGGCAATGCAACACGTGACGAGTACTATCAGTACGAGGAATGGGATAAATGAAAGCATCTGTTAATTAAGCATTAAGCATTAAGCATTAAGCATTATCAGCACACTTTCTCCAGGCGCTTCATCATAGCAAACATGAAGATGGCAGCAACGAGGCAGACGCCCAGGAATACGCTCCAGCATACCCAGAGGGGAACAGCGCCCCAGAGCAGACCACCAACGACAACGAGCTGGTTACCAATGGCGGTAGCCACGAACCAGCCACCCATCATCATACCCTTATATTTGGGAGGTGCCACCTTCGAAACGAAGGAGATACCCATGGGCGACAGCAACAGCTCACCGAAGGTCAGCACGAGATAGACGCTAATCAGCAGGTTAGGTGTGACGTCAGCCACATGAACAGCTACAGGATTGCCGTCAGCTCCCATCTCAGTCTGAGGCATGGGCAGGCCGAATGAAGCAAAGGCCATCAGTGCATAAGCGATAGCAGCCACAATCATACCGTAAGCAATCTTGCGGGGAGCAGAGGGCTCTTTGCCCTTAGCAGCCAACGAACCGAAGATAGCCATCGACACAGGTGTCAGAGCCACCACATAGAATGGGTTGAACTGCTGGAAGATAGGTGCAGAAACCGTCACGCTGCCATCGGCATCGTACGACAGACAGAGGAAAGCACCGGCAGCCACAATCACAGCGGCAGAAATAGCCTTGGCCTTAGCGGTTTTGCTCTGGAACAGCGAGAACAGTGCATAGACGATAAAGATAACGGCTACGAGGTTCCACACGTTGAAGCACATAGCCTGCAGACCCTCAGCCGACTGAGCAGTGAACTCGTCAGCAAAATAGGTCAACGACAGACCGTTCTGGTGGAAGGCCATCCAGAAGAAGATAACCACAGCAAATACGAGGCAGAGTGCCACGATGCGCTGCTTGGTTTCCTCCTTTGACAATTCTTCGACAGCAGGAGAACTGCTGTCCACAGCCTTGGCGTCCTTCTTCGCACCACCCTCTGTGTGACGGAACGTGCTACGGAAGAGGTAGTAGATGGCGATAGACAGAATCAGCGAAGCACAAGCCACCGCAAACGAGAAGTGGTAAGCATCGTTAGACGAGTAGCCCAGCGAGGTCTCTGCATACTCCTTAATCTTAATGGCGGCGGTAGGTGCAAACAGGGCACCGATGTTGATAGCCATATAGAAGATAGAGAAACCTGCATCGCGCTTGTCCTTATACTGCGGATCGTTATAGAGGTCGCCCACCATCACCTGCAGGTTACCCTTGAACAGACCGGTACCAAAACCGATCAGCAACAGGGCTGCCAGCATCACGACCAGTGCCACGCTGTCGCCACCCAAGGGAACAGACAACAGCAGATAGCCTGCAAACATAATCATGATACCCGTTGTTACCATCTTTCCGAAGCCGAACTTGTCGGCCATCATACCACCGATGAGCGGGAAGAAATACACTAACATGAGGAACGCACTATAGATGGTACCTGCCATAGCGGGCGACAATCCGTAGTTTGCTCTCAGGAACAGGGCGAAGACAGCTAGCATGGTATAGTAACCAAAGCGCTCGCCAGTGTTGGCCAATGCCAACGCAAAAAGACCTTTCGGTTGATTTTCAAACATAACTTATTCTTATTTTATTTTAGGATTTCTTGTTCTGACAATGTCGAAGAGATAGGTTGCCTTGATCACTATCTGTCCGTAGTTGGACTTACCGAAGTAGTCGCTCTTCGAGTTCTTGAAGATGTTGCCCAAGCCATAGTAGTAGCGACCCTCGAGAATGAAGTGACCCACCTTGGGAAAGGAGAGCTCGATGCCACCACCTGCTGCTATACCGTAGTCGAACTTGTTCTGTACAGCCAGCGTATCCTGCGCAACGACCTGCGAGGCGCGCTGGTTGGCAGTACCATGACCCAGCAGGACATTCGTCTTCGTAGACTCACCGAGATAGACACCTATCTGCGGACCAGCCTGGATGAAAGCCTGGAAGCCTTTGCGCTCGCGGCCCCATCCCAGACGTGCCATGAAGGGAATCTGCAGGTAGGTAATCCTGCGCTCATAGCTCAATGGTGATGTTTTGTTGACGTCGTCAGCATAGTACACTGGATTGCTGTCAGCATCCAGGATATCTTCTTTCCAACCAGCCTGCGTGATGTTCACCTCACCGACAATGGAACAGATGCTGCTGAAGTATTTCTCGCAAGTATAGCGTACCGAGAAACCTGCCGTGACACCACCCAACATCTTCTGAGGCACGTCAGGCACAAAGCCCACATTACTCATCACGTATCCTGCACTGCCGCCAATAGCCAAGTCGGTACGGTATTCACCGACCTGTGCCTTAGCAATAAAGGGGAGAAAAGCCAATAGGCAAAAAGACAGAAGGTATTTCAATTTTTCACTTTTCACTATTCACTTTTCACTTTAGAAGTTGATGGTTTCTATCTTGTTTTCCCTCGTATAGTGCACGAACAGGATGGCACGGTTCTGCATGCCGCCATTGCCGATGCGCTCAAAGTGCAGCGGTGTCTGCAACGGTGTGTAGCCTACCATACCAGAGGCTCCCGTAAAGTGGGTGCCATACATGTGCAGACCTTTTATCATGAAGTATGCCTGGTCAAAACCTGTCACGGCATAGCGCTGATGGTAGGCTTGCATATCCTGATGGAAGTTCCAGCGGTACTTCTTTTTGAAATGCTCACCACGATACGACAGCGGACTCATATAGTACGTTGACGGAATATAGGTGTCGAACTTATAGAAGTTGTCCAAGTGCTGACGGATATACATCAGCCACTCAGGATATCCGAACATCGATATCTGCAGCGTAGGTGCCGTCATCAACAGTCCGTTGAGCTTGGCAAAGGCTACGTTCAGCTCCTGCGAACGACTGGTATTCAGCACCACCACATTGGGTTTGGTCGTTGAGAAGCACTGCTTGAACTTTGCCTCGCTAGACTTCAGATTACTAATAGAATAGGTAGCATCCTCTTGCTCCAGCTTACGGCGCAACACGGTAGTGAAGCTGCCCTTCGTACTCGTCGAGTCGTTACAGTCGATGATGACGACATGATAGTTCTTAAAGCGTTGGTAGAAGCGGAACACATAACTGTTGTTGGTCTGGTTGCCATTCTGGAACACCTGGAAGATGTTGCTATTGTCGAACACCTCGTTGCTGTTGATAGAGAATGGAATCAGCACACGGATGTCATTCTTCTGGGCAAAGTCACCCAGCGCCTTAACTTGCTTGGTATACAGCGGACCGATGATCAGGTCACACTCAGCAGCCTTGGGGTCTTTCAGCACCTTCTGGATATCGGCGTTCTCTGCCACGTTCCACGCACGGATATCGGTAGAGATGCCGTTGACGCGCAGACTGTCGCAGGCCATCAAGACACCACGATAGTATTCCACCATGCGCTTGCCGTCGCCATTGTCGTTATGCAAAGGCAGCATGACGCCCACCCTGATTTCGCGGTTGCGCATGTCTTGCTCTACAACGGTCGGTTTGGTTGGCATCTGTGGTTGGGGAGTGGCACTCTCCAGCTCAGGATGCCTGGGGGGATAGGGAATCTTGATATAGTCACCCTTGCGCAACTCGTAGCCAGGCGACTTCATCTCTGGATTGGCCTCAATCAACTCGTCAATGGTCAGACCGTTGTCACGGGCTATGCCAAAGATGGTTTCCTTGCGCTTCACCTTATGCAGTTCCTTGAATTTCTGCGTCTGAGCCAACGTCGTTTCAGCGACGAACGAAAGCACTGTCAGCATGAAAAAATATCTTAATATTCGTTTCATAAACAACTATTTTTCATTTTTGCGCTACAAAATTACAAAAAAAGATGCGATAGTTCTACTTTTTTCAGTAATTTTGCACAAATATTCGCACATCAACATGAAAATAGGTAGATTATTAACCCTTTTTGCCCTTTGTCTGCTGACAACAACGGCCACAGCAGACATTGAACTGAAGGCTACATACACTGACAAGAAAGGTGTCGAGGTCGTGGCAACCGACAACTTCAACGCTGAGGCACCACTCTATGTAGAGTTCACGTCGAACCCATCGAACTTAGACCCTGCCGCTTCTATCGAGTGGCAGATTACGAACTCGTCGGCAGGCATCAATGTGACGCGCTACGAGGAGAACACCAGCTATACATTCACGGCTGCTGGCAAGAACACCATTACGCTGAATGTGGTGCTCGACGGTGACGTCATCGATACGAAGACCATCACCATCACTATCAGCGACAGCCATCTGGAGATGCCCAACGCCTTCTCGCCGAATGGTGACGGCATCAACGACTATTTCCAGGCGAAGACCAATACGAAGAGCATCGTCGAGTTCCACGCCTATATCTTCAACCGCCACGGCCAGAAGCTCTACGACTGGACAGACTGGTCGACAGAGGAGCGTGGATGGGACGGCACCTACAACGGCCATCCCGTCAAGGACGGTGTCTACTATGTATATGTCAAGGCCCTTGGCGCCGACGGCACGGAGTATAACATCCGCCGCGATGTCAACCTGCTGCGCAACTTCAATACGGTGGACACCACCAACCCATAATATATAGCCCATTAACCCCATAAGACCCATTATTAAAATGGAAAAGATCCAAGTCTTCGGTGCTCGTGTCCACAACCTGAAGAATATCGACGTCGAGATACCTCGTAACTCGCTGACCGTCATTACGGGTCTCAGCGGTAGCGGCAAGTCGTCGCTGGCCTTCGACACCATCTTTGCCGAGGGACAGCGTCGCTATATAGAGACCTTCTCGGCCTATGCCCGCAACTTCCTGGGTGGCATGGAGCGTCCCGACGTCGACAAGATAACAGGTCTCTCGCCTGTTATCAGCATCGAGCAGAAGACCACCAACAAGAATCCGCGTTCTACCGTGGGCACCACCACGGAGATCTACGACTATTTGCGTCTGCTCTTTGCCCGTGCAGGCCGTGCCTACAGCTATGCCACTGGCGAGCCAATGGTGAAATACACCGAGGAGAAGGTCATCGAGATGATTCAGCAGGACTATGCTGGCAAGAAGATTCTCATCCTGGCGCCACTGGTCAAGAGTCGTAAGGGCCACTACCGTGAGCTCTTCGAGTCCATGCGCCGCAAGGGCTACCTCCACGTTCGCATCGATGGCGAAGTCCGTGAGCTCTTGCCTGGCATGAAAGTAGACCGCTACAAGAACCACGACATCGAGGTCGTCATCGACCGTTTGAGCCTCCCCCTATCCCCCTCCAAAGAGAGGGGGGACTCCGTGCCTAGCGACCGCCTGAAGAAGTCTGTCTCCATCGCCATGAAGCAAGGTGATGGTCTTATCATGATTCTCGATGTCACCAAGCCCTCCCTCCCTTTGGAGGGAGATGGAGGGAGGCTTAAGCACTTCTCGCGCCGTCTGATGTGTCCCACCACGGGCATCTCCTATGGCGACCCAGCTCCCAACACCTTCTCGTTCAACTCGCCGCAAGGCGCCTGTCCGCGTTGCAAGGGTCTGGGCTTCATCAACGAGATAGACCTCTCGAAGGTCATCCCCAACCGCAAGCAGTCCATCCACGACGGTGGCATCGTGCCCCTTGGCAAGTACAAGAACCAGATGATTTTCTGGCAGATCAGCGCCATCCTTGCTGGCTACGAATGCGACCTGAAGACACCCATCGAGGACATCCCTGACGATGCCTTCAACGAGATTCTCTATGGTACCCTCGAACCCGTGCGCATCGATAAGGAACTGGTACACACCTCCAGCGACTATTTCGTCGACTACGACGGTGTCATCAAGTATCTGCGCTCTGTCATGGACGATGACGACAGCACACCTGCCTCGCGCCGTGGACCGTCGCTGGGTTCTGAGAAGTGGGCGGAACAGTTCCTTGCTGAATGTGAGTGTCCTGAATGTCATGGTCAGCGCCTGAACCGCGAGGCTTTATCTTATAAGGTATGGGACAAGAACATCTCTGAACTGGCGGCTATGGATCTTACCGACCTGCGCCAATGGCTCAACGAGGTGGAGGAACACCTGGACCACCAACAGCGCCAGATAGCTACGGAGATTCTCAAGGAGATACGCACCCGTCTGGACTTCCTGCTGGATGTGGGTCTTGACTACCTGTCGCTGAACCGCCAGTCGGCCAGCCTCTCAGGTGGTGAGAGTCAGCGCATCCGCCTGGCTACACAGATTGGTTCGCAGCTGGTCAACGTGCTCTACATCCTCGACGAGCCCAGCATCGGACTGCATCAGCGCGACAACGACCGCCTCATCCGTTCCTTGAAAGAGTTGCGCGACCTGGGCAATACAGTCATCGTCGTCGAACACGACCGCGACATGATGCTCAATGCTGACTACATCGTCGACATCGGTCCCAAGGCTGGTCGCAAAGGTGGTGAAGTAGTTTTCCAAGGCACTCCCGCCGACATGCTGAAAGCCAACACGTTAACCGCCCAATACCTCAATGGCTCCGTGTGCTGCGACTCTGTCGCAACAAAAGCTCCCACTACCGACCAACGGTTGCTCCTTAAGGGCTGCCGCGGCAACAACCTCAAGAACATCGACGTGGCGTTCCCCTTGGGACAGCTCATCGTGGTGACGGGTGTCAGTGGCTCTGGAAAGTCCACGCTCATCAACGAGACGCTCTACCCCATCCTCTCTAAGCATTTCTACCGTTCACTGCAGGCTCCCCTGCCCTACGACAGCATCGAGGGCTTGGAGCTAATCGACAAGGTGGTCAATGTCGACCAGACGCCCATCGGTCGTACGCCACGCAGCAATCCTGCCACCTATACCGGTGTCTTCTCCGACATCCGCTCGCTATTCGTCAACCTGCCCGAGGCGCAGATTCGTGGCTACAAGCCTGGCCGCTTCTCGTTCAATGTGAAGGGTGGTCGCTGCGAGACGTGTGGCGGCAACGGCTACAAGACCATCGAGATGAATTTCCTGCCCAACATCCAGGTGCCCTGCGAGGAGTGTCACGGCAAGCGCTACAACCGCGAGACGTTGGAGGTTCGCTTCAAGGGTAAGAGCATTGCCGACGTGCTCGACATGACCATCAATCAGGCCTGCGAATTCTTCGAGAACGTGCCCAACATCCTGCAGAAAATCAAGACCATACAGGATGTCGGACTGGGATATATCAAACTCGGTCAGCCCTCCACCACGCTCTCTGGCGGTGAGAGCCAGCGCATCAAGCTGGCTGCCGAGCTCTCAAAGAAGGATACGGGCAAGACGCTCTACATCCTCGACGAGCCCACCACGGGTCTGCACTTCGAGGACATCCGCATCCTCATGGGCGTCATCCGCCGTCTGGTAGACCGTGGCAACACTGTTATCATCATCGAGCACAACCTCGACGTTATCCGCCAGGCTGACTACATCATCGACATGGGTCCTGAGGGTGGTCGTGGTGGTGGCACCGTCCTCTCTACGGGCACACCCGAGGAGGTCGCCAACAGCGACAAGGGCTATACGCCCCGCTTCCTCAAGGAAGAGCTGGAGCGCATCAAGAAATAATCGGGTCGCTCAGCGCCTATTCCCTACTATAGACATGCACGCTGGAGCCTTGTGCTGACGGCAGATAGTTAATGCCCCACCAGCACATCTGCAATAACGCAAAGGATATGAGCAATACCCACATGGCGAGCCTCGGCTTGTGTGTGGGTATTTGTCTGTAGTGCACATACACCAAGTAGGCAAACCAGGTGATGGCTGCCCACGTCTCCTTGGGATCCCACGACCAGTAGTGGCCCCAAGCCTCCTTAGCCCACAGCGCACCAAAGAGCATGCCGATGGTCATACAGGCTAGACTGACGTAGACAAGGTCGTCAACCAGTTTCCAAAAGGCTACCACTGCTGCTATGGCTAGCAGTGAATAGGCAAAGATATAGACAAAGACGTGCGGTGCGAACCACGGACTCTGCAGGGCTGGCACCAGCGTCTTCGTGTTGTAGGAGGAGAAGAAGAAGTAGGCAAAGGTGGCTGCAAACAGAAAGATGCCGAAGTATATCCAGCGGGCCTTGTTCGTAGCATGGCGCAGTCTGCTTCCTATCACCTTGACAGCCATGAACACCGCTCCTGCCAGCATCATATAGATGCCCACATATACCAGCGGCAGCCACGGGTCGCTCACCAGTTCCAGAATGCTGGTCCTACTCATGCCACCCATCTGCGTGTCGAAGCTGTATTGGTATATCTTCCACCCCTCCACCTCCGCAGGCTTGTTCACCTCTACGGTAGTATCGATGGTCTTGCCCGACTTCGTCTGGATGTGTAGCACAGAGGCAAAGCGCTTGGGTGCCCCATTGTCGTAGCTCTCCATGATAAACTCCTTCAGCTCAATAGAGAAGGGCATCTCCACAATCAGCTGCTCTGCGGTCAGCGCGCGCCACTCGGCGCCCCCTTCCACAGTAATCATCTTCAACCGCTGCATGTCGCCATTGCCCAGCGTGGCAGCCGTCATGGCGAGAAACAGACCTAGATGGTTCAGCATGAAGGGCACATCCCTGCGCCAGCTTGTCAGATGTGCCAGCCTGCGTAAAATGACCACCCCGAGCACCACCGTCATATATATATAAATAAGTACGAAGGGCCAGAACGACAGCATATGGTTCAGCCATGTGCCATTCTCCTCCTGTCGCGTCAGTCCCATCACAATGGTCAGCACGACGGCATACAGCAGTGCAGGTACGGCAGCCTTGTAGGTGCCCACGAACTGCAAGCCATACACCCGTTCCTTCAGCAGATGGATGGCGGCGATAACACTCAGGAATCCCGCCAGCACTAGGCCGTTGACAGGCCAGCGGTAGACATCCCAATTCACAGGACCCATGCACAGTTGCAGCAGCAGTCCCACAATGACAAAGCCTCCCCCAATGAGGAAGCCTTCCTTCATTCCGTATGGTTTAGTAAACATCAATATCATTAATAATTCGGTGCAAAATTACAAAGAATAACTGATTTAGGAAAAATTCTCTAGAGAATTTTTCCTAAATACAGCTGATAATTACATTTATCAGCCTTATTTTCACCATACATCATACGCTTAGTATGGTCAGTAACTTATTGGACAATTTTCTTGCCATCTACAATGCGGACAGCACGGCCGTGGTACGAAACGTTCAGTTGCTGTCCCTGCAATTTATAGACGCGGTAGTCAGCATGAAGAACAGGTTTTGGACACCAGTGATGGGGGTCGTCAGTTCGCAGCTCAAGATCAGCGAGATATTCACATGAAATATCTCGCTGATCTTCTATTGTTGTATATCTATTATCTGTCTCCAGACAGCTTACAGTGCTGAAACGGAGAAGAGCCAGTTGTAGATGCATGAGCAGATGCCGAAGAGGGCGATGCCTGCGGTGCAGATGGCGAGTGCTACGCGGCTGCTACCATCGGTCTTGAAGGTTGGCAGCGGAGTCTCGGTCTGCTTGATATACATGGCCTTGACAATGAGCAGGTAGTAGTAGAGTGACACTACCGTGTTGACCAAGGCGATGAATACGACGAAGTAAGCCCAGAAAGAACCCTGCTCGGCAGCAGCCATGAACACGAAGAACTTCGAGAACATACCTGCAAAGGGAGGAATACCTGCCAAAGAGAACAGGGCGAGCGTCATGAGGAACGCCAGCTTGGGGTTGGTCTGGTAGAGGCCGTCGTACGATGACAGAGTCGTCGTACCACACTTCTGCTCGACGGCTGAGATAACGGTGAAGACAGCCATGTTAGCAACGACATATACCAGGATGTAGTACATGAGCGAAGCCATGCCGCTCTGTGAAGCACCAATGACTGCCAACATGATGTAACCAGCCTGAGAGATAGAGCTGAAGGCCATGAAGCGCTTGAGCTCGCTCTGACGGATAGCGAAGAGGTTGGCAATGGTAATAGAGAGCACGATGAGCACATAGAGCATGTACTCCCAGTAGTCTACCAGTGGAGCAAAGGCCTTGCAGAGGATGACCATAGCAGCAAAGGCAGCAGCACCCTTAGAGCAGACGCTCAGATAACCGGTGATAGCTGTAGGAGCACCCTCGTAGGTGTCGGCAGTCCAGAAGTGGAAGGGAACGAGCGACAACTTGAAGGCCAGACCACTGAAGAAGAACACCAGACCCATAATGGTCAGTGGCGTAGCACCCTCGTAGAGCGGATTGTTGTTCATAATGGCAATGGCAACATCATCGAAGTAGAGCGTACCTGTAGCAGCATAGACGAACGAGATGCCATAGAGCATGACACCGCTGGAGAACGTAGCCACGAGGATATACTTGGCAGCAGCCTCAGCAGACTTCTTCTTCCACTTGTCGAAAGCCACCAGGCAGGCCATAGGCACTGAGGCAGTCTCCAGACCCAGGAAGAACAGCAGGAACGAGCCGCTAGACATCATGACGTACATGCCGAGCAAGGTAGAGAGTACCAGCAGGTGGAACTCACCGGCATACTTCGAAGCCTCACGCTCCAGCCAAGGCTGAGCCATGACAACCACGATGAGGGTACCGAAGGTGAGGATGAGCTTCATGACCTGTGAGGCTTGAGAAGCGACATACATGCCACCGAAAGCCTCGGCAGGGCCGACCGTGGTCAGCATAATGGTCTGGCAGAGCAGCAGGGCTGCTGTCAGCTTGCCCAATACGGATGTCTTGCGTGCGCTCTTCATCAGACAGAAGTCTGCGAAGAACACGATAAGCAGTGCGAGGACCAACAGCGCCTCGGGAATCATATGTAGGAATTGTCCGTAATTCATATCAGTGACCTCCTTTATTTAATAATGTTTTCGAGAATAGGTCCTACGGCGTCATTGATGACGTTGCTTGCCCACAAGGGGAACAGGCCGAGACCAGCCACACAGGCAATCAGACAGATGACGGCAACGCGCTCGTCCCATGTAGCATCGGTGAGTTCCAGATAGTGAGGATTCTTCACCTCGCCATACAGAATCTTACCAACAACACGCAGGATGTAGACTGCCGTCACAACGATAGAGGTACAAGCGATGATGGTAGCCACACGGTGGAAGGTATCGGGGTTCTCGAAAGAACCGACAAAGATAGTCATCTCAGCAATGAATCCTGAGAAGCCCGGCAGACCGAGGTTGGCGAGACCGGCAATGACGTAACCCACAGCGAGGAATGGCATAATCTTCATCAAGCCGTCCAGATAGCGGATGTCGCGGGTGTGGGTACGACCGTAAATCATACCGATGAGGGCGAAGAAGAGGGCCGTCATCAGACCGTGAGAGAGCATCTGCAGGATAGCACCGGTGCAAGAGGTCTTGGTCATCATCAACAGAGCGAAGAGCACCAAACCGCAGTGAGACACTGACGAGTAGGCATTGATGTACTTCAGGTCGGTCTGTACACAGGCCGAGAAGGCACCATAGACTACTGAGATGGTGGTGAGAATCAGGAAGATCCATGCCAACTCATTGGCAGCATCTGGCAACAGATACATAGCTACGCGGAAGCAGCCGTAGCCTCCCAGCTTCATGAGCACACCAGCGTGGAGCATAGATACTGCCGTGGGGGCAGAAGCGTGACCGTCGGGAGACCATGTGTGGAAGGGGAACAGGGCGCCCAGCACACCGAAACCGATGAAGATGAAGGGGAAGAACATCTTCTGGATATGAACGGGGATGTTGTGCATGGCTGCAATCTCGTTGACGTTCATGGTGGTAGCACCGCTGAAGTAGTAGATGCCCAGCAGACCGATGATGAGCAGGGCAGAACCGCCCATCAGCATCAGCGTCAGCTTCATGGCAGCATACTCCTTGTTGCCGGAACCCCATACACCAATCAGCAGGTACATGGGAATCAGCGCTACCTCGTAGAACATGAACATGGTGAACAAATCGGTGCAGATGAAGAAGCCATAGACACCCGTGGAAAGCAGGGTGAACCAAAGGAAATACTCCTTGGTCATGGGCTTCAGCTGCCAAGAGGCAAAGGTACCGGTGAAGACAATGATGCTCGACAGGAGCAGCATCACTACAGAGATACCATCGACACCAACAGAATAGGCGATATTAAGTGGCTTGAACCAAGGGGTAGAAGCCGTCAACAGCATCACATCAGTATTACCTGCTGCACGCTGCTGAACGAAATAGATGGTCAGCCATACGGACAGGGCCAGCAAGCACGAAGCGCCAACCACCATCACGCCACGCACCTGATTGAGGCTCTTGGCCAGCCAAAGGCCGAGGAGCATCAGGGCGGGGATTACTACGAATAATGTTAATATACTCATATTTTTCGTTATTTCGATGTTTCGATATTACAACGCAAGCAAGATTAACGTTAATGCTACTGTTCCTGTGAGGAACCAGACAGCATACTGACGGACATCGCCACTCTGCCAAGGACGCAAGGACTCACCAGCCTCGTTGGCACCCCATGCCATGAAGTTGAACGTGCCGTCAACAATGTGGCGGTCGAACCAGGCGATAGGTGTAGAGACACAACGGAATATGATGCGGTGAGTGACATACTGCCAGATCTCGTCCTGATAGAAGCGCTTGTAGGCTGCACGGTGCAGCTTGGGGAAGGCTTTGTACAGGCGGTCAGCAATGGGCTGGCTCTCACCCTTATAGATATAGGTGGCCAGACAGATGCTCAGGATGGCAATAATCGTAGAGGTAGCAGCAATCTGCGTATCGAAGTGGATGGTGTAGTTGGTACCCTCGGCATTGACAAACTGGCCGAAGCTACCACCCCACCCTGCGAAACCAGCGATGGTAGAATAGATACCTACACCCATCGTAATAACGCAAAGCACGATGAGGGGAATGGTCATCGTAGCAGGTGCCTCGTGAGGAGTATGGTGCTCGTGAGCCTCCACATTCTCGGTACCCCAGAAGATGCCGTAGTACAGACGGAACATGTAGAAGGCGGTCATGGCGGCGATACCCGTCATAATCCAACCGACTACAGGACTGTAGGCGAAGCAAGCAGTGATAATCTCATCCTTTGAGCTGAAGCCCGAGAAGAAGGGAATACCTGCGATGGCGAAGCACGAAATCAGGAAGGTGATGTTCGTGATAGGCATGTACTTGCGCAAGCCACCCATCATGGCCATCTCGTTGCTGTGGACAGCGTGGATGATACAACCGGCACCGAGGAACAGACAAGCCTTGAACATAGCGTGGGTGAACAGGTGGAACATACCAGCCATGAAACCGAGCTGTGCGTGGTTGTCGAGCACTCCGTGGTGGCCAGGCAGGCTCACACCGAGAGCAACCATCATGAAGGCAATCTGAGAAATGGTTGAGAAGGCCAGCACACGCTTGATGTCGCTCTGAGCGCAAGCTACAGCAGCAGCATAGAAAGCGGTGAAGACGCCTACCCACACCACGATTGACATCTGAGGCTGAGCGTACTCAACCCAGAGGGGGAACATGCGGGCAATCTGGAACACACCAGCAACAACCATGGTAGCAGCGTGGATGAGTGCTGATACAGGTGTAGGACCTTCCATGGCATCGGGCAACCAGATGTGCAACGGGAACATGGCACTCTTACCGGCACCACCGATGAACATCAGCACCAGAGCGGTAGGCAGGATAAATGCTCCTGCAGCCATTGCCTTGGCAGCATTGGCGGCAATGAACGGAGTGGTGCCCTGGCCCATCACGATGTCGCCAGCAAACGAGAAGCTGAACGAATCGGTGTAGTAGCCGAACAGCAGGATACCGATGAGGAAGAACATATCAGCAAAGCGCGTCACGATGAACGCCTTCTTAGAGGCTGCAATGGCGGGCTTCAACGGATAGTAGAATCCAATCAACAGATAAGATGATACACCTACCAGCTCCCAGAAGGTGTACATCTGGAAGATGTTGGTAGCAACAACCAGTCCGAGCATAGACATGGTGAACAGGCTCAGGAAAGCGTAGTAACGCTGGAAGCCCTTCTCACCATGCATGTAGCCGAAGGAGTAGATATGTACCATCAGCGAGACTGTCGAGATGACAATGAGCATCATGACCGAGATAGGATCCAAGAGGATACCCATATCGAAATGCAGATTGCCCAGAGGCAGCCATGTGAAGTTATAAGGAACGATGGTGGCGAAGGTGCCGTCAGCTGTACGGTCTGCCGTGAAATAGGCAAATGCCGTCAGGTAAGAGAGCACGGTAACCAGTCCCAAGGATGTCGTGCCGATAAGACCAGCAGTCTTATGCGACATCTTCATGCCAGCGAGCGCAAGAATCACGAAGGACAGCGCAGGCAGCAGAAGGATCAGAAATGAATAACTATATATTTCCATAACCATTTACCATTTCATGTTCTTGATACTGTCAACGCTATCGCTATGGAAGTTGCGGTAGACATTGATGATAATAGCAATAGCTACAGCCGACTCAGCAGCTGCTACGCCAATCACGAAGAGGGTCATAAACATGCCTTCCATACCCTGCGGATAGAGCAGACGGTTGATGGCGGCAAAATTGATATCGACGGCGTTGAGCACCAGCTCGACAGAGATGAGCATGGCAATCAGGTTGCGACGGGTCACAAAGCCATAGACGCCAATAAAGAACAACAGCGCACTAAGTGCGAAATAACATTCTACAGGTATCATAGCTTACTCCTCCTTCTTTTCTTTACGTGCAACAACCAAGCCACCAATGATGCAGGCCAGCAGGAACAGCGAGATGAACTCGAAAGCGAGCACATACTGATACTTGCCAGCACCTACGAGGGCTGAACCAATCTCTTTCATAGGAACCTCCACATTGCTGGGATTCAGCGTGTAGAAGCCGGTCTTCAGCAGAATCAGGGTGACGACGACGAGTCCTGCGAGGGCTGCCAGACCGCCACCAATCATCTTGCTGGACTTTACACGCTCCTCCAGGCCTTGGAGGGTGCGCTTAGACACCAGCTGGATGGCGAAGACATAGATCATCGTAACACCTCCGGCATATACCGAAATCTGAGCAGCGCCCAGGAAGGTGTAGTCGAGCAGGAAATAGATACCTGCCACACCAAAGAGCACAAACAACATGAATGTTGCGGCTCGCATGATTCGCGTGGTGGTGACACACAACAGCGCTGAGCCGAGGATGAACACCGCGAGAATGATAAACATTATTGTATTACCCATAACGCGTTACTTCGTTTTAGTATTAAACTTACCGACTTGCCACTCGGCACCACCCTCAATGAGGTTGGGCAGTGAGCCACCCTTGTAGACTTCCTTGTCGAGGTGAAGCACCAGCTTAGAGCGGTCGAATACGGCATTCTCAAAGTCATTCGTAAACTCGATGGCGTCGAAGTTGCAGGCGTTGGTACAGAGCTGGCAGAACATGCAGTCGCCCAGGTCGTACTGATAGTCGTCAAGCACTTTCTTCTTCTTTCCTGTCTCAGGATCCTCGGCCATGTGGCTCAGAATCTTGATGGTTCCATTGGGACATGACTTCTCACACAGCGTGCAGGCAGTACACTTGTAGTTGCCATTCTCGTCGCGCTTGAAGACGAGACGGCCACGGTGACGCTTAGCCACGTGCAGTGTAGTCTTGCGGTTCTCGGGATACTGCTCCGTTGACTTGTTGGTGAAGAAGTCCTTGAAATATTCCTTCCAAGAGGTCTTCATACCGGTAGCCAGCGTCTTCAAGCCATGCCCGATTTCTCCAAAATATGTTTTGTTATCTTCCATTGCTATACCTTATTTAATATATAGGCCGAGGGCCACAACAACAGTCATGATCACGAGGTTGAGGAGAGCCAGCGGCATCAGGTACTTCCACTCCAGCTTCAGGATCTGGTCAATACGCAGACGGGGGAACGTCCACTTAATCCACATCAGAATCCATACCAGGAAGAAGGCCTTACCCATGAACCAAACGATACCGGGGATGTAGTTCATCACCTGGTCGAAAGCGGCAATGCCGATGTTCACAGGAGCCCAGCCACCGAGGAATACGGTAGCAGCGACACCTGCGATGATAAAGAGATTCAGGAACTCAGCGAGGTAGAAGAAGCCGAAGCCCATACCTGAATATTCGGTATGGTGACCGGCGGTCAACTCACTCTCAGCCTCAGCCATATCGAACGGGCCACGGTTAGCCTCAGCATTACCTGCGATGAGGAATACGAAGAAGGCGATGATGGCAGGGATATGACCCTGGAAGATGAGCCACTTCCAAGGACCGGTCTGTGCCTCAACGATACCAGACATCTGCATGGTACCTGTCAGGATGACAGCGGTAATCAGACAGAGACACAGCGACATCTCGTAAGAGATTATCTGCACAGCGCCACGCATGGCAGAAAGTACTGAGTACTTGTTGTTAGAACCCCAACCAGCCAGGAAGATACCTACCACGCCAATCGAAGAGATGGCGGTGAGCAGGAATACACCCACGTTGAAGTCGAGGATGGTAGCACCATTGTTCCATGGGAGGAACGAGAAGGCGCCAACAGAACCGATAATCACCAAGAGCGGAGCAACAAGGTAGAGCACCTTGTCGGCACGGTCGACGATGAAGATCTCCTTAACGAGCATCTTGAACACGTCAGCAAACACCTGCAGCAAGCCCCAATAACCTACTCGCATCGGGCCCAGACGGCACTGGAAGTAGGCGCAGACCTTACGCTCCATAAATATCAGTACGATGGCGATCAGCGCATATCCCAGCAGGATACCTGTGCCGACCAGTACGCACTCAATCAATATCGCCAACCATTCAGGACAACCCAGTGTCAACTGCAGCAGTTGGTCGAACCATTGTGTTACTATAGAAAAATCGAACATAATATTATCTGTCAATATCAGGAATTACTACATCAATAGCGGCACACGTTGCGATGAGGTCGGCAACCTTCTGACCACGCAGCATCGGGTCGAAAGCACCTACCAGCGAGAGACCCATAGGACGCATCTTCATGCGGTATGGACTCTTGTCGCCACGAGAGTCGAGATAAACACCAAACTCACCAGCCACACCCTCAACAGAGTAGTACCACTGTCCCTCGGGGCACTTAATGATAGGCTTCTGCTTCACGTAGAAGTCACCCTCGGGGATGTTGTCTACCAGCTGCTCGATGATGTTCAAGCTCTGGTACATCTCGTTGATGTGAACCAGATAGCGGTCCATAGAGTCACAGCCTGTCAAGGTGCACTGCTCCCACTCTACCTTGTCGTACATGTCGTACGGGTGGTTCTTACGCACGTCGTTCTTCCAACCAGAAGCACGACCGGCAGGACCAGTCACGGCGTAGTTGATACAATCCTCGAGACTCATCGGACCACAGTTCTCCAGACGGTTGTGGGTAATGATATTGTCACCGAAGATGTCCATATACTCCTGAATGGTAGGACGCAGGTACTTCACGAGATCCTTGCAGTTCTTCACGAAGTTAGGATCGATATCGTCCTGCAAACCACCGATACGGTAGTAGTTCTGGATCAGGCGACCACCAGTGGTCTCCTCCATGACATTGAGCACATGCTCACGGTCACGCATACCATAAAGCATACCGGTCAGAGCACCCAGGTCCTGAGCGACACAAGAGGTATACAGCAGGTGCGAGTCGAGACGCTGCAGCTCATCCATAATGGTGCGGATGTACTTGATGCGGTCGGTCAGTTCAACCTCCAAAGCCTCCTCAATAACACCTACCAGTGCATGACGATGCTGCATGGCTCCCAGATAGTTAAGACGATCTGTTAAAGCAAGCGTTTGAGGATAGGTCATACCCTCCCACATCTTCTCAATAGCACGGTGGATGTAACCGAGGTGCGGATAAATGCGCTTAACGGTTTCGCCGTCAAGTACCGTCTGCAAGCGGAGCACACCGTGGGTTGCAGGGTGCTGAGGACCGATGTTAATCACATAGTCGTCAGAACCGAAGAGGCGGTTCTGCTTACTCTGCAAATTGCCATCCTTATCCAAATAGAACTCCAAACCATAGTCAGGTTCTACATCGTCCTCGAGGGTGTACTTGTCGTCAAACTGCCAGTCCTTACGGAAGGGATGGCCCTTGAAGTCTGAACGCAGGAACAGACGACGCATATCGGGATGACCGAGGAACACGATGCCGTAGAAGTCATAGACCTCACGCTCCAGCAGGTCAGCAACCTTCCAAATATTGCTAACGGTGGGCAGATAAGCAACCAACTGACCCTCCATAGCGCTAACGCCATTGCTCTGCATGCCATCGCCACAAACCTGTGTCTTGGCAATCTGCTTGACGCTGCAACGCTCGTGAGTCTTCGTATTCTCAAGGATATATACACAGCCAAGGCCCTCTTCTTTACCGAAGTCCTCGCCGACGATAGTGACAAGATAGTCAAAGCCCTTCTTGTCCTTCAAGTTCTGCATCTCCTGTGCGAACTTGTCGAAATCAAATGATAAAAACTCTAACTTCATGCCTTCTCCTCCTCTTTATTAGCTGTTGGCTGTTGGCTGTTAGCCTTTAGCTCTTCTGTGAATTCTTTGGGTACTTCGGTTACCACGATGGGCTCACGACGATGGTCGCCAAGCTTATTGCGGAATGTAAGTTCCTCGTTAGATACGCCCAGCTTAGCCTCCTCAGCGGTCTGCTTGTGATTGGCACCACCGAAGAATTTCTCGATCTTCACCTTACGCTGCAGCTGCATCATGCCATACATGATAGCCTCTGGACGTGGAGGACAGCCAGGAATGAATACGTCAACGGGAACAATCTCCTCGATACCCTTTACTACGTGGTAGCTCGACTTGAAGGGACCACCGCTAATGGCACAGCCACCGACTGCAATCACGTACTTAGGTTCTGCCATCTCGTCGTACAGACGCTTCAGGGCAGGAGCCATCTTGTGGGTGATAGTACCGGCGCACATAATCAGGTCAGCCTGACGGGGAGAGTTACGTGTCACCTCGAAACCAAAGCGGGCGAAGTCGTAACGGGCACAACCACAGGCCATGAACTCGATACCACAGCAAGAAGTGGCGAAGGTCAGTGACCACAGAGAGTTCGAACGGCCCCAGTTAATCAACTGGTCCAGTGAGCCCGTAACCACATTGACGCCTCCCTCATGGAGTTCGTCGATAATTTTCTCCAACGAGGCGTTGTCATTCCACTCCTCGTAGGGAATACTCTTGATGTGAGGCTTTCTTACTTCCATTCCAAGTCTCCTTTCCGCCAAGCGTATGCCAAGCCTAATACCAGAACTACTAGGAAGAAGCCAATGCTCAGCAGTGCTGCTACACCGAACTCCTTCACTACCACTGCCCATGGATACAG
This sequence comes from uncultured Prevotellaceae bacterium, assembly GCA_946410305.1. GTDB lineage: Bacteria > Bacteroidota > Bacteroidia > Bacteroidales > Bacteroidaceae > Prevotella. Next base: position 83,462 of record CAMJZV010000002.1, on the reverse strand, counting down.
AAACACCGTTTCTATATCAAAAATGAGGAACAAGATGGCAAAGAGGTAGAATCCCACCGATACAGGAAGCCATGAGCTGCCTCGCGTGGGTATACCACTCTCATACGGCTCACCCTTCACCTTCGCATAGGACCTTGGTCCTATCAGCTTGGCTACCACGTAAGCCGCAACCACCAATGTCAAAGCCGTCACCAAGACGGTGATTAACAAAGTAAAATTCATAAAATCTATATATTACAATATTGTATGCTTTCTAAGCGACTGCAAAGGTACACAAAAAAAAGAAGAATATAGCATGAAGATTGAAGAATTTGAATAAAAACAGAAAAAAAATAAAAACCGCTACCTTTTGAGTAGCGGCCTTCATTATTTCTTTACTGGAAAAGCTTCTTCGGAGAGCTCCTTAAAGAAGTCATATTCCAATATAACACTGATTCGCATCAGTAGTCGAACATCCAAGCTCTTGCGCTTGAAGATGTTGTATACGTTTGTACGTTCACAAGGTATCTGTGTAGCCAACCATGCAGCGGACCTACCCTGCTTTCTGAGAATCTCTTCGATGTGCTTACCTATATTCATTTTTGCAGTCTTGATTTAGTTTCTATTTAGGGGAACTTCTCGCCTGCAAAGGTATGAAATATATCTCAATGAATCAGCACATTATTGTAGAATATTTTTATGCAAAAGTCCTAAAATTGCAAACTTTCTCCGATACAGGCGTTAGGTTGTTGAATATGTATCAACGAACAGACCGTTGGAGCGATGTCAGTGATGTGAACTTCCTTAGAAGATGCACCATGTGGAACCTTCCATCCGTAGAACAACAATGGGATGTGTGCATCGTATGGATTCCACTCACCATGAGTGGTACCTACTGGCGATGACCAACTGCCAAATTCATAGAAACCTGGTTCCAAACAGACAATAATATCACCAGAACGGCGGAAATTGTAGCCACAGAGGATGCGCTCGCGCAAGAATGCCGGAACAGGAGCAGTAGCAGCCTTCTCAAAATCAACCACAAAATGGATGTTAGGACACTGACGCAGGAAATCCATGACAACGTCCTTCACGCGCTGGAGCTGCAATCCCTGCTGAGCAATACCCTGATGGTCGAGGAAGTAGCGGTAGTCGGCAACACCCAACAAAACGGGCTTGCTATTACCTAACTGCTGAGAGACATACTTTTCCAACTCCTCCCTGACATCTCCTGAGGACCACTTTCCTGCAGCAAGCTTATGGTCTTGCATGAACTGATAGTTATGAGCGGCAGCATGGTCAGCGGTTAAAAAAGCCAGATAGTTGCCACGACCAACCTGTTCATCAAGGGCGGCAAACAAACGAGCCAGGTCTTTGTCCAGCTCCAGATAAGCCTCATCGGTGTGTTCACCACGTGTACCCCACTTATGGCCAATGACATCCGTCTGAGAATAGCTGACACAGAGCATATCGGTCTCGTCACCCTCTCCAAGCTCCTCGCCCTTCAAGGCTGCGATGGCCATATCCGTCGTGATATGTCCTGTCAGCGGATAGAGGCCAACATCTCTACCTACTTGTTTAAATTCCTCATTCTTAGCCAGTTGCTTGTTATAATCCTTAGCCCACTTAGGCAGTTCCTTCATATAATAGGTAGAAGTGATAAACTGGCGATTCTTAGTATCCAGCCAATAGGCTGCAGTAGCCGAGTGACCAGCAGGAAGAATGGCAGCACGGTCTTTATAGCTGATGCCGATGACCTTTGACTTAAAGTCTGTATGTAGGCGCAGCTGATCACCAATGGTGGTACTCAACAGGTTGATAGGCGACATACAGCCCGATTTACGATTGTCAGAACCTACAGGATCAACTGACTGGTCGGATGTACAATACGTCTTACGACCATCAATATAGAAGTTATTGCCACAGATGCCATGAAAGGCTGGTGTCGTGCCGGTATAAGCACTGGCATGACCAATGGCAGTCACCGTTGGAAGATAGTTTATCAGGCAGTTGTCAAAACTATATCCCTGGTCAATCAGCCTGCGGAAACCATCCTCGCCGAATTTGTCGTAATAGCGGGAGAGATAATCCCAACGCATCTGGTCGACAACGATGCCCACGATCAGTTTAGGACGCTCATTAAACTTCGGCTGTGCCTGCAACTGAGTCCATGCACAAACCATCAACACACAAAAAACGATTGTCTTTCTCATACTACCTACCTAAAAGAGTTATTTTTGCAAAAGTACAAAATAAAATGCACAACACCAAATTATTTCCATCTTTTCCATCAACACAACAAAGAAACGGAAGCTACAAAGCTTCCGTTCTCTCTATAATCTCCAGACACATACGACTGTTATGGTAGGGACATTTCCAGAAACCGGCATGGTCGTCGGTCGTATTCAACGTACCATCAGGATGACGACTCCAGAACCATTCGCCATGCTCGTAATCGATGAGATTGTCTTTGACATATTGCCAACAGCGGACAGCTTTGTTCAGTGCCTCTTCGTCACCGAAGTGTTGCCAGATGTTATACCACCCCACTACATTCTCTGCCTGTACCCACCAGTGGAGGTCGTCATCTACATGACCGGTGTCAAGGTTTGCCTCATGAATCATAGAGCCATCGGGGCGCAAGCCTTTCTCACTGGCACGAGCCACCATCTGAACGATGGGTTCTACCTTTGCCAATACTTTCTGGTCACCCAATACCAGCGCAGCCTCGTGCATCAGCCACGAACACTCGATATCGTGTCCATAGCTCTCCAAACGGCCAGCACCACGCGTCCAGTCCATCTCGAAGAAGAGATCCAGGTGATGTGTCTCTGGATTGAGAATACGGTCTGTAAAGATATCTATCAGATTGCGCAGCGATGCTTCTACAGCCATCATTGTCTCCATCGGGATTGTGACACCCACAGGCAACACGGAGCCAAGCACAGGTACATAGTCGCACGACTCCTGAGCATGCAACTCTTTCAGGCAGCGCAGCAGATTGGTATAGGGTTCGATGATATGCAGATGCGTATTCTGCGACTTAGGATAGTTGGCGTCCAGCTCCGACAGGCGCATATCAGCAATGGTCCCCCACTCTCTCGTACATGCCTCAATATATCCGTTATGCTCGCGATCGAAAGCATGTTCCTCAATGCAGTCATAGAGATCCAATGCGTACTCCAGTGCCTCACGGTCACCCGTTGCACGGGCATACTCTGTCAAGCCATAGATGGCAAAGCCAATAGCATAGAACTGTTTCTTGGTGTCAAGTGGTTCTCCTTTGTAATCGAGACTCCAATAGACGCCGCCATACTCTTTGTCTATAAAATGCTCTATGATATAATCTTTGGCACGCGTGGCAGCATCCAAATACTCTTGATTACCCAGTACGCGGTATGCTGCCGAGAACGACCATAGAATGCGGGCATTGAGTATGGCACCCTTTTCTGCCTCAGGGTGCAACACGCCCTCGCCATCCATACGACCATAGAAACCGCCATGTTCACGATCTTGCATCTTATCAAGCCAGAAACGCAGAATGTTATTTTGAAGAACATCCTGCATCTCTTGTTTCATCATCTGTACCTTATTCATTTCTTAATCGGATAAATATAGAGCAATCCTATCATGATAGCTGCAATAATAGCGGGGAAGACAGAGAACAGTGCCCAGATCATACGCTGTACGGAATCAATATCCGTAATGGTTATAATGGTCTGACCAGTAGCATCAGTTCCTGAGATGAAGCCGGCAATACCCAGCAGCAGGGCAACCAGAGAACCAGAGATGGCCGTACCAAACTTCATAGCCATGGTTCCTGACGAGAAGATAAGACCTGTCGACGAGGTACCATTCTTCTCTGTAGCGTAGTCAGAAACGTCAGCATACATAGACCACAGCAGAGGTGAATAGATACCAATACCAACAGAGGTAAGAATAACCACCGCGACCATCATCCAAATGTAGGCGGGATCCATAGGGATGAAGAAATAGAGCACAGAGGTTGCTACACAGATGACGCCAGCCCAGATGAAGGCCATACGCTTGGAGCCCACCCATTTGGTGAAGACAGGTGACACGCCTCCGAAGATCATACATGTCAGCTCACCAAAGGTCATAAAGACGGTATAGTTGATGATCAGTCCACTGACAGTAACTTCTCCATTCATACAGTATTCGAACATATAACCTGCCACAGCATAGCGGAAGCCATTGAAGAAGTTCATACAGACACCAATGAGTGTCAGGATAATCCATGGTTTGTTGCGGAACAGATCGGCAAAAGGTTTAAACGAGAATTTCTCAGCACGAATAGGCTTCAGGCGCTCTTTGGTCAACAGACCACAGGCCAGTGTACCAGCAGCAGCTAGGACGCCGAAGAACACACCCAGCACCGCATACTGATGCTGGTCACTACCTCCCACAAACTTCTGCAGATAAGGGAATGACAGCAGCGTAATGAAACCCATAGCATAGGCACCCACCATGCGGAACGACGAGAACTGGTTCTTCTCGTTGTCATCATCTGTCATCACGCCAAGCAAAGAACCGTAAGGCACGTTAACGGCGGTGTACACAGCCATCATCATCAGGTACAGCGAATAAGCCCAGATACGTTTGCCAACAGGTCCGAAGTCAGGAGTATACAGCAACAGCGCAAAGATCAGACCAAAGGGGATGGCACCATAGATGAGCCAAGGGCGATAGGTACCCCATCGACTCTGTGTACGGTCTGCCAAGGTTCCCATTATGGGGTCTGTCACAACGTCAAACATACGTGCAATCAACATCAATGTTGCCGTATCAGCCACCGTCAGTCCGAAGATGTTGGTAAAGAACAACGGGAAGGCGATAGACATCACTTTCCAGGTAATACCACCGGCAGCGGCATCGCCCAGAGCATAACCGATTTTTTCTTTAAGTGTAGCCATAATTATAGGTTTTTATTTTTTGCAATCAATTTCTTGATAGTCTCTACTGAGGCTGCAGTGTAGTAGCCATCCTCCGGCGTATTCATGCAGTAGTCGACGAGCTTGTCAATGGTAGACGTTGCCACATGCATGCGGGTATCGGCCGAAGCATAGTAAATAAACACCTTACCAGAAGCTTGGTGCTCACCATCTTCTTCATCAGCTATCCAACCGTTGGCAAAAGCCACATTCATCACGTCACCATAATATTCGTCACCCTCAGGAACGAGGAAGAAGCCACCCGGACGGGCAATAACTTTCGTGGGGTCGTCAAGGGCGGTCATATACATATACAGCACGTAGCGCAATCCATCAGCCGTAGCACGCACGCCATGAGCAAGATGCAACCAGCCTTTAGCGGTCTTGATAGGATGAGGACCCTCACCGTTCTTCACCTCGGTGATGGTGTGATATTTGCGCTCGTAGATAATCGTCTCTTCCTTAATCTCAGCGTTGGTAATGTCATCCACCAGTGCCCAGCCAATGCCGCCACCGCTACCAGTGTCGATAAAGCCATCCTGCGGACGGGTATAGAAAGCATACTTGCCGTTCACAAACTCGGGGTGCAGCACGACGTTGCGCTGCTGTGACTTCGTCTTCAGGTCAGGCAAGCGGTACCATGTCTTCAAATCCTTGGTACGTGCAATACCTGCCGTTGCCGTTGCAGCACTCAGATTGCCTGGCTGCGAATCGTCGTGGCGCTCAGCACAGAAGACGCCATAGATCCAACCATCCTCATGGGCAGTGAGGCGCATATCATAGATATTGGTAGCAGGAATCACATCGTCCGGCATGGTGATGGGCTCCTCCCAGAAGCGGAAGTTGTCAACACCGTTGGGCGACTCTGCCACAGCAAAGAACGATTTGCGGTCGGCACCTTCTACGCGAACCACTAATATATACTTACCCTGCCACTTCATGGCTCCTGAGTTCAGCGTAGCATTCATCATAATTCGCTGCATCAGGTAGGGGTTATCCTTTTCATTGAAGTCGTACTTCCACTCCAGTGGTGTGTGTTCAGCAGTCAGAATGGGGAATTTGTACTTCTCATAGATACCATTACCCCACTCCAGTGGTTCATTCTTTCTCGTCAACAACGCCTCGTGGTGTGCACGTAGGGCCTTTACTTTCTCTTGAAAATTCATAACAGTGATTATTTAATAGTTTACTTTATTTCGTGATAATATCTTCCAGGAACAAGGTGTTATCTTTCTCATACAACTGCTTGAAATAGGCAGCATCAGGCTGTGACGGAGCAGGACCGAACCACTCTTTCTTGTAGTTGCGCCAAACGAGGAAGTAGCTGATAGGATACTTGTCCAGCACAGGGGTCAGCGTCGATGTCCACCAGGTAGGATCTGTCAGGTTCTGCAGTCCACACTCTGTCAGGGCTGCCACCTTTCCATGATCCTTGGCAAACTGGCAGAGCATGGTGAGGTTCTGATCCAACTGACTGACAAAGTCTTCCTTGGTACCCCACTGATAGCCATCAATACCCACCAGTCCGATACGGTCATCACCGGGATAGCGCTCCAAGTACTTCTCGGTGGTCAAATCAAGAGCCATACCTGGTGAATAAGCCCACAGCAAGTTATCGAAACCATCTGCATTCAATTTGTCCTGCAGCATGTTCCACAGTGCCTTATACTCCTCGGCGGTGCAGAGCTTCTCGCCCCACCAGAACCAAGAACCGGTATTCTCATGCCAAGGGCGGAAGATGACGGGTATCTTCTGACCATCGGCGGTCTTCAGCTGAGCCAGGAAATCACTCACGCGTTGCATCCACGTCTGGAACAATTCATACTTAGTGCCGCCCTCCAAGATATTCTTGACGACCGTAGAGTCGGTAACATCCCATGCAGTACCCTCAGGAAACTTCTGTCCGGCATTGCCACCACCTTCAATAGTGGTGAGCGGGTTGCGCGGATGCCAGCTGATGGTCACAATGCCACCGCGCTCATGATGTTTGATAATCTCTTCACGCATCTTGGTGAATGGCACACTGTCCAGATTCTTAGCGTCAGCCATCTCAATGCCACCCAATTCGAAGCCCATCACAGCGGGCCAGTCGCCACAGACATTCTTCACATCGCTGGAGTCTGCTTGGTATTCCCATGTCAGGCCATAGAACGGGTCGTCCTGATGGCCAAACATATAACCTTTCTGTTGCAACGCCTGCAAACGCTCCTTCAGTTGTTCACTCTGTGTCTTCTCTACAACAGTCTTCTGTCCACAGGCTGCCATCATGATGGCTACACCTATTATATATATATACTTCTTCATTCCTAATGCTTAATTCTTAATGCTTAATGCTTAACTCCTAACTCTTTCAGCAGCCAACTCTCCCACTCGTCCCACTGTTCCTGGAACCAGAAGTGCCAAGTAGCCTGATAGGGCGATATCTCTTTAGGACCCGTCACGATGTTGTAGGTAGCCCATGCCGTTGTCGGAGGAACCACATCGTCGTTATAGCCAAACGAGAACCAACCCTTCTGCTGATCGGTAATCAGTCGGGCAAAGTTGACACCATCGTAGTAGCGACTGGTCTCAATCACCGTCTTTTTCATCTTTAATGTTTCATCTTTCATCTTATAAAAGTAGTGTGGCCATCCACAGGCAATGCCCTTCAGCGAAGCCGTATGGTCGCACATGGCAGCATGAACAGGAGCATAGCAGGTGACACGTTTATCCAAGCCAGCTGTTGCCAGACTCAGGAAGCCGCCCTGACTGGAACCTGTCACGCCCAATTCCTTGCCATTCCAGGGGGTGTACTGCTCAATATAGTCTATAGCACGGATACAGCCCAGTACCACACGCTTGTAGTAGCTATTATCGCGGTTGTCATTGCCGAAATTCCAGTAGTTCATCAGTGCGCCATTGAAGACGTCGTCATAGACTTTCTGATCCATCGTCACCGAAATACCGTGAATACCTATCTCCAACGTGATAACACTCTGTGAGGCTGTCCACACGTCGCCAGCATAGGGGCGCACGCCAGCTCCTGGCACACGCAGCAAGGCGGGGTACTTGCCAGGCTTGACAGGTACACACAGGATACCATAGGTTCTCCAGTTCCACTGCATATTCTGGAACGAAACCTCATAGACATTGACATCTTTGGTACAACGTTCGGGCAACAAGCGCTTCGTGGGCATCAAGTCTGTATAGCGAGCCTGCTCGATGGCCTTCTGCCAATACTCCTTGAAGTCCTGTGGCATCACTGTTGTCGGCTGAATCTTCTCTGGCGAGAAGGCAGCGCCACAGGCACCCTTATACTCCTTGCCGTCAACATAAGCAGTCACATCGACGCGATAGAAACCAGGCTTCGTCATCTTTCCCTTTAGCATCAATGTACCATCCTTCAGCACGACGCCCTGCTTCTTCACATCCTGATACATCTCCGGACCAGCGGCATAGTCTACCTTAATATTATATAATAAGGTATTAGACTTCGTCACACTGATCTTAAAGGTAGCAGTCTCCCCTACCTCATAGCGCCAGTCCTGATGGTCTGGCACCACCTTCACTTCAATGCTGTTACCGCGTATCTGTGCCTGTACAGACAACAGGCCACAGAGTACCAGTCCCAAGAGTAATAAAGATACTTTTTTCATATTTTTGAATCGGTTCGTAGTATTTTGTTGCAAAGGTATAATATTTTTTTGAATATATATGATACTTTTTTGCCAATATCTGATACAAAACAAAAAAACATAAAAAAAAGACAAAAATAGAATAGTGTTTTTAAAACTTTTAATTTATCTTTGCAACTGAAAACTACAATAACCGCTTTAAAAAAGCATATTACTATTTTAACTATAATAACTAATAAAACTACGTATGAATCTAAATTTCAGTAAGAGCACGCTGCTGGCGGGACTATGTACTGTGGTCTTGTCAGGGTATTCGTCTTTACTGTATGCAGGCAACAGCACCTCGCCAGAGCCTACAGCCGTACAGCAGACGAAAAAGATTACTGGTACCGTATCGGACGCCATGGGTCCCGTTATCGGTGCCAGTGTAGTGATTAAAGGTACGTCGAACGGTGTCGCCACCGATTTCGATGGTAACTTCACGCTGAATGCCAGTCAGGGACAGACCCTTGTGATTAGCTACATTGGCTACATCACTAAGGAGATCAAGATTGATGGCAAAAACGTCTACAACATCACCTTGGAAGAGGACAAAAAAATACTTGACGAAGTGGTAGTAGTAGGCTATGGTACCATGAAGAAGAGCGACCTTGCCGGTGCCACAGGTTCTATCGACGAGAAAATGATGAAGGGCTCTATTATCACGAACCTTGACCAGGCCTTTGCAGGTCGTGTAGCTGGTGTGACTGCCGTACAGACTTCTGGTGCTCCTGGTTCTTCATCAAGTATCCGTGTCCGTGGTCAGGCTACCATCAATGCAGGTGCTGAGCCTTTGTACGTTGTCGATGGTGTTATCTGGAGCAATGGTAACTCCAGCGGTGCCTCTGTAGGTCTTGGCGACCGTCTTGGTAACGGTTCTGTATCAACAGTGTCTCCCCTTTCAACCATCAACCCTGCCGACATCGTCTCTATGGAGATTCTGAAAGACGCCTCTGCCACCGCCATCTACGGTGCCCAGGGCGCTAATGGTGTTGTGCTGATTACCACCAAGCACGGTAAGTCAGGCGAGGCCAAGTTCAGCTACGACGGTATGGTAGCATGGCAGCGTCAGACCAAGCGCATCGACATGCTGAATCTGCGTGAGTTTGCTGAATTCTATAACGACATGGTAGCACAGGGTGGTGTCAAGGAAGACGATTACCTGAGCGACCCCAGTCTTCTGGGCAAGGGTACCAACTGGCAGGATGCCATCTTCCGTACAGCCCTTCAGCATCAGCATCAGGTGAGTGCTCAGGGCGGTACCGATGCTGTTAAATACTATGTCAGCGTCAACTACATGAATCAGGATGGTACCATCATTGGTTCAAACTTCATGCGTAATGGTGCCCGCGCCAACTTGGACGCACAGCTCAAGCCTTGGTTGAAGCTCGGTTTGAACGTCACCTATTCGCACACTTCTGAGAAACTGCTGAAGGCCGACCAGGATGAGGGTGTGATCACTTATGCACTGACAACTCCTCCCTATCAGCCTATCTACGACATTGAGGGTGGCTACACCTCTGTTTCTCGCGAAGGCATGAGCAACCCCAACCCCGTTGCTTTGGCTCTGATGAACGACTATCGTTACAAGCGTAACTTGCTGAACGGAAACATCTTCGCTGATGTCACCTTCTTCAAGGGTCTTGTATGGCACTCTGAGGTTGGTTACAACTTCAACTGGGACCGCGCTTCTACGTTCGAGCCCACCGTATCACTCGGTAACTGGACCAAGAACCAGAACCAGGCTCGTGTACAGAAGACCACCGGTCAGTACATCCAGATTAAGAACTACCTGACCTATACTGGTCAGATTGGCAAGCACAGCTTCTCAGCTATGGCTGGTCAGGAGTGCTGGGAGAGCAAGTGGGACTATGTCAGCGCTTATAACACCGACCTGCCCGCTAACACCATCCAGAACCCTGCACTGGGTACTGGTGAGGCACAGATTGGCTCAGGCTTCGGCTCTGCTTCTATGTCTTCGTTCTTCACGCGCGAAACCTATAATTATGACGACCGCTATCTGTTGACCTATACTTTCCGTCGTGATGGTAGCTCAAACTTCGGTCCTGACATGCGTTGGGGTTCATTCCACTCTTTCGCTGTTGCATGGCGCTTCAACAATGAGCCATTCATCAAGAAGCTGACTGAGAAGTGGCTCTCTAACGGTAAGATCCGTGTAGGTTGGGGTCAGACTGGTAACTCTAACATCGGTGGTGGCAAGTGGGCTTCTGACCTCTCTGTCATGGAGACTGGTCTGGGAACCTCACAGCGTCCTGCCCGTGTTTCTAACCGTGAAATCCACTGGGAGAAGCAGGAGCAGACCAACGTTGGTATCGACCTCGGTTTCTTCAATAAGTTCAACATCACCCTCGACTGGTATAAGAAGGTGTCTAACGACATGCTGATGCCAATGCAGCTGCCCTCATACATGGGTACCAGCGGTAACGGTTCTTCAGCACTTGCAGCACCCTGGGGTAACTATGGTAAGATTGAGAACACCGGTCTTGAGTTGACCGTTAAGACCCACCCCATTGCTACCAAGAACTTCTCTTGGGATTCTGAATTCGAAATCTCTTGGAACAAGAACAAGCTGAAGGAGTTGGCAGGTACTGCCAGTGCTTCTATCTACGGTTACGGAATGTGGTCTGATATCGTTTCTAAGAGTGACGTTGGCCAGCCTCTGTTCCAGTTCTACGGCTATGTCACCGATGGTGTCTACACCAGCCTTGAGGACATCCAGACCAGCGCCAAGCCCGTTGCTTACAACAATAACGGTTTCAACCGCAGCAACACTGTATGGGTTGGTGATATCAAGTATAAAGACCTGAACAGCGATGGTATTATCGATGAGAACGACCGTACTTATATTGGTAGCCCTATGCCTAAGTACACCTTCGGTTTCACCAACACCTTCCGCTATAAGGACTTCGACCTGACCATTTTCATCAATGGTTCTTATGGCAACAAGGTATTCAACTACCTCCGCATGAAGCTCGATGGTATGAACAGCGTATGGATGAACCAGGCTGCTTCTATCAAAGACCGCTCTGTAATCACTCCTATCGATCCCAACAAGGACTACTCAAATGGATATGTTGGCAACAACTCCGGTACTGTATGGAACTGGTATGACGATATCGACAACGTACAGGTTGTTAATCCTAACGATCTGCCTGCTGTTCGTCTGAACGACCCGAACAACAACCGCCGCATCAGCGACCGCTATGTGGAGGACGGCAGCTACATCCGCCTGAAGAACATCACCTTAGGTTATACACTGCCTAAGAAGTGGGCTCAGAAAGTCTATCTGGACAACGTTCGCGTATACTGCAACATCCAGAACCTCCTCACTATCACAGGCTACGACGGTTACGATCCTGAGGTTGGTGCCTCTACAGCCGATGCTAACGGTTATGTTTACGGCCTCGACAATGGACGTTATCCCTCACCGACTGTTTATTCATTTGGACTTAACATTTCATTCTAAAAAAAGGTATCACTATGAAGCTATATAATTTCAAATCAATAGCATATATCGCCTTAATGGGACTGGCATTGTCATCTTGCGATGACTATCTCGACAGACCCACCGAAGACGCCTTTGACACCTCCAACTACTATTCCACTGATGCCCAGTGCCGTGCTGGTGTCAACTATCTGTACAATTCACCTTGGTACGACTTCATGCGTGGTTTCTTCAAGGTTGGTGAAGTTATGGCCGGTAACTACTATTGGGGCAGTTCACCTTATATGACCTTCACGCTTGACGGTTCTGACCAGGACTTGGCCAACATGAGTGCCTCCTTGTGGTCTGTCAACACACACTCTACCACTGTTTACAACAACATCAAGAATGCCTCTGGTGCTTCAGATGCTGTGAAGAACGCCACTATGGGTGAGTGTCTGACTTGGAAGGCTCTGGCCTACTTCTATATGGTTCGCTCTTTTGGTGCTGTGCCCATTATCCACGACCCTGTTGAAATTATCAACGCTCAGGAGTCAACCAACCAGCGCAAAGCCAAGATCAGCAACATTTACGAATATATTATCAAGGTTTTGGAGCAGGCTATCAGTCTGTTGCCTGAGAAGGATCCCACCGGCACAGGCCGCATCGACAAGTACGGTGCTAAGGCTCTGTTGGCAAAGGTTTATCTGACCAAGGCTGGTTTCAGCGAGAGCAACACCACCTATAACCCTGGCACTTACAGCTACATCACCTGTACCGCTCACCAGCGTAATGCTGACGACCTGAAGAAGGCTGCCGACTTAGCTCTCGACGTGATCGAGAACAGCGGACGCAAGCTGATGGAGAACTATGCTGACATCTTCCGTGGCGAGAACAATGTCTGTGACGAAGCCCTCATCTCTTGGGCTTGGACCATGGGCTCACACTGGACTTGCCAGAACTCATTCCAGTCAGACCTTGCCATCGAAGGCTTCGATGAGAATGGTGACTGCTGGGGTGGCTGGGGTGGCCCCTCTGTCGACCTGCAGGATGCTTTCAACGAGAATGCGCTGAGCACAAGCCGTCAGAATGTCGACGCTCGTCGTAAGGCTACCTTAATGATGGTTGACGACCACTATGACTACTTCTGGGCTGACTGCGGTGGCTTCGAGATGTTGAAGTACTGCTATGGCGGTTATACTGACAATGGCGCTCCTGGCCCTGGCCAGTGGGAAAGTCCTACCGGTGCCTGTGAGGTGAAGCACCTCTATGGTAACAATGCCGACCACACCCGTTTCTACGGAGCCCCTGCCGGTCGTATGGCCTACGCCCTCAGAACTCACTTGCTGCGCCTTGCTGACGTTTACCTGATCTATTGTGAGGCCGCTATGGGTAACAGCACTTCGACCACTGACCCGAAGATCCTCGACATCTTCTATCAGGTTCGTCATCGCTCCGTTGCAGACTATAAGATGCCTACATCTCTCACTTGGGAGGATGTCTGGAAGGAGCGTCGTCTGGAGCTCGCTTGCGAGGGTGACCGTTGGTACGACTTCGTTCGTCGCTACTATTACGATCCTTCTGGTGCTATCAGCGAGATCAAGGCTCAGCGTCGTAACGAATACTACGCACTGGACGACCTTTACAAGACTTATTACAAGAGCGGTGCTTTCACTGTAGATCCTTCTAAGCATCTCTACAACACCACCACTCCCGCTCCCAACGTAACAGATCGTAGCTTCACTATTCCTCTGCCTTCTGCCGATATTTCCTACAACCCACTGTTGATGGAAGCTCCAGTAGACTTTGACGTAAATAGCATTGCTTTCTAACCTATTAATTAAAAACAAATTATGAAATACAATAAGATATTTAGTAGTCTGCTTCTGGCTTTAGCTGTGGTTTTCAGCTTCTCGCTGGAGTCTTGTAAGGACCAGCCTGACGAGTTTGAGCTGCAGGATGGCACTCCTACCATCTACTATATCCGTCCTGCCAAGGCCAGTGCCTCAGACTCACTACTTGTTCAGGCAAATCCCCAGGCAATCCTTTGCCTCGTTGGTGAAAACCTGAATTGCATCAAGGAGATGTACTTCAACGATAAGAAGGCCATCCTGAACACCAGTTTCATTACTGAGAACACTCTGATTGTTCAGGTGCCCAGCGACATTCCTGAGCTTGTTACTGACAAGATCTATATGTACACTTCTGACGGTCAGCAGGTGACCTACGATTTCCACATTGTCATCCCTGCCCCAGTAGTTACTGCCATGAAGAATGAGTGGACAAAGATTGGAGAGGATGCCGTTATTACTGGTCAGTACTTTATTAACGACCCCAACGAGCCTCTGACAATAACCTTCACTGGTATCAGCAATTCTACCAGCATTCAGGTTCCTGCCGAGAACATCAAGTCAATTACTCATTCACAGATTGTCTTCAAAGTTCCTGAGGGTGTTGAGGAAGGACAGATTGAAGTTTCTTCTATCTACGGTACGGGCAAGTCTAAGTTCTACTTCCACGACAGCCGTAATATTATCACGAACTTCGATGGTGCTACCGATGTTGTACCACAGGGTTGGAACATTGCCGCAACCTACAGTGATGTAAACGGTGTTGACGGTCAGTATGTTCAGGTTGGTCCTGCAGAAACCGAAGGTGGATGGGTAGAGGAACTCAAGCTCCCATTCTGGTGCGGTAACTGGAATGGCGATCCTATGAGCATCACCTCTGGAGCAGGTATTCCTCTGCGTAACTTCATCGACTTCTCTGACTGGGAGAACATGTCGTTCAAGATGGAGCTCTACATTCCGAAGTCTAATCCTTGGTCAGCAGGTGCTTTGCAGATTCTCTTTGTGAACTATCTGCAGTGTGCTAACGACTCTTGGCAGAACAACACCTACATCCACACTAGTGCCGATGGTGGTTTTGACTTGCCACGCGCCCTCTATCGTCCTTGGGAGACTACCGGTTCGTTTGATACTGGCGACGAGTGGATTACAGTAACTATTCCTCTTACAGATTTTGTCTACAACGATGATGGTACTAAGGCTAGTTCGACGATGAGCAAAGAATCGTTCGACAGCTTCATTATCTGGCCTCTCAATGGCGGTGTATCAGGCACAACCTGTACCCCAATCTTCCGCTATGACAATATTCGTGTTGTTCCCAATCTCTAACCAATTAAATTAACGACAATGAAAACAATAAAGAATATATACACCCTGTTAGTGGTAGCCCTCATCGGGCTATCGCTGACGGCGTGCAGCAAAGACGATTTGGACACCAACCAGTTCCAGGGCGGTGTATCGCTGAACGTCTATGGTCCGACGCCAGTTATGCGTGGTGGTCAGTTGCGCTTCTTGGGTAGCAACCTTGATCAGGTGCGCGAGGTAATTATCCCCTCTGATATCCACATCACTAACATTCAAGTAGTTAGCGCTGGTGTTCCCAGTGAGATTCGTGTCACCGTTCCTAAGGACGGTCCTGTTGAGGGTTACGTAACACTGGTTACCAATAGCGACCAGCGTATCACCACTAAGACCCCGTTGAAGTATGAGGAAGGTATCGAGATTACCAAGCTGACAGCATCAGCCATGCCTGGCGATGTGATCAAGATTGAGGGTGACTATCTGAACCTCATCCACTCGCTTGCTTTTGCTGACAAGGCAATGGTTAGTGAGGCCGACTTCGTCTCTCACGACCGTTATGCCATTGAGGTCAAGGTTCCTGAGGAGGCTAAGACCGGTAAGCTGGAGCTCTACACGGCCGACCTGACCGTTGTCGACAAGAACAGCGTAGAATATCAGATTATCTTGACCGACGATGCTATCGAGATCGGTGTTCCCGCTATCTCTAAGGTTAAGGGTCGCGCCGAGGCTGCCGCTCAGGGTAACATCGTTGCCAAGGCTGGTGAGAAGATTACCATCACGGGTACCTATTTCAATGTCGTTGCCGACGTCACCATTGGAGGTGTCTCTGCTACCGATATTACCATCAGCGAAGATGGCACCACACTGACAGCTACCCTACCCGCAGCTGCTCCCAGTGGTGAGATCATCCTGGTTTGTAAGTCTGGCGTTGAGGTTCCTGTAGGAACATTGACAACTGTCAAGCCTACCAATGCCGTAGCTGCTCCAAATCCCGTCAAGGCTGGTCAGGCACTGACCATCAACGGTCAGGATATGGACGTTGTATCAGCCATTCAGTTCGAAGGTGCTGATGCTGTCAGCGGTGACAATCTCACCATTGCTGCCGGCAAGGTTATTGTCAAGGCTGTTCCTGAGACTGCTACTGAGGGTACGCTGAAACTCGTTATGGTCAATGGCGAGACCGTCGATGTTGCCTTCACCCTTGTGAAGCCCACCATCACTGCCTACAACGTCAATCCTGTAAGTGCAGGTGGTGCCCTTCAGATTACGGGTACTGACCTTGATCTCGTCAAGTCTATCACCTTTGGCGAAGGTACTGCAACCTTAGCTGACGATGCTGTTTCGGCTGATGGAAAGACCATTACCGTTACGGTTCCCATGGAGGCTACCACAGGTAAGCCCCAGTTCAATCTGGCTAACGGGACTTCTGTAGAAGGTCTTGACCTGCAAATCGACGAAGCTGTATTCTGCTACATCACGAAGATGCCAGAATTCACAGACGACACTACTCCTGCTGCAAGTGACTTGTTTACTGTACCCGTAGCTAATGCAGAAGTATTGACAAATGTTTATGTAAATGGTACAGATGCTCAATTCGCCTATTCTGCTAAAACAAAGATGCTGAGCATATCTATACCAGAAAATGCCACACCTTCTTCTGTTTTGAAACTTGTCTCAAGCAATGGTGAAATAGAATATACCATACCTGTAATTCCAAATACAGAAATTAATACTACCATTTGGACAGGTGCATGGGAAATAGATTGGGGCGGTGGCCTTGGAGAAGACCACAAGTCGTTAAGTGCATTGGCATATGGGAGCTATGACTGGTCTGCAGTTAAAGAAGGTACTGATCTTACGGTATTCTTTACTGAAGTAGAAGAAACATGGTGGCAAATGCGTCTTGGTAACGGCAGTTGGACAGCTCTTCCTGGAACTAATGACCAATATGATTTTGAAGCAGGCATCAATAAGTTCACTGTAACACTTACTGCCGATATGCTCAAAGAACTTACCAACAATGGTGGACTTGTTATTACTGGTCATGGTTTAATTATCAGCAAAGTAGTCTTGACAGAACATATCAGTTTAGAAGAAGTTCTGTGGAAAGGCTCTGAAGACATAGACTGGAACGTAGGTGGAGCCCTCACCGCATTGTCATGGGGAGGTTACGATTGGTCAAGCGTCAAGGCAGGTAAAATCTTAAGAATCTACTACGAGAAGAAAGATGCTTCTGCATGGGGTTGTGCTTCATTACGACATGGTGACGGATGGGGCAACCTGCCCGATAACTTTGGTGCTCAGTACGACTTCCCTGAAGCTTCTGGTGTCTGGGAGATTACACTTTCGCAAGCAGTCGTTGACGACTTGGCAAACAACAATCAAGGCCTTATCATCACTGGTACCAACTTTATTATCAAGAAAATAACACTTGAGTAGTTTACCACATAAAAAAATGATATGATTATGAAACTGAAAAACATTATCAATACATTGTCTCTTGCAGCTGTGGCGCTCGTCGCCACAGGCTGCCAGGACACAGATGCACAGGTTGACATTGAGGAGGTTGACGCTCCTGCCTTTGTCAGCATAACACCTGCTGAGACTTCTGTCATGCTCTTTGGCGAGAAGACCATTACGGTGACCTTCGACAAGAACATCAACTTCGCTACGAAGAACGCATCGTTGATCACTCTTAACGGAAAGTCTGTGAAGTCTGCCAATGTTGCTGGTGTCAGCAAGTCACTGACCATCACTGCCGACGTTGACTTCAGCAAGACGCAGAAGTTGCACATCCCTGCCGGTCTTATTATGGGTCCCCAGAAGAAGACCTATGACAAGGATATCGACATCACATGGGCTATCAAGGACCTGCCCGACAACGCTGCTACGCAGATGACCAAGAAGCTCGGTTGGGGTTGGAACCTCGGTAACCACTTCGACACCTCAGATATGACGTACGGCTATTGGGACGGCGTAGCAACCATCGGCGCTGCTCCTTTCAACACGCTGAAAGCTGCTGGTGCAAAGACTGTTCGTATTCCTGTCACATGGACCAACCACATGGACGCCACCAACACCATCGACGCTGCTTATCTTAATGAGGTTAAAGCTGTTGTTGACCTGGCACTCAACGCTGGTCTGAACGTGATTATCAATACTCACCACGACAGCTTCGAGTCTACCCTCGGCGAGTGCGCTAACGATGCCACCAAGGCAGAGGCTACTGCAGCACTTATCCA
Organism: uncultured Prevotellaceae bacterium; assembly: GCA_946410305.1. Classification (GTDB taxonomy): domain Bacteria; phylum Bacteroidota; class Bacteroidia; order Bacteroidales; family Bacteroidaceae; genus Prevotella. Next base: position 65,042 of record CAMJZV010000002.1, on the reverse strand, counting down.
GACCCTGTGGACTCAGGTAGCCAACAAGTTCCAGAGCTATGATGACAATCTTATCTTCGAGGCCTTCAACGAGATTCACGCTGGCGACAACTGGAGTAAGGGTTCTGATGCTGAGAACGCACTGCTGAACGAGTGGAACCAGCTGGCCATCGATGCCATCCGCGCCACTGGCGGCAACAACGCTACTCGCTGGATTGCCATTTCCCACTATGCTGCCAACGTCGACCTGGTCATCGCCAATCTGAAGGTTCCTGAGAACGACAACCACATCATCGTTGCCGTTCACTGCTACGATCCTTACAACTTCTGTCTGGCTCCTGTAGCTTCAGGTACCAACAGCTGGGGTCACAATGCCAATGCCGAAACATCTGTCCAAGGTGCTAACGAGGACTATGTCATCGCTCAGCTCTACAAGCTGCGTGAGGCTTACATCGAGAAGGGCATCCCCTGCTACCTCGGTGAGTATGGTTGCGTTATCCAGAAGACAGCCAATGCCAATGCCTTCCGCAAGTACTACCTCGAGTTCTTCTGCCGTGCCGCTTATCTCGCTGGCCTCCCCATGTTCGTTTGGGATAACAACGGTAAGGCTTCTGGTGGCGACGAAGAAAATGGCTACATCGACCACGCCACAGGTGCTTTCGTTGGCGATGCCGATATTGTACCTATGATGGTTAATGCTTGCACCGTCACAGATGAAACCAGCTATTGGTTCGATGGAATCTGGAAGAAGTCTCCTGATTACGAAGCTCCCGCAGAATAAAGTATGAAGAAATATCTCTCTATTATTGCCGCCGCACTGGTTATTGCCTCGTGCGGCGGCAATCAGCATAAGGCTGACGACCCGTTGGCAGACAGCGGGCGCACACAGCGTACAGAAAACCTACTCAGCAACCTGAAGCAGCTTGGCGACTCCACGGTCTATCTCTTTGGCCATCAGGACGACCCCATCTGCGGCATGGGCTGGTCGACAGACGGCAACGACAGCACAGCCACCGAACAGCATAGTGACATCAAGAGCATCTGCAACGACTACCCTGCCCTCGCAGGCTTCGACATCACGGGCATCGAGAAGGGCAACCAGCAGACTGCCGAAGGCAAAGAGCTGAGCCTGATTCGTCAGGAGGTTATCAACACGTATAATGACAACGGCATCGTCACCCTCTCGCTGACCCTGCCCTCTGCCAACGCCGTAGCGCCTCTGGCAGCATTCCTCAATTCGCTGGAGACTCCCTACGGTGTCCGCGTGCCCGTCCTGCTACGCTTGCGCGGACAGCAGAGCAAGGCGCTGTGGCAATCGCTGGCCGAGGGTCTGAAGGAGAACGACGTCACCAACGCCCTGCTTGTCTATGCCCCCACTGTCGATTCACTGACCACCGAGCAGAAATACATGGAGCAGTATCCTGGCGACGACATCATCGACCTGTTGGGCCTCAGCTACTATTGTGACGCTCCAGAGGGCGACACCACCCTCGTAGCCCGCTACGCTCAGCAGCTAGACCGTCAGCTCACCATGCTCGCCGCCATTGGCAAGCAGCACGGCAAACCCATCGCCGTGGCAGAGACCGGCTATAACGGCATCAAGACCGACGACTGGTGGACGCACACCCTGGCAACAGTCTTGGAGAAGCACCCCATCAGCTATGTCCTCTTATGGAGCAACGCCTCTCCCGCCAGCTTCTTTGTGCCCTACCCTGGCCATACCTCTACCAGCGACTTTGTCCGCTTCTACAATCTGCCCGCCACCCTCTTCCGCCACGACGTCAACGGGCCGTACAACTAATAAGGGCACAAAAGGTACACAAAAGGGACGGTTGACTTCCCCTTCGGGTTGTCGAGCTAAACCTTCCTTTTGTGTACTTTCGTATTAAGGCTACCTACAACTTTCTTTGCAATTTGCAAGATTGCAAGATTACGTCAGTTTGCGGTACTTTCCTTTATCCACACCTTGACGGATTTTCTGTGCAAGACCATCGTCACACAGTCGCTTCACACGACTATAGATGCTTCCTGAAACACCTTGGTAACCGTATTCACGGTCTACATCTTCTGGTGTAAATAACTCTGGCAGACGACGGTATCGAAGACATCATCGACGACGTGTAAACTCAATCCCCCCCTGCTACATATTATTTATAATACCCTACCCTGACGAAGTGGCGCGGTGCTGCGAAGGGATTCCACGAGATGTGGAGCCAGCCGTTGCCGGTGAGGAGCTGGTCGGTGTGTTCCCAATTCTTTAGGAAGTCTACCAGTTTTGAGAACTGCTTGGGGTCGCGAGGGCGGATGTCGGCAGCCTGGCCGAGAAGGTGCTGCGTGTTGCGGACGCCACCGACAAGGGCATTGACGCGGGAAGAACGGAAGCCGGAGTTGATGAGGATAGGACCAACCACTTGTCGAGCGGGCTCCAAGAGCATCAGACAGCCATAGGTTAGGTTCGCCACGTGCTGCATGGTGGGAATGTTGTCGGAATACTTGCCGAGATTAAGAAACTCGCCTAGGCGGAAGTGGGGCGACAGTCGGGTGTCATTAAGTTGTGTGTTTTCCATCGATTTTCTTGCTGATAAGTTTCACATAGTAGTCAAGTCCGAAGATGCTGGCGACGAGCAGGAAGGCCTGTGCTACATAGACCAGCAGGCCGTTGGACACATCGTCGATCATGATGACCTGATAGGCCACCAGCGCAATGCTGCTCACGATGAGCAGCACCGCACAGGCATACTGAGAGATTTTAAAGCGCGTGTTTTCCATAGTATTTGGTCGTTTCTTAACTCAGCATCGTGGCACCGCCAGCGCCCAGCAGAAGACTGATAATGTAACTCAGAGCCTGAAGAATAATTTTCGTTGTCTTGTTCATAATTCTAGTGTGTTTTTAATGGTTAATATATAGGGTTAATTATTTGTAGTCCAGCGCATTAAAGCACCTATGACTTACTATACAAAGGTACAAAAAATAATCGAGATATGCAAATATAAGTGGAGGAAAAAGAGAAAGAAAAAAAAGAGAAATCCCGTAAGTTTTTCCCTGAATAATTTGGAATATTCAAAAAGACTTCCTATCTTTGCAACGTCAATATAGATAATGATGAAAAAAGAACAGCTTGTTGTAGAGATGGAAGACTGTCAGTTTCCTGGACAAGACTTCGGACTGCCGCGTACAGTTGAGGAAGTCAAGGCCGAGCTGATGGATGCAGAAAGAGAGTTAGACAATCCTTCTGCATGGACTCCTTTGAGTGAGTTTATATCCGATTTCAAGCAGAGTCATCAATCATGGCTTCAGTAATTATCCGTAACAAAGCAAAGAATAGACTGGCTAAGATTTTAGAGCAGTCTTTTTTTGACTATGGACAAACCACCATGTTGCGATTTCTTTCCGAGTTAGAACGAATAGAAAAGCGCTTATCGGAGCAGCCCCTTTCCTTTCCCCCAGAACCATTGTTAAGAGGAATGAAGCGCGATTATCGAGGATGTATTTTAAAGAAGAATTTCAAATTGATCTACTATTATCGTCCTCGCCGCCAGGAAGTAATCATTTCTACTATTTGGGATTTGCGCATGAGTCCTGAACGTTTGGTTAAGGAATTTCTGTGATATTCCGCAAGGGTAATTAAAATAAAAAACGCTCCTCTTCTTGTTTTTTTAAAATAATAGTTGTATTTTTGCAAACAGTATGAAGACCGCAAAGACTATGAACAGCAAACAGAATAATCTGACCGGAAGGTGTGACCGCTTGCAATCACCCCCCCTCATTAACAGATATTAACATAATCAACTACTCTATTTACAAGGCTACCACACCAGCCCTGCTGCACTCGGTTTATACCTGTGTCGGCAGGGCTCTTTCGTGTATATCAAATAGAGGTAGCTTTAATCTGTCGTAACTATGGCTGAACGACAGATTAAATCCCGTGAAAGAGTAGCAGAACGAGGAGAGGTGTTTACTGCCGAGAGAGAGGTAAACGCTATGCTCGACTTGGTGAAGCAGGAAACGGAGCGTATTGACTCTCGCTTCCTGGAGCCTGCGTGTGGTACGGGCAACTTCCTCGTAGAGATTTTGAGACGAAAGTTGGAGGTTGTAAGGCGGCAGTACCAGAAACAGTTGGGAGAACTTGAATTACAGACGACTATTGCACTGAGTAGCATCTATGGTGTTGACATTATGAAGGATAATGTAGAAGAGTGCTGTCAACGATTACATGGTATTGTTTGCAACTGGTATTCAGAGGTGCATCCTTTGCAGAAAGCCCCTTCTCAGAAACTTGCTGATACTTGGTCTTACCTTCTCCATAGGAATATTCTTTGGGGTGACGCACTGACTCTTCGTGAGCCAGTTGACGCTAAAGCCACAATCATAGAGAAACAAAATGCAAAGCCTATCACTTTTAGCGAATGGTCGTTCATTCGTGATATGGTGATTCGTAAGGACTACCACTTGGCGGCACTTGTTCAGGCGCAGTCTGCCAGCGTCCCCTTTGTAAAGAACGATCAGGGCGGTGAGGTCTATTTACCTCCTGAGCCTATCAACGAATATCGTCCCATTCATTATCTGAAAATAGCTACCTATTATGATACTAAACACTAATTACAATCCTGACGTGTTGACCTGTCTGGCCAACCTGTCGAACGATGAGGTGTTCACTCCACCTCAGGTAGTAAATCGTATGCTTGATATGCTGCCGGCCGAGCTATTTCGCAGTAAAGAAACAAAGTTTCTCGACCCTGTTAGCAAGAGTGGCGTTTTTCTTCGTGAAATAGCTAAGCGATTGATGATAGGTTTGGAAAGTCAGATTCCTGACATCCATGAGCGTGCTGACCATATCTTCACTCAGCAGCTCTTTGGTATTGCCATTACAGAATTGACAGCCCTTACCAGTCGTCGTTCTGTTTATTGCAGCAAATACGCCAATAGCGAGTATTCTATTTGTCGCAAATTCAAAGACGTGGATGGCAATCTTCGCTTCAAGGCGATAGAGCATACTTTCGTAGATGGAAAATGTAAGTATTGCGGAGCCTCTGAATCGGTCTTCGGTAAGAAGGTTCGTAAAGAATTGGAGAGCCACGCATACGAGTTTATTCACACAGACAAACCAGAAAAAATATTCGGAAACATGAAGTTTGACGTTATCATAGGAAATCCACCATATCAGCTCGATGATGGGGGCTCAAAGGCAAGCGCAAGCCCCATTTACCAGTTGTTTGTTAATCAAGCAAAAAAGTTGAATCCACGATATCTCGTTATGATTATTCCTTCTCGATGGTTTACAGGCGGTAAAGGATTGGATTCATTCAGAGAAGATATGTTAAGTGACAGTAGAATAAAGGTCCTAAAAGATTATGTGAATGCAAAAGATTGTTTCCCAGGTCTTAGTATAAGTGGTGGTATATGCTATTTCTTATGGAATAGGGATTACAAGGGCATGTGTGACTTTACGTCTGTAAATGCTGGTGTCGAGGATAATATGCAAAGGAAGCTTGATGAATTCCCAATATTTGTAAGATATAACAAAGCCGTTAATATTATCCATAAAATAAAAAGTAAAGATAAGGAATTCTTACCCTCAATTCTTTCATCAAGAAATCCATTTGGAATCCCAACAAATGCTCGTGGTATAGAAAAGCCTTTTGACAATTCATATAAACTTGTATCAAGTCAGGGGGATGGCTTTGTTGAGCAAAATGAAATTCTATCGAATACAAGTTTAGCAGATTCGTATAAAGTTATGATAACACGTGTAATGTGCGAACATGCAGGTGAACCTGATAAAGAAGGTAAATTTAAGGTGTTAGCAACAGTAAGGCTGCTTAATCCTAAAGAAGTCTGTACAGATTCATATATTACAGCAGGTAATTATGACAATCTAAATGAAGCAAGAAATCTAGAAAGTTATTTAAAAACAAAGTTTGTTCGTTTTCTAATCTTACAAGCAGCAGCTTCAATTAATTTATCAAAGGCTACTTATATATTTGTACCATTGCTCGATTTTTCAAAAGAATGGAATGATAAAACTCTCTATGAGAGATATGATTTGTCTCTCGACGAAATAGAGTTAATTGAAGGTATGATGCATCCAATGGAATAACGATTATGGCACAGAGTAATTTCTTCCCCAGTCGCCCGAATCTGACGCCTCAGATTTATGCCTATAGCGACCCTCAATATGAAGGAATGCTGAAGGTGGGCTATACTACACACGACGTGCAAAAGCGTGTAGCTGAGCAATACCCAACAAAACGACCTGATGGCAAGTTGCCATATAAGATTGTTTATCAAGACAGCGCAATCAGAGAGGACGGTACTGCCTTTACTGACAAGATGGTGCATCGTTGGCTGAAAAAGAATGGTTTCATAAATACTGGTGGTGAGTGGTTCCGTTGTACAGTAGGCGATGTACGTGCTGCTATGTACGCCTTGAAGAGTGGTACTGATAACGAAGAACATCGCACGGAAACATTCAAAATGCGTGAGGAGCAGAAGTTGGCTGTAAACAAGACTGCGGCATATTTCAGAAACTATGAGCGCGAGACTGGTAGAGTACCACACTACCTCTGGAATTGTAAGATGCGCTTTGGCAAGACCTTTACTGCTTATCAGCTGGCTAAGCATATGGGTTGGAAGCGCATTCTTGTCTTAACCTTTAAGCCTGCTGTTGAGAGTGCATGGGAAGAAGACCTGAAGACACATGTAGATTTCAAAGGCTGGCAATTCATTTCTCGTACATCGGAGCTGACTTACGAAACAGCTGACCATTCGCAACCCATTGTCTGCTTTGGCTCTTTCCAGGACTATTTAGGAAAGAATAAGGCTGGTGGCATCAAGGTAAAAAACGAGTGGGTTCACATGGTAAACTGGGATGTGGTAATACTCGATGAATACCACTATGGTGCCTGGCGTGAGAATGCTAAAGACCTATTCTATAATGAAGATAAGACTGAGCAGCAGGCGCAGGACGGTGAGGCAATGGACTACTTCAGTGAAGAGAACATGCCTATCACTACCAACCACTATCTCTATCTCTCTGGTACTCCGTTCCGAGCTATCGCTTCAGGTGAGTTTATCGAAGAGCAGATATTCAACTGGACATATAGTGACGAACAATATAAAAAGGAAAACTGGGCAGGCGAAGGAAAGAATCCTTACGAGATGATGCCTCGTATGGTATTGATGACCTATCAGATGCCTGACGACTTGGTGCGAGTAGCACAGGAGGGAGAATTTGATGAGTTTGACCTGAATGAATTCTTTGCTGCTGATATTCCAGAAGGTGGCGACCACAATTTTGCCACTTTCCGACATGAGGACGAGGTGCAGAAATGGCTCGACTTGATTCGTGGTGCCTATCGTAATTCTATCAAGGATGACTTGACATTGCGTAACGAAAAGCCACCTATGCCCTTTAGTCACGCACCTTTGTTGAGGATACTGAACCATACGTTCTGGTTCCTCCCATCTGTGGCATCTTGCTATGCTATGCGAAATCTGTTGGGACAGAGGAATAACGTGTTCTATCACGATTTCGAGATAGTCGTGGCAGCTGGTACAGAAGCTGGTATCGGCGTAAATGCCTTGCCTCCAGTACGTAAGGCAATGGATAACCCATTGGAAACACGCACCATCACGTTGTCGTGTGGAAAACTGACTACAGGTGTAACGGTAAAGCCTTGGTCTGGTATCTTTATGCTCAGAAATAGTTCTTCACCTGAAACCTATTTCCAGGCAGCATTCCGTGTGCAGAGTCCGTGGATCATTAAAAATCCGACCGACAATGACCCTGACCGTTATGATATCATGAAGCGTGAGTGCTATGTGTTCGATTTTGCACCGAACCGTGCCCTGCGTCAGATTGCCGACTACTCTTGTCGTCTGAATATTGACGAAAGCCAACCAGAAAAGAAGGTGGCAGAATTTATCAAGTTCTTGCCTGTGTTGGCATACGACGGTATGCACATGAAGCAGATAGATGCAGCAGGTATTCTTGATATTGCTATGAGTGGTACTTCGGCAACACTATTGGCCCGTCGTTGGGAAAGTGCATTGCTGGTTAATGTCGATAACATCACTCTGCAGCGCCTACTGAACAATCCGGAGGCTATGGCTGCTCTGATGGCTATTGAGGGTTTCCGATCATTGAATAAGGACATCGAAACCATCATCAACAAGAGTGAGGCTGTAAAGAAAGCGAAAGCTAAGGCAAACGAGAAAGAGCTCAGCATTAAGGAGAAACGCAAGTTGACGGAAGATGAGAAGGAAATGAAATCGCTCCGCAAGCAGATACAAGATAAGCTTATCAAGTTTGCTACGCGCATTCCTATCTTTATGTATCTGACAGACTTCCGTGAGCAATGCTTGAAGGATGTTATCACTCAATTGGAACCTGGACTTTTCCATAAGGTAACAGGTCTGACGGTAAAGGACTTCGAGTTGCTGGTAAGTCTGAATGTGTTCAATTCGGCCATCATGAACGATGCTGTCTATAAGTTCAAACGCTACGAGGATGGCTCGTTAGAGTATATCGGCTTTGACAACTCGATGAAGGACAACCAGCGTGTTGGCGGTTGGGATAGTACTCTGCCACGTGATGTGTTTGAAGAATTGTATTTCGTAAACGAGGATAGGTAAGGGAATATGCATATCAAAGAATACAATGGCTTAGAAATCAAGTTTCCTGGCCCTGATTTGCATCAGGAGGAGATTCTATCTGTCATGGATTTTCTAATTCAGCAGATTGAAAAGATAGATATTTATCCTGATAAGTCGTTGTTTTTTCAAAATCCGCAGATTATTGAAAAATGGTTGCAATTAGTTAGAACTATTAGCAAACTTGAGGCATGGGATATTCCTGAAGACAATACAGAATGGGAAGAGCGCACTGAAACTTATGTTACATATCTGCTAACTCTGAGGAATTATTTTCTAGAATACAACAAACTCTATACGGCATATTTTGGTCATCTTAAAGATATAATAGAGGCCTATGGAGGTTGTCTGGAGGGGAGTTGTATCAGTAAAGAACTGATGGAAGTTCTCTTAGATGAAAAAGAATTGCTAGATTTGGAAGACGTAAACCAGTTCCTAACAGAATTAAACAGGGATTCCTCAGATACTCGCTATTCTGTTTTCAAAACACTATCAAAACTTTTTGATTTCTTCTCAGCATTAATGGATAGCGGTTTGCTGAAACTCATGGACTTAAAACCTTCTATTGATGACTTTGCTAAAGCCATTGGCGATGATTTGAGGGAGTGGACTTTTTCTTTCGGGGACTCAATTTTTGAGGGTATGAAAGAAGACCTGACCAGGCATTTCAAAGCATATCGTACCGCTCCATATACGCCAGAACTTTGGGGTGAAATGCTTAGTGCAGACGAAGAAGCACTTTTGATGGCTTCAAAACAGCAACTCGCAAACTGTAATGCTGTAAAACAAGAACATTGGGGTGAGGACATGAAAAAGCAGATGGATGAGAATGGCGAATTGATGCACCTGATTTATTCTTCGTGTCGAACAGAAAAACTATTTGACATAGGAAAAGTTGAAAGTTCACATGAACTGATTGCATTGTTGACACCATACAACCTTCAAATGTTCTATGATATCATCGTCAGGCGTAATCTTATACAGTCCGAGATGTTCCCTGAACTGAAGACCCAGCACGAAGAATGGCTGAATAGGAGCAATGAGCAGCCGGAAGAAGTGGAAGAAACAGGAATGAGTGAAGCCCGTCAGTCAAAACTTGATGAGATTATCGGGATATTACAGAAAGGCAATTGGAAATCGCCAGCGACTTCAGAGAATATTAAACAGTTGCTGAATACCATTTTTGGTAGAGACATGTCGTTACTTGAAAATGGCGACGAACAGCTATGTGAGAAGATGTGGGCTCTGGTTGAAGGCGGAAGCGGAGAAAGGATGTTGATCGTACCGGCTAATCTTGCAGGTTTCTTTTCAGAGGAGAACCTGCTGGCTGGTTCGCCAACGGAAATCAGCAACGCCCTTTTTGGTATAGACAAAAATCAGGTGAACAATATAAATAAAGGTAAAGGAACACCAGGCAATTGCAGTAATGCTTTTATCGCAGTAATTCCGTTTATGAGAAAATACATCGATAAGGTTATACGACAAGTATAATTCTTCAATTCTGAGTAGAATTCTGAATCGTCAGACAGGATGTTTGTATCTGTTTGACGATTTTTTATTTCCCTTATTTTCAGCAAGTTGCAATAATTCTGAAATTAATTCCGAGAATTATTGTTCATTCGGATCTCAGTTTCAGGGAATCCCTTCCTTTGCTCCCGTCTTCCGAGATGAGCAGCCTATTTTGTGAGCGGGCCATCCTTAGAAACGCGGGAGCAAAGATATCCATTATGGAAACAAAGATTTTAAGAGTAGTAGCACAGTCAGACGTGCTCTACATCCCCTCCACCAAGCAGGAGGGAGGCCAACTGGCTAAGTGTGAAATCCGACTGAAAATGTTGGGTGGTTCGAAATTTGGCGATGAGTTCATCGCTACTCTCTTTGGCAATCTTGCCCAATGTCGTTTCTATGAGGGCGACGTGGTGGCAGCCGTGCTCCGCTTCTCGGTTCACGAGGTAAACGGATGCCTGTTTCAGGATGTGGTATGTAACGATCTTGTAAAACTTAACCAATAGGAGGAATCAGTATGAATAAAGAGCTATTTGTAAGCGGTTCAATAGTCGTCACCCGTGACGAGAACCAGAAAGTGAAGTTCATACAGTTCGTACCTGACGACGAGTTTACACCCGTTCTGGAGCAGGGAAGCAAGACCAGCGGACAGTTGCAACTGCAGCGTAATGCTGCCTTTGACTATGTCGCCAACAAGCCCCGCGTTCGCAGCAATTCGCTGCTGATTCGTAAGGTCAAGCACGGACGGCTCAGCGGCACTTGCGACCATGCGTTTCAGTTGACGTTGAAGGTGTTCGCCGCTGAGGGTATCGACTGGCAGAGGGCCTTTGTAGAGGAGCCTATAGAGGTAATGACTGACCTGATGGGACCCAAGCGTATGCGCGAGATCCTGATGGAGGCACTAAAGAGACTGAACGCAAAGGACAGCTAAGCGATTTACTTCAGTTACTTCAGTTCTTCAGTTAGAAATAAGGGGGTGGTAGTTCAGTAATTCTATCTAATAATACTTATAACTAATTAATAATTAATAAGTTATATATTGTATACATGAAGAATTTGGGAAATGCATACCCCTCAAAACCCAACTGAAGAACTGAAGAACTGAAGAAACCCCGAGAAAACACATGTTATATTTTTCACTAAAAAGCACGTAACATATTATGATATACGACATTACAAAACCGACACCCCCAGAGATGCCAACCCTCGGCAAGGGTTTGGAGACGCAGAAATTGCTGCTCTCACAGACAAGCAAAGACATGTTTCAGCCCGAACACCCCATGCTTTATGCTCCGTTGGGGGCGAAAATAACGGGTGCAGAGTTTCAGTACCCTAGCGGACAATGGTTCGAACCATGTGGTCAGATAAGCCTTTTGTGCGCTGATTCGGGCAATAACAAGGGCCAGCACTCACTTTTGGTAGAGGCTATCATGCGCGAGGAACTTCGCTCTGACCAAGAGGCCATCAATAAGTATGTGGAATGGCAGAAAGCCAGCCATGCTGCCAATAAGAAGGACAAGCCAGTCGAGCAGGACCTGTGTATCCATGTGATGCCGAGCGACACGACGCGTCCGGGATACCTGAAGGCTCAGATGGCAGCTGAGAAGCACGGGGGCTACACCACGTTCATCGACTTGCCCGAGGCCGTCATGCTGGACAACCTCTGTGGCGGCCACAAGCAGATGACACAGATACTCCGTCTGATTCACGACCGTGCTCGATACAAGGCACTGAGGGCTACAGTAGATGGCATCACGGGGTCGGCCATTCTGAGAACCAACATCTCGATGGCTTCGAACCCGACGGATATCAGGAAGTTTCTGAAGTATAACCTCCTGGACGGAACACTGGGCAGAATAGCGTTCAGCTACAAACCCCGCAGCGCAAAACGTGACCCGAACATACCGGTCATCGGACAGTTCGACGAAGGCTTCTACCAGGAGCTGAACAACCGCATGGCACCACTCGCTCTCTGTAAAGGTCGCTATGTCATCCCACAACTCAACAAGGTGTGCAAAAAACTCGCGGCTGAGATCTGTGAGTATGCCGACCTGACTGACAACGACATCATGTGGGATATGGCCAAGCGTAGCATCGTGGCCAGTTTCAAGGCAGGCTGCGTGATGTGGGCACTTAACAAGATGACCTGGACGCGTGGGATGGGCGACATGGTGGAATGGCTCACCTGGCACGGCATCTGGAGCGTGTGGGCCGTCATGGGCGATATGTTGCAGAAAGACACTGACATCGTTACCACAACGTCTGGTAAAACAGGTCCTGCCAACATGCTGGACAGCATAGAGGGCAACACCTTCAACGAGCAGCAGCTGGATGCACTGCGTCAGCAGATGGGGAAACCTACGGGTGCCGCCTCCAAGAAACAGCTGTCCGTTTGGGCTGCAAGAGGCTTCATCGAGTACTCTGAACAGACCGGGCTGTACACCAAGACTGAGAAATATCTGAAAGGGAATAGTGAATAGTGAAAAGTGAATAATTTGCTACCGCAATTGATTTATGGAAAAGTATGAACTTCAAAAGCTCCGCGACCTCCCCATCGAGGGGGTCGCAGAGCGACTTGGACTACGAGTCGTGCACCATAAGGCACTCTGTCCGTTCCACGACGACCGCCATCCCAGTTTGTCGTTCCGCGTCAGCAAGAACACCTTCCGCTGCTTTGTCTGCGGAGCCTCGGGCGGACCTATCGACCTCGTGATGAAGTACCTGAATAAGACGTTCTTGGAGGCATGCAGATGGCTGACAGACTCTCCCCTAACCCCTCCCTGCGAGGGAGGGGAATGGTCACACTCAAGGCTCGAGTGCACAGGGGGACTGTCCCCGTGTGCACTTTTTGAGGCGAGTCGTTACGAGCGATTCTTCGAGCATCCTTGGTTGAACGACGAGGCGCGCCGCTTTCTCTTTGACGAGCGACGACTAGACCCAAGGGTGGTGCGCTGGTGCCGCCTGACCTCGTGGCGCGACAAGCAGGGTGTGCCGTGGCTGCAGACGCCTTACTACAATCGTGACGGCCGTCTGGTGGGCGTGCAGAACCGCAACCTGGTGCGTGGTGCCACGCCCCGTTTCCGCTTTCCTCAAGGGTCGCAATGTGGCATCTACAACCTGCCCGTGCTCAACCTGCTCAAGGCTGGCGAACCGCTCTTCATCACCGAGGGCTGCAGCGACTGCTGGGCTATGCTCTCCGCCGGTCACAAGGCCATTGCCATCCCCTCGGCCACGCTGCTGACCAAGCAGGATGTAGAGTTGCTCAAGCACCTGGGGGACAGTCCCCGTATTTCCTTCCACATGTTCCCCGACCGCGACGCCCCTGGCGAGCGCCTCTTCCTGCAGCTGCAGCAAGTGCTGCCCTCAATAGTCCACCACCAGCTGCCGCCCGACTGCAAGGACTTCAGCGACTACTACCTCGCCCACAAATCAGGCTGATAACGGGTCGTTATCAGCCTAAGCCGCGCGCGTATCACGCTAATACGCAACAGTATCAGCTTATCTTGAGAGTGCACAGGGGGACTGTCCCCGTGTGCACTTTTCTGCGAAAAAAGCACAAAAAAAGTGGCGGGAAAATTTGGTTAATTCAAAACTTTTTCGTATCTTTGTAACATAAAACAAGAGAGTTAGTTAACATAATCTTTAACCATTAAAAACACACAACATTATGTCAGTATTTTTTAGATTGCATCAAGACCAGAGTGTAGGAACCAAGCGCAGCGGAAAGTGGTATGCCCGTGCCGTACCCATGTCCACCATCAACACCCGTCAGCTGGCGGAGATCATGCAGCGCAACTGTACCGTGAAGAAGGCCGATATCCTGGCGGTGCTGGACGAGCTGGTGGAGACCATGCGCGACCAGATGCAGGACTCGAAGCGTGTGAAGCTGGACGGCTTCGGCTCGTTCAAAATCGGACTGAACTCGAAGGGTGCGCGCACCGCAAAGTCGTTCACCGTCGCCGACCACATCGAGGGTATGCACGTGGTGTTCACCCCCGAGCGTACCCACGACACCGCCGGCAACCGCGTCAAGCAGTTCCTGCAGGGCGTGAAGTGCGAGGAGTTGCCTGAGAACAAGGTCGAGAAGGAGGATTCTGGCGATTAATCGCCAGAATCTAGGAGCAAGGAGCAAGGGGCAAGGAGCAAGAGAATAGACTCTGCGCATCAGTAAATCTGTATCCCGGGAACAAACTGACCTCTTGCCCCATGCCCCTTGCCCCTTGCCCCAAGAAAAGTGGAGCATGTGAAACATGCGAAACTTGAATTAAGGATCTCGGGACGATTCTTTTATCTATTTCCTATTTTAATGCCCTCATTGTTTTGCCAATAGGGAAATAATATGTATCTTTGCAGAGCAAAAAAAATAAAACATACCCTATAACTATGAAACGAGCTACTAACATGTTGGCAGCATTGGCATTGATGCTATGCGTGACCAGTTGCGGCACCAAGCAAGAGGTGAAGCAAGAACCCGAGACAGCCGCTGAGGCAGTGAAGAAGATGACAGCAGGATGGAACGTGGGCAACGATATGGACTGCTTTGACAGCGACATCAAGCCTGGCGCTCCAGTAGAAGAATACGAGAAGAGCTGGGGACAACAGCCCGCCAACGAGGTGCTGTTCAAGAAGCTGGCAGAGAAGGGCTTCGACGCCATTCGCGTGCCCGTAACCTGGTGGCAGCACATGGATGCTGAAGGACAGGTAGACCCAGCATGGATGGGTCGCGTAGAGCAGATCGTGAACTGGGTGCTGGACAACGGCATGTACTGCATCGTCAACGTGCACCACGACACGGGAGCTGCCGTAGAGGCATGGCTGAAGGCCGACAGCACCAGCTATGCCACACATCACGAGCGCTACAAGGGGCTGTGGACACAGATTGCCAACCACTTCAAGGACTACGACGAGCGCCTGCTCTTCGAGGGTTATAACGAGATGCTGACAGGCAGCAATCCTACTGCCGAGTGGAGTGAGCCTAAAGACCTGAAGAACCTGCAGTATATCAACAAGTTTGCACAGGACTTCGTGGATGCTGTCCGCGCCACGGGTGGCAACAACCAATATCGTAACCTCATCGTCAACACCTACAGCGGTTCGCATACGCCCAACACGCTGCCTGGACTCGTTATACCCACCGACCCTTGCGGCAATCAGAACCACCTGGCTGTCGAGGTACACACCTACGACCCGTGGGACTGGGTGAACAACTACGACATGCATTGGACTGAGAAGTGCACGGAAGAGGTGACCTGGCTGTTTTCCGAGCTCGACAAGCACGTCATCTCCAAGGGGTATCCCGTCATCATTGGCGAATACGGCTCGAACGGACAGTCGGAGAAGACCATCAACAAGACCTGTACCGACGAGCAGAAGCAGGAGGCTGGTCGACAGGCTGCTGACATCATACGTCTGTGCAAGAAATACAATGCCGCCGCCTTCTACTGGATGGGCATCATTGACGGTAGCGACCGTGCTGCCGACACCTTCCAGTGGAGCATGGAACAGGTGGCCGACTCGATTATGGCCAACAAATGAGAATAAAATGATGAATAGCCGCTAACGGGAGGCTACATGGTAGCGGTCAGGAACGTGGCATTGCCAAAGATGTAGAGGACATTCTCGCAGGCAGGCACGAGGATGGTCTCACCTTGACGAATGCTGATGCCGTTGATGTTGGCCTCACCCCACAGACACATCACGATGACGAACGAGTCGCAGTGGAAGTCAACCTGCTGGGCTACCTGTACGACGACGCGATGAACCACGAAATAGGGACAGTTGATGAGCTGGCTGGTGGGCTTCGTCGAGTCGTACGACGTGCGATATTCGGGCCACACCCGGTAGTCGATGGCTGCCTTGGCCTGTTCGATATGCAACTCACGGGGATTGCCATGGGCATCCTTGCGACCGAAGTCGTAGACGCGATAGGTGATGTCGCTGGTCTGCTGAATCTCAGCAAGGAAGTTGCCTGCACCAATAGCATGCAGACGACCTGCGGGCAGGAAGAAAAGGTCGCCCTCATGAGCCTCGTGAATAGCAAGGACATCTTGAAGCCTCCCCCAGTCCCCCTCCAAAGAGAGGGGGTTTTCAGCAGCGCCCTTTTCTCCCCTCCTTTTGGAGGGGTCGGGGGAGGCTAACCTTTCGTAGTCCTCGGGCGTGATGCTCTTCTTCAGACCAGCATAGATCTTTGAGCCCACATCACTCTTGATGACATACCACATCTCGGTCTTACCAGCACAGCCGTGACGCTCCATGGCGAGCTTGTCGTCGGGATGCACCTGCACGCTGAGGTCTTGGCGCGAGTCGATGAACTTAATGAGCAACGGGAACTTGTTGCCAAACTTCTTGTAAACCTTGTTGCCCACCAGCAGGCCCTTGTACTTGTCGATGAGCTGCGTGAGCGTGAGACCCTCGTCGACGTCGTCGACCAGTCCACGATTGATGGCTACACTCTCATGACCAGGCACGCCGCTGATTTCCCAGCTCTCGCCAATGTTAGGCTGGGCGGTATAGATGCCCTTAAACGGTGCTATCTGATAGCCTCCCCAGATGGTAGTCTTCAGATACGGTTCAAACTTATACGGTTTCATGTAGTAAAGTATTATTTCCGGCTGCAAAGTTACGAAGAAAATTGCAAACAGACTGACACCCTATTGTCAGATGCTGATACTTTAGCACCTTTATTTCACTTTTTGCATGCGAGCCACCTGCTCACGGACCACAGCCAGCGTGGTGCTGTCAGAGGCGAAGACGCTGTTCAGACCCTGTGCTTCCTGTGCGGGGTCGTTGGTATAGGGGTCACCCACCTGCCACTGCTCGTGCTGCGGAATGGCAAAGCCGCCCCAGCCCCAGAAGTTGCAGCCAGCAAACTTGCCACCCTGCTCGGCATTGTCAGCCACAAGTGAGAAGACATAGCGATAGTATCCGTCGCGACCCTTGGTAGGCGTGTCGAGCGTGAACTTGAAACCATCGCGCGGATAGCCGAACTCCTCCATGACCAACGGCTTGTTCAGCTTATCACAGATGGCCAAGTGGCGGTCAATATACTCCTTGGTATTCTGGCAAGAGCGCGGCAGATGCTCCACCAGCGAGTCGGGCTTGGCCCATCCCCAGTTGTAGGGCCACAGATGGACGTTGCAGTAGTCGACATTCTTGTCGGCGCAGATGCGCTCGTAACAGTCGTAGTCGTTCTCACAGCCCCACGAGCCCTCGCTGCCAATGCTGATAAGGTGGTTTTTGTCGAGCGAACGGATGAGCGCAGAAGCCTCAGCCAGCCACTTCTCGAAGGCGGGCAGTGCCTCTTTGGAGAAGGCGCGCGGCTCGTTGCCAATCTGCCACGACATGATAGCGGGATCGTCAACATATTTTACGCCAGTATACTGGTTGGTGCGCGACACGATGTAGCGCACATGGTCGTAGAACAGCTGGTGAGCCTTCTCGTTGCCCGCATATTGCGCCATAGCCTCCATGAAGGCAGGATAGCCCACATCGTCAGGACGTGGTTGCTTGCCAAGACCAGCATGCTCCAGATAGAAGCCGTAGCCCCCACTCCACTCCCACGAGTTGTTCAGGTAGAGCACGGCGACCATGTCGCGCTTGCCCATCTCCATGAGCAGGTAGTCGAGGCCAGCCAGAATGGTATCGTTATAGACGCCAGGAGACACCTGCAGCGTGGGCTCCACCTTGGTCTTCACGCCACGCTCACCGTCGGCACCCACCAGGATGCGCAGGTTGTCTATGCCCATGCGCTTCATCTCGTCAAGCTCACGCGCCAGGCGTTCACGGTCGCCGCCCTGTCCTTCTGAGGCCAGAATGGCACCATACCAGAAATTGGTACCTACATAATAATAAGGTTGTCCGCCACGAACGAAGTGACCATTCTCCACACGAACAAAGTCGCTCGTCTCAGCCACACGCTGCTGACAAGCCATCACACAGGTTGCCACCAGCATGGCCACACCTATATTAATAAATAGCTTCTTCATTGATGATATTGATTTATTTAATTTGGTTTGTAGTATTTCAAAATGCAAAGGTATAAGTTTTTTGCGAAATTTTATGCTTATTTTTTCTTTTATTTTAAAAATAGTATTACTTTTGTGACATGAATAAGAAAATAATGATAAAGAAAATACACCAGATAACCAACCTCAGAAAGGTCCTCACAAGACCCATCTCGCTATTTTCTTTCTCGTGTATCATTAGCCTGGGCACGCTGCTGCTGTACAACATTCCCTTCTTCAGCTATGTTGTCGAGAACAGCAACGAAAGTGCAGGAGGCAAGATGCTGCTCCTGACATCGCTGGTACTTATCATGCTGGCGGTGAACTTTATGATGACCTATCTGGCAATCTTCTGCCTGCGCATCGTGGGACGCATCCTGCTGGCTATCTTCGCCATCATCAATGCCACGGCGGTGTATTTCATCGTGACCTACAGCGTGATGATTGATGCGACAACCGTCGAGAACGTTTTCAATACCAGATATTCGGAAGCATCAGGATTCTTCAGCTGGTCGCTATGGCTCTGCATCCTGCTGTGTGGCGTAGTGCCGGCAGTCTACTGTCTGCTGCAGCCTGTGGTGGTGGGCAAAGCAAAGAAGCTGGGCATCTGCTGCGCAGGTTCGCTGGCCGTTATCCTTGTCGTCGGTTTGCTGAACGTCAGCCAGACACTATGGATCAGTCAGCACGACACGGAGCTGGGCGGACTGCTACAGCCCTGGTCTTATGTGGCCAACACGTGCAGAGTAATCAGCTTCAGCCAAGACGAACAAGCCGAGGAGATCAAGCTGCCCGACGGGAAAATTACTGACAACGAGAAGGCTGTGGTGGTGCTTGTCATTGGCGAGTCAGCCAGAAAAGCCAACTTCCAGCTCTACGGTTACCAGCGCGACACCAACCCGCTGTTGTCGAAGCAGCAGGACCTGAAAGTCTTTGAGGCGACGTCGTGTGCCACCTATACCACAGCGGGTTCCAAGGCCATTCTGGAGCCCAAGGATACTGACGAGTTGTATGAACTGCTGCCCAACTATGCCGTCAGAACGGGCGTTGACGTGGCATGGCGCACCTCGAACTGGGGAGAGCCACCCATTCACATTGACGAGTACCTGACGGATACAGAACTGGCAGACCAATATCCCGACGTCGACAAGAACTACGACGGCATCCTGTTTGCGGGACTGCACGAGCGCATCGAGAAGAGCCCGAAGAACAAGGTGCTGATTATCCTGCACACCAGCACCAGTCACGGTCCGAAATATGCCGACAAATACCCCAAGGAGTTTGAGGCCTACAAGCCTGTGGCCAAGAACGTGGAAGAGGGCGAGAAGAACATTGCCACGCTGGTCAATGCCTACGACAACACCATCCGCTACACCGACTATCTGCTGGACAACCTGATCAACACGCTGCGCGACATGACAGCATGGAAAAGCGCCATGATCTTCATATCAGACCATGGCGAATCACTTGGTGAGAATAAGATGTTTATGCATGGGCTGCCCATGAAACTGGCGCCCAAAGTGCAATACGAAATACCCTTTCTGGTATGGACATCGAAGGACTTCAGAGACTACAAGAGCGAACTGCCCGAGGTGCTGGAGCAGCACTACATCTTCCACTCCGTGCTGAACCTGCTGTCTATTGAGTCTCCAGCCTACAACAAGGACTTCGACATCTTCAAATAACCGTCTTTTCCTATCATGCTCCGTGGTAGGTCAGCAGACCTTCCATCGGGCTCTGCAGGATGTTGCCCAGCTCAAAGCCTTCAGCTTTGGCAGCCTCCTCCAACTCTTCGCGATAGTGGTGGGCCATAGAACCCACAAAGTGAACCTGCAGGTCGGGACGGTTGTAGGGCACAATGTTCTTACGGAAGAACTCGCGGAAGTTGTAGACCACAATCTCACGGATAAAGGGGTTGTCGATATGCTCCATGATGAAGGGTGACAGCGAAGCCAGCCAGCGGTTAACCATCGGCTCACGATACACCTTCTGGATGATGTCCTTCAGCTCCATCTTGTTGGCCTTCAAGAACTCGTCGCGGACAGTGGCCAACGCTGGATTCTTGAAGATGGCATTCAGGAACAGGCGGCCCAGCACCGAGCCACTACCCTCGTCGCCCAGGATATAACCCAGCGCGGGTGTATTCTGCACGATGTTCTCACCATCATACAGGCAACTGTTGGCGCCTGTGCCCAGGATGCAGGCCATACCAGCCTCGTGCTGACACAAGGCACGGGCAGCAGCCATCAGGTCGCTGTGCACCTCGACAGTCTTGGGCGACAGTTCCTCAACCATCAGCTGAACCATCATTGGCACATGCGCCGGTGTACAGCCACTGCCATAGAAATAAAGCTGCAGGTTCTGCAACAGCGGACTCTCCAGCACACCCATCTCAATGAGTTTGGCACGGGGGAAACTTGACAACTGGGGCATCAATTCGCGCTCAATGATGTCGCGGATGTCACCCGCCGTCTGGTGGATGGGCGTGATGCCTTGGGTTCGGAACGTAGCAATTACCTCGCTTTTCAACAATGGGTTAGTAGAGTGCAGGAGCGTCCAGTCAGTCTTGGTGCTTCCACTATCAGCTATTAGTATCATATTCGTTTCGTTTATAATTTGCCACAAAATTACAAAAAAATATCAATTCACAATTCTCAATTCTCCTTTTTTTTGTATCTTTGCACGAAAATCTATAAAATAAGGCTAGAATGAAGAGAATATTGACCGTCCTGCTGGTGCTGCTCACCACGCTGAGCGCACAGGCTGTGTTGAAAGAGAAAGACCTGCAGCAGACCCTGCAGATACTACGCACAGAGCTGACGATGCACCATCGTGAACTGTCGCAACAGATAGAGATGAACCGCAAGCAGAGCGAGCTGGTGCGCCAGCAGTTGATGACAACCATGCAGCGCTCTGACCAGAACTCGCTGATGCTATACTCCCAGAAGTTGGACTATGTCTTTGACCTGACCTATGCTTGCCACGAGGCCACGGAGCAGTTCCATGACTTCCGTCGCCAACAGCTGCCTTTCCAGATGTTCATGGAGAAAGCTGACGCCGAGATTGCACGCTACGACTCGCTCATCACCTCGCTGAAATCCATGCCCATCAATCTGCTTGACGACAAGGGCAAGACCGACCGCAACGTTTGTATGACGCTGGCAACGAATATCCGTAACTCGTTGGTTGAAAACCGCACCACGCTGAGCGACTACATCCGTATCTATGACAGAACAGAGAAGCGCCTGAGCAATCTGAACGACTATGCCCAGAAGCGCTACTCAGACATACAGACCAACATCTTCAAGAATGGTGGCGACAGCTATTTCACCATTGTGAGCAACTGGAGCCGCTATTGGCGAGCCATGGAGCGCACCGTGAAGAAGAAATACCAGCCCAATGCCCACTCACAGTGGGACAGCCGCTGGATATTCGGTTTGCTAATCTCTACCATTTTCTATGCCATCATCGCTACATTGCTGAACTTCCTGGCTATCCGCTTTGTGGTTCCCAAGCGTTTCCGCACGTCAGAGTTCATGAAGAAGCGTGCCTGCATCACGATAGCCACCACGACCATCACCTTTGCCCTCATTCTGGGTATCACGCTGGCGCTGACCGACCAGAACTTCTTCATCATGGCAGCCAATCTGCTGGTGGAGTACGCATGGCTATTGGGCGTCATTCTCTTATCGCTGCTGCTGCGCGTTACGGGCGACCAGATTAAGAGTGCCTTCCGCATCTATACTCCCCTACTCTTTGTAGGTTTCTTGGTGATTGCCATCCGTATCATTCTGATACCTAACGAACTGGTCAACATTATCTTCCCACCCATCCTGCTCATCTGTGCACTGTGGCAGTGGAGCGTGATAAGACGTCACAACCAGAACGTGCCTCGCTGGGATATGTTCTATACCTATATCTCACTGACCGTATTCCTCATCAGCGTAGGTTGTTCATGGGCAGGCTATACACTGTTGGCTGTACAGATATTAATATGGTGGACGATGCAGCTGACCTGCATCCTGACTATCACCTGCGTAAGCCGCTATCTGAAACTCTATGGCAAGCGCCATCATTTCGACGAACTTCCCATCACCAAGACATGGGCTTACGACTTGGCTGACGAGGTGCTGTTGCCCATCATGGGTGTCTGCTCAGTGATGATCAGTATCTATTGGGCTGCTGACGTCTTCAACCTCAGCGACCTCTGCTGGCGCATCTTCAAGACCTACTTCGTTGACCTGAAGAACCTGAAGCTCAGCATCCTGACATTGGCGATGGTCATCACGCTGTGGTTCTTCTTCAGCTACGTCAACCGCACCATCCTGCAACTGTTGCGCATGCACTTCCAGAACAAAGACCCGGAAACGGCAGCCAGTCGCGAGGTGATGGGCAAGAACGTGCTGCAGGTAGTAGTTTGGGGCACGTGGTTCCTGGTATCGATGGGCATCCTCAACGTCTCAATGGAATGGTTACTTGTCATCACAGGCGGTTTGTCAACAGGTATCGGTTTTGCCTCGAAAGACATCATCGAAAATATCTACTACGGCATCTCGCTAATGACTGGACGAATCAAAGTGGGCGACCTTGTGCAGATTGACGACACGACGGGTCGCGTCACTAGCATCAACTACACATCTACAGTTATCGAGGCGCTGACGGGTGAGGTTATTACCTTCCAGAACGCCCAGCTCTTTGCAAAGAACTATAAGAATCTGACACGCAACCACGGTTATGTGCTGCAAATCATCACCTTTGGCGTGGCTTATGGAAGCAACATCGGCCAGGTCAAGAAACTGGTAGAACAGGCACTCAACGAGGCCGAGATAGATGGCGTAGACCCAACAAAGCCCATCTTTACCCGTGTATCGGAACTGGCTGACTCGAGCGTAAACTTCAAGGCCTTTGTCTGGTCGGAAGCGCTGCTGCGTGGTGCCATCACGAGCGACGTTCTGGCAATCATCTACGACACACTGAACGAGAACAACATCGAGATTCCGTTCCCACAGCAGGATGTACACATCAGAAATTGAAATAAAGCTGACAAATGAGAGAAATGATAAGAAGAATAGGCCAGCGACTGGTGCGGATCACGCTGTTGACCGCATTCATTCTTACCATGGCGGCATCCAGCCAATATGGTACGATGCAGGCTGCTGACACAACCACCGACATCAACAAGTTGAAAACGCAGAACGAACTGCTGCAGCAACGCTCACGCTTCACTACGGGCAGCGTAGCTATGATACTGGGCATCGTGGCGCTACTGGCATTCCTGACCATCAACAGTCGCTGGACACGCAGACTGGAAATCAAGAACCAGCAGCTACAGCGTGAGCGCAACGTAGTGGTGGCTCAGAACAAACAGCTGGCCATAGAACGTGACCGTGCTGAGGCAGCATCAAAGGCCAAGACTTCGTTCATGCAGAGTATGACCCACGAGATTCGCACGCCTCTCAACGCCATCAATGGCTTTACGCAGCTGCTAAACATGCCTGGTGTAGAGATGCAGGAAGCCGATCGCATTGACTGCTGCCAACGCATTGAGAACAACGTCCGCTTGCTGACGAAGATTCTCGATGACCTTCTCTTTATATCTGACCTTGAGAGCAACAACGAACTGCCACCAGCCGAGCCATGTCTGTGCATCACTATCATAGGACAAGCCCTGGACTCCGTCAGTCAGATTGTTGCAGAAGGTGTGAAGTTGAACAGCGAGTGCACCATCCCAGAGGACAAGATGGTGAACACCCACCCCCGGATGATTCACACCATCCTGAACAAGCTACTCGACAACGCCGTCAAGTTCACCAAAAAGGGCACCATCACCCTACGACTGTGCGAGGAAGAGGGACAGCTGCACTTCTCGGTAATTGATACGGGAATGGGCATTCCGGAGGACAAGAAAGAGTTTATCTTTGAACGGTTCTCCAAGCTTGACAGCTTCTCACAAGGTATCGGTCTTGGTCTGACCATTGCCCGCATGATTGCTGAGCGTCTCGGTGGTTCATTGACACTCGACACCGCCAACACTGTAGGTTCTAAGTTCGACCTCATCATTCCACAGAATCTATCATAAAGCTTTATACATATCTCTTAATTATATGAAAGCCAAACTATTATCACTCGTAGGATTCTCTCTACAGCAACATAGTCTGAAGACAGAAGTGCTCTCAGGACTTACCACCTTTACCACCATGTCGTACATCCTGGCGCTGATGCCCATCATGTTTGCACCACTTGCCGCACATGGCTATCCCGTAGAATCGCTGCTTACCGCTACTACCCTGGCTACCATCGTTGGCACGCTGCTCATGGCATTTCTCGCCAAGCGTCCCTTCGGACAAGCACCTGGTCTGGCAATCAACCTATTCTTTGTCGAGACGGTTTGTCTGTCGCTGGGTTATACATGGCAGTTCGCACTTACCGCTGTATTCTTGGAAGGTGTGCTCTTCGTCCTGCTCTGCATCAGCAACCTACGACAGATTATCTTCGAGATGATACCTGCCTCGCTGAAATACGCCATTGCAGCAGGTATAGGCTTCTTCATCGCTATGATAGGATTTAAGAACAGTGGTCTGCTGGCTGAAGGCACCATCTTCAACCATATCCACACGCTGGTCAGCGCACCATCGCTATTGTTTCTGCTGGGACTGGTGCTCGCAGGCATATTCATCGTATTACGAGTACGTGGCGGTCTGTTGCTTACTATCATCATAATTACCATCATTGGTATTCCTGCTGGTGTGACGACTATTCCCGACCACCTGTTCAGCATGCCCACATCACCTGCCCCACTCTTCTGCCAGTTCTCATGGGAAGATCTGCTCACACCAGACCTCTGGGTTTGTGTGCTCACCATGCTGTTCTTCGACGTCTTTGACACGCTGGGTTCTGTTGTGGGCCTGATGGCAAATACGGGACATATCCGTCCTAACGGTCGTATTCCCCACATGCGCAACATTATGCTGAGTGATGCTATTGCCACCATAACGGGTGCCTGTCTAGGTTGTAGCACGGTAACCACCTATGTGGAGAGTGCTACAGGTGTTGCTGAAGGAGGACGTACAGGACTTACCGCTCTCGTCATTGCTTCTTGCTTTGGCATCAGCCTGTTCCTCGCTCCCTTGTTCTTAGCGATCCCTGCTGCTGCAACAGCTCCTATCATGGTTATGGCTGGTTACTACCTCTTTGGTTCCATTCGCCATATTCGTCTGGCACGTCCCGCAGAGACCATGCCCGCCTTCCTAACTATTTTGATCATGCCTGTTACAGGTAGCATCACCGACGGCATCGTCGCAGGACTATTCACCTATGTCGTTTTCTCCTTCATCGACAGTTGGATGAACCGTTACAAGCAAAATAAGAACCGCATCCCTGAATGAGATGCGGTTCTTATTAATTGTCAAACTATTATTCTTCTATTAATTAGAAGTTGTAGTATACACCGAAGCTCAGAGAACCAGAGGTGAAGCCACCGGTAGAAAGACCGATGTTCATGCTTGTAGGAGCATCGGGAGCGCCATCAACATCAGCAACCATACCCTTGTGATAACCGAAAGCAAATACATCGTTCAGCTTAGCAACAATGCTCCACTTCTCGTTAACATCAAAAGCGATACCAGGAGTTACGAACAGACCGAAATCCATAGCGCTCTTCATATCCTTAGCTGACTCAGTAGCGAAGTTCAAACCACCATCAACGAAGATGTTAGCCTTACCGAAAGTCAGAACCTGATAACGCAGATAGGGCTTAATCTGGAATACGGTTGACTTAACCTCAGTAGAAGGAGTGCCAGCAGAAGTACCAACATACTCAACCTCAGTCTTATTAGAAGCAAAACCGAGAGCAACACCTACAGCCATCTTGTCATCCAGCTTGTAACCAATTTCAGGCTGAATATAGAGTCCTGACTTAGTAGTCTCCGTTGTTGCAGGAGCACCTACAGCACCGTTGTTAGTCTTCTGGTTTGCATAACCGAGGCTACCACCAATGTAACCCTGAGCATTCATTGTAGCTGCTACTGCGACTGCAGCCAAAGTCATCATAATCTTTTTCATAATTTTAATTTTTTTAATAGATTAATGAAATAATTGTTTTCTAATTTAATAGGTGTCTTAACGTATTTTTTCGTTTCGACGGTGCAAAGTTAAAGATAAAACTTTGAAACCACCAAATGTTTTCTCAACTTTTTTACATTTTAGGCAAAAAATTGATGAAAATCATGGTTTTTATGAGAAAAATGCGTATCTTTGCAGCATTTATGTAAGAAAAGTCACATGAAACAGACGTTTATTGCTGGGCCCTGTGTAATAGAATCTGCCGAGTTGTTGGACACGGTGGCTTCTAAATTGGTGGAAATCAACAAGGAGCTGGGTACCGACATTATTTTTAAGGCCTCATTTGATAAGGCTAACCGTACCTCTGTACATTCATTCCGTGGTCCAGGCATTGATCATGGACTGCTAATGCTAAGTGATGTTAAAGCTAAATATGGTCTGCGCGTGTTAACAGATATTCACGAAGCGTGGCAAGCTGAACCTGCAGGACAGGTGTGTGACGTGCTTCAGATTCCGGCTTTTCTCTGCCGTCAGACTGATCTATTACTGGCAGCAGCCAAGACGGGTAAGACGGTAAATATCAAGAAAGCCCAATTCCTGAGTGGCCACGACATGAAGTACCCCGTAGAGAAAGCCCTCGACGGTGGCGCCAAGGAAGTATGGCTCACGGAGCGTGGCAACATGATGGGCTATAACAACCTGGTGGTTGACTTCCGCAACATCCCAGACATGCTGGAAATCACAGACAACGTCATCATGGACTGTACCCATAGCGTACAGCGCCCTGGCGGTGCTGACGGTAAGACGGGTGGCGACCGCCGTTTCGTACCACAGATGGCTATGGCAGCCAAAGCCTTTGGTGCCACAGGTTTCTTCTTCGAGGTACACCCCACCCCAGATCAGGGGCTCAGCGATGCTGCCAATATGCTGGAGCTGAGTGCGCTTCGCGATTTGGTCGCAAAGCTGATAACGGAATAACGAAATACCGGAACAAGGACGTAAAAAGGGAATGACAACAAGAGAGATCGCTATACAGAGTTTAAAAGATGAGGCACAGGCCATACTCGACCTGATACCCAAGATGAACGATGACTTCGAACATGCCGTCGACATGATGTTGGAGTGCAAGGGAAAGGTAATCGTGACTGGTGTTGGCAAGAGTGGCCATATTGGAGCTAAGATTGCTGCTACGCTGGCATCGACAGGAACGCCATCATTCTTTATCAATCCATTGGATGTCTATCATGGAGACCTAGGCGTGATGTCACAGGGCGACGTGGTGCTAGCCATCTCTAACTCTGGGCAGACTGACGAGCTGTTGCGTTTCATACCTATGGTATTGCACATGCAGATACCAATTATCGGTATGAGTGGTAACCCACAGTCGCTGTTGGCCAAATACTCTACCTATCACCTGAATGTCAGCGTAGAGAAAGAAGCCTGCCCACTGAATCTGGCGCCGACCAGCAGTACGACAGCTACACTGGCTATGGGTGACGCACTGGCCATAGCACTGATGGAGAAACGCCACTTCCGTCCGCAGGACTTTGCACAGTTCCACCCTGGTGGAGAGTTGGGCAAGCGCCTGCTGACTACGGCTCAGGATGTAATGATTACCGAAAACCTGCCCGTACTGTCTGCCGACATGCACCTGGGCAAGGCCATCATCCACGTCAGCAAAGGCAAGCTAGGACTGGGTGTTGCCATAGAGGATGGCAAGATTGCTGGTTTGATTACCGACGGTGACATTCGTCGGGCAATGGAGAAGTGGCAGGCAGAATTCTTCAACCACACGGTAGAAGACATTATGACGCGCACACCTAAGACCGTTGGCCCACAGGCCAAGATCTCAGACATTCAGAAGATTATGAATAAACATAAAATACATAACGTACTGGTAGTGGACAGCGACAACCATCTCATGGGCATTGTCGACCGCTACGCGTGCGTACTATAATATATATAATATTATATGAAGATACTGAGGAAGATATTGCTCATCATGATGCTGGCGTTGCCATTGGCTGCAGCCGGTGTTTACCTGTTCAAGACGCTGGATGCCCGTAGTGGTCTGACTATCAGTCAGATCAACTGCATACTGAAAGACTCGCGAGGCTATGTCTGGTTGGGAACACCCGCTGGACTTTACCGCTACGACGGCTATACGTTCCACAACTTCCAGTGTAACTCACAGGACGGTTCATCGCTGCCCGACAGCTACATTATCAGTATCCAAGAAACGCTGGAAGGCACACTGTGGATTAAGACTTCAGCAGGCTTCTGCATCTATCACCCTCAGACAGAGAGCTTTGAGCGCGATATGAAGCAGGTTTATGGACGAATGGGTATCGAAGGTTCTCCCAGCGTAGTATATATTGACAGTCATAAGAACTTCTGGGCAGCCATTCCCAACAAGGGTGTGGTAGCCTATAACATGCAACAGCAGCTGCTCTTTGAATTTGGCTATACTGACGACAACCGTGGTGTTCCGCAGGGTGTAATAACTTCTATCAGCGAATGTCGTGATGGTGCTATGATTGTCTACGATGATGGACGCATCGTCTGCTGCGACGTCATGCACCAGCAGCATACAGTATGGAAAAACGACCTTATCGCCCAACAGCATCTGCGCAAGTCGGCCACGCTGAATGCCTTTGCCGACCAGCAGGACAACATCTGGCTCTACGGACAGGGCACGCTGATGCTCTATAACAAAAACACCAACACGTGGAATACCACCATTGGCGACCAGTTAGGAATGACCGGTAACAATACCGACCACAGTGTCAACGGTATGGTTGGCGACAGCAAGGGCAACATCTGGATAGCTACTGACCGCATGGGACTGATTCGTTGCGACGTGAAAACACTGGAGATGGAATCCGTTCGTCCCAAGGGCGTGAACAGATTCCAGATGGCAGAGGATGTTATCAGTATTCAGAGCGTCTATATTGACGACACCGACCTATTATGGGTAGGTACTGAGAAATCAGGACTGGCATACTATGGTGATAACATCTATAAGTTCCAATCACTGATTAATGGTGATATCACTGCTATTGCAGAGGATAGCAACGGAAAGATATGGTATGGTACAGGCGACAAGGGCCTCGTAGACTTTGATGGACAACTGGCCAGCCAGAAGATTTCTGCCATGACCACTACACCTGACGGAAGTTTGTGGGTAGGTTCCAAGCAGAATGGTCTGACACGTATCAAGGATGGTGTCAGCACCTTCTACTCTGCTGCTCGCGACAGCATGAAGACACTCATCGATGACCACATCAATGCACTGAGCTGTGATAAGAGCGGTAATCTGTGGATTGCTACCAATGGTGGCTTGCAGGTGTACAACCCTAAGATGAATACCTTTTCCTCGTATACCCGTGAGAACGGCATGCTGACCACCAACAACATCACGGCGCTATTCTATGGCACCAATAATAACATGTTGATTGGTACCGCTGAGGGATTGGTGGTACTCAACCTGTCGACACGCGAAAAGACCGTACTGACAGGTAATGCCTCCAATATGAAGTCGTTTACGAACAACTATATCACCCAGATCTACGAAGATTCCAGAGGTCTGTTATGGATAGGAACGCGCGAGGGCATTAACATTCTGAACCCTGTCAACGACGAGTTGAGCAAGGTCACAGAGAAAGACGGACTGTGCAACAACACCATCTGCGGTATTGCCGAGGATAAAAACCACAGCATCTGGATTACCACCAGCAATGGTGTCAGCCGTATTGTCGTACAGCGTAACCACGAAGACGAGACCTTCAACTACGGTCTCTATAACTATACCCTTAGCGATGGTCTGCAGAGTAACGAGTTCAATATGGGTTCTATCCTCACCAAGAAAAACGGAGAGGTGCTGTTTGGCGGACTCTATGGTGTCAACTGGGTACGCCACAGCAACAAAGACGAACAAGCCACGCTGCCTCGTGTTATGCTGACCCAGCTGTTCGTCGGAGAGCAGGAGATTCTGACGGGTGTCAACTACGATGGCAACACCATCCTGCCACAAGCTCTCAACGAGAGTAACAAGATAGAGCTATACAACAGCCAGAACACCATCACGCTGAAGTTTGCCGCAGGTAACTACAACCAGGGCGAACGTCTGCAATTCATGTACTGGATGGAAGGGCTGGATAACGACTGGCGTAACGGTGACGCCCTACTCCACGGTGTTCGTTTCGAGAACTTGAGTAGCGGTGACTACAAGTTGCACGTCAAGGCTGTCAGTGCTGAAGGTGCCGTCAGCAACCAAGAGCGTATTCTAGAAATTCACATCGACCGTCCATGGTGGCTGTCGTGGTGGATGCTGACCTTCTATGTTATCATTCTCATCATCGTTGTCATCATCTGGCGCTACGGTATTAATAAATACAGGAAGGCCTGGAAGAAGCGCAATACTGTCATCGAGGAACTGAAGCGCCAGCGTGAGGAAATCAAGCTTGCCAGTGATGAACTCCGTCAGCCAATGGCTCGTATGACGACAATTATCGGTGACATGTCTATGCGCGAACAGTCGCTTGAAGGTCGTGAGCAGCTTAACTCGCTACACTTCCAACTATTGCAGGTCATCACGCGTATCTCTGAGATGCAGACCACGCTGGAGAATCCTGAGAAGAAGGCAGAGTCTACCGCTAAGGATCGTCTGGAACTGAACGAACAGGGCGAGATTGAACTGGCTGTAGAGACGGGTCAGCAGTTGTCACTCGACATCAAGCCTTTGCATATCGAGGGTCAGACACAGAAGTTCTGCGTGGTATTCATCGATAACAATCGCGAGTTCCTGCAATTCATGCGTGCCCATCTGTGCGAGATATACGACTTCCACATCTACGACAATATCAAGGATGCCATCCCCGATATCGAGACGCTCAAGGCCGACCTTGTAGTCTGCAAGCACAATATGGGCGACAGCATTACAGGTAGTGAGCTGTGCAACCAGTTTAAGAGCAGTCACAACAAGAACAAGACCAAGTTCGTGCTGATGACCGACACCGTGCTGACGCCGGAGAGCATGAACGACCTGAACATCACGCTGGCTGCTGACGACTACTTGGCAAAGCCCTTCAACGTACAGGAGGCAGTGATGCGCTTTAACAAGGTAATGGGTCTGGCACCTATCGAGATTAACCAGAACGTCATCGAGGGTAAGGAGACACGAATGCTGGAAGGCCAGAACGCTAGTATGACCACTGCCACTATGAGCTTTGAGGAGTTCACCAACGTGAAGGTTCCTGACAGCCAGGAAACGACAGACACTCCTGAAAGCCAAGAGGCACTGGACGCACAGGAAGTTGCTGCAACGCCAGAACAGCCCAATATCCTGGCTAAGTACTACAACAACAACACCATCGGCGACTACTCAATGAGCAACATCATGGATCAGCAGCTGATGCGTAATGTCGAGCAGTTTGTCCTGCAAAATATGAGTCGTGGACAGATCAGCCTGGAGGATATGGCTGCAGCGATGGGTATGGGTCGCGTACCGTTCTTCCACAAGATTCGTGCCATCACAACCAAGACACCTGCCGAGGTTGTTCGTGAGATACGCCTGAAGCATGCCTGCACGCTGCTTGTCACCACCAATATCAACCTCAGCGAGCTGGCCCTCAACGTTGGTTTCATGACAGCAGAGAACTTTATCAACATCTTCAGAGACAAATATGGTATGACACCTCTGGAATATCGTCTGAAGAATAAGAGATAAAACATGTTAAGACGATTCACACTTATTTTAATGACCATCACCAGCTTGTCTGCCACTGCGCAGACAAGCGATTCTTTGATAGTCAGCACGCTGCGCGATAGTGGCGTTCGCTTTACGAATAATAACAGCGTCACGCTCCTACTATCTGGTCAGGAGAAGTTTGACGATATGTTCAATGCCATCCTTCAGGCAAAGA
The DNA here is from genome assembly GCA_946410305.1 of uncultured Prevotellaceae bacterium. Lineage (GTDB taxonomy): Bacteria > Bacteroidota > Bacteroidia > Bacteroidales > Bacteroidaceae > Prevotella. The sequence continues at coordinate 32,919 of CAMJZV010000002.1, read as the reverse complement.
GCAGTATCCATCTGGAGTACTTTAATTTCCGCAACGACTCCATCGCTTTCCTGCTTTTCGACCTGCTGCGTCTGAAGTGTAAAGAAGGTGTTGAGGTGCGTGCCATGTTCGACGGTTTTGGCAACGACTCCAACAACCAGCCACTGAAGAAGCGCCACCTGAAACCGCTACGCGAGGCTGGCATCGAGATTGTAGAGTACTCTCCCATCCGCTTTCCGTGGGTCAATCATATCTATGGTCGGGACCACCGCAAGATTGTGGTCATCGACGGAAAGATTGGCTATACGGGAGGCATGAATGTGGCCGACTATTATATTAAAGGTACAGAACAGGTTGGCGAATGGCGCGACATGCACTGTCGTCTGGAGGGTGACGTGGTCAACGAGCTGCAAACCATCTTCCTTAGGATATGGAATCGTACGACAGGACAGAACGTCGGAGGCATGAAATACTATAATGGTGGTACGCTGACCCGTTTCAACGGACTAAAACCAGACACCACCTACACGAGTGGGCATAAGATGGTAGGCATCCTCAATCGTGAGCCAGGCATCACACCTAAGATAATGCGTACCTTCTATATCAATGCTATCGACCAGGCTAAGGACTCCATCCATATTATCAACCCTTATTTCACACTGATACCTACCCTCACAAGGGCACTTACCCGCGCCATCCGCCGTGGTGTAAAGGTAGAGATCATGCTATCGTCAAAGAGCGATATTCCCCTGACGCCCGATTGTGCCTTGTATCAGGCTCATAAGCTGATGAAGCGTGGTGCTATCGTCTGGCTCTATGAACCAGGATTCCACCATTCCAAGATTATGATGGTTGATGGCAAGTATTGTACGGTAGGCAGCACTAATCTGGATGCCCGCAGTCTGAAGTGCGACTTTGAAGAGAATGCCGTCATCATTGACCCACGCACCACTCGTGAGCTTGACGACATGTTCTGGCGCGACAAGCAGCAAAGTTTCCTATTGACAGAAGAGTCGTGGGATGAATTCCGCACGGGCTGGCAGAAGTTCCGTGGCTGGTTCGCTCACCTGCTACAGCCGTTCCTATAACAGTTAATAGTTAAAGGGCGGACAGCATCATATTTATCTCCACCGTACTGATGCCACGTTTCTTAAGCCAGTCGACATCAAAGAAGTCAGACTGATAGATTGCCGATTGTCCACGACGCTGGCAATATTGGTGGAACAATTCCCTTGCCCTACCCACCTGGCCTTGCAGCCATAGGCAGTAGCCATAGTTCTTGAGGTCGTCGTCCTGCTGTTGCTCGCGTCCCATCAGCTGTTCATAGATATTAGCAGCCTGTTCTAGTTTTCCCTGACAAGTCTGCGCCCATGCCAATACACGACTGACAGCATCATTGTCTGGCTGTTCATAGTTCAGTCGGTAGAGTGGTTTTAGCGCCTCCTCATAACGCTCCATCTGCACCAGACAGATGGCTACATACAACTGGTTGTTTGTCTTCTCCGGATAAGCTGTTGACAACTGTTCAAACCATGTCAACGCCTCCTCATAGCGTCCTTCATCATAAAGCTGTCGTCCTTTGCCCAGCAGTGCACGCTCGTGTATAGGATTCAACTCCAAGGCGTGGTCATAGTCGTGCATCCATAGATAATACTGCATGTCGCGACAGTCTTCAGAAATAGTTTCCAGCAAGCGCTGGGCAGCATACGGCATCTTATGTTTCTTCAACTGTCTGACAATCTGTGCCTTATTCTTCTCTATCGATGTTCCAGACAACACGTTCAGCGCAAAAAAACCACAGCCACCCATCTCGTCAGTAGTAGTCTCAAAAGGATTGTACAACTCTGCACGATGAGGGAACAGGCGGAAGAAGCGGTAGATATCCATCAGATAGAGACGGCGCTCATAAGCTGCTGACTGATCAACGGTTTGCTGCAGTTCTTCTGCTGAATATTCGCCACGCTGTAACATCTCCTGCACTTGTTTGGGCAGACGACCTAACACTTCCTGCATAGCAAGGACAAACGAGTACTTGTCGCTGCTACAAAACGCATTGGTAGCAAACACCTTGTCCAGGAAATGGATATTCTCTGTTTTACCCATAGCCTGCTGAATATCAGGATGCTGCGCAAAGAATGGTACCAGCCAGTTGCTGATATCATAGAAGAAAGGATAGCGCTTAATCTGCGAGAAACCATGGAAGAAGACATCGACGCCCTCCTTCTGCATATCCTGCATCCGTCGCATCGAAGCCTCCAGATGTTCCATGCGCTCCTCGGAGACCTCTGGGTGCAACACCTCTTCCAGTCGTTCTTCCTCAGTAGCTTCAATGTCCTGCGCCATCATCTTCGACGAGTTCTTCAGCAGATCTGGCATAATCTCCTTTTGGATAGTTCGGCTGTCGTTGACCTCGTTCAGGCAGTAGATGAGTTGTATCTGAAGTTCGGTCAGTTCCTGACATACCTCGTCTGACTGTAGCAGAGAGGTTATCAGCTCGCGCTGTTCAGGATACACTTGCTGATAGGTATCAGAGGCAGATAATGTCCAACCCACCAGGGCGCGCTGGCGTACCGCCTCATCCTGCGACTGTCGGTAGACCTCTACCAGCAGGCGGAACTTAGCCATGTCAAACTGGTTCAACAACGATAAAGTGATGGCTGCTATCAGCAGTTGTTGGTCAACGGTGTCAACGGTTGGCGATGTCAGCATCTCCGTAAACTGGCTACCCACGCTATCCGACCACTGGCGCGACGTCAGCATATATTCGAACAGCTGGTTCATCTGCTGCTGATGGTCCTTATAGAGCGCCTCACTCTTTGTGGCGCGCTTGTTGTCTGGTTCCAACTGAAGCATGGCAACATTGCTGACGAAACCCTCCATCTCCTGACGGATAGCTGTTAGCGACCAGTCACGCTGACCTTGGCGCACGCGAGTGTAGAGACTGTTCTGATAGGGCGACGCCTTCATACGATGGTAGTGCATCACATTGGCATAGAGCACATACACGCGCTGCAACAGCCGTAGGTAGAGGGCTGCACGCTGTGGGTCTTCTCCCCCCTGCTGCCAATATGCCACCATGCGGTCGTAGTCTTCGCGCACCTCCGCTAGCTTCTCAGCGGTTTGCTGCTCTGGCCATGCTGCCAGATAGTTCTCCATTTGGCGAATTGCCATACCGGCATTGCCCGCCTGCAAGGCCTCATCGACCTGCTTCAGACTCTCATTCGTTGCCACTTTTAATCTTTCATCTTTAATTTTTCATCTTTCATTTTCTCCAGCCACTGTTCTACGAACGTCACATCCTGCTGACGCGGTCCATGGGCATGTGGAAAACGGATATTCTGAGGTATCGAATCAACCAGCGAAGCCTTCAGTTTATAGCGGTCAAGCAAGATGTCACGGTAATGGGCGACACCATATTTATTAATAGAGTCGCACGCTTGGTTATAGGCCTTCGTAAACAGTTGCAGCTGCTTGGCACGCACCTGGCGACGCATCTCTTTCTCACGGAAGGCCAACACGCCCAGTTGTAACTTCACATCGCGCGAATCCAGCACTACGGGGTGCTTCATCACACGAGCCTGCGTTGCCAGTGGTTCAGGAAGCCACAAAGCATCTATCTCGTTATTCTGTAGCATCTGCATACGCACATTCAGGTCGTTGATCTGCACCTTATACACTCGCTCAGCCAGCAGCTTCACTGAGTCACGGGCACAATCCGTCAACAGGTCTGTTGCCGAGAAGCGTGTCATAGCTACCATCTTGTCGTCCAGCTGCTTCAGCTGCTTGATACGTGCATTGCGGTTCGTCACCAACTGCCAGTAGGCATTCGTGGCAGCCACATAACGCATCTTCAGGCCCTGCTTGTCAATGCGCATAGCTCTTACCAAATCTGTCATCGCACCCTCTACTCTACCTCGCTGAATAGCAGTGTCGCAATCCATCTGGGCATTGTAGAACTTCAGACGCACGCCACCATTGACGGTGTCGAACAACTCATACTGCTGCGCCACATACAGCGGCAGACAATCCAATGTAGGCATCACGGCAATCTTCAGTGCCGCCGAGTCTTTGCGCCATGCCTCACGACGCTGTTCACGCGAAATGCGCTTTGTCTCCTCATACGACTGTCCGCAGGCTGCCAGCAGCACCAGCGCAACAATCATCGGTAACAATCTTTTCATTATCAGAAATCTCCCAATACGGTTTTTATAACATTTTTAATGGTTTTTGAAGCGTTCGCATCATAATGTCCTGTAATACCCACGGTGGCACCCCAGCGACCTTCTGTCTTCCAGTCGCTCTCGTATTGCATGTCCATCGTGTACAGGTTGTAGTCGGTGCCACCTGTCACACCGACACGCCATTGTGCGTGTACTGCCATCGACAGCATCATCACACAGGCTAGAATCATTTTTCTCTTTTTCACTAAATAGATAGCTTATTATATTATCATTTTGCCTACAAAGATACAAAAAAAGCTGTATACAGAAAAATTCTCTAGAGAATTTTATGCAAATATAGCTAATAACGAAGAAATTCTCTAGAGAATTTTTGCTAAATACAGCTAAAAAATCAGGCTACAGACCTAGTACAACTTTAGTCTAATCCATTTTTGAGCGCCTGCCAGGTTTCCGGTGACAGGACTGGGCGGAAGGTAGTATTCTTGCCGAAGTGCATCTTGCGTATACGTGCTGCACGCTCCTTACTGTCAGCATGGTCGGTAAGATAGGACAAGATGCCGTAACTCTCAAACGACTCCAGCGTATTGGCCATCTCCATAGGATCCAGATGCATGGCATAGAGATAGCGCGCTCCTTGTTCGTCGGCTTGGTCTTCTTTAGCTCGTGTGATGGAGTTACTAATCATGTCGGTGGTGAGGTTGATCAGTCCCTCAGTATTCCCGTTGCCAGTAAGCAGTATCAGCAGCACTTGGAAGATAGCCTTTTGGCGAATGCCCGACTCGATATGTCCTAGTTCAAGGTGAGCCACCTCATGGCCGATCACCGCACAGAGTTGTGCCTCGTTGTCCATCTTCTCCATCAGTCCGGTATTCACAATGATGTGTCTACCTACAGTGGCATAGGCATTCACCTCTGAATTCCTGCTGACCACCACATGGATGCTGGCAGTATCGATGCCATTGGCCTTGCACATCTCGTTAACCAAGGTGTCTACAGGAAGACATACATTGTCGTTCTTCACTTCATGCATTCCCATACAAGTCAGATCCCACACCCACTCAGACAGTTTGTCGCCCACAATGGTCGGGGTGAGATGAAACATCTTCATCCAGTCCACCTGCAGGGTCAGGAAAAGGATGCTGAAGAACAGCACCGCCGAGACCAGGAATTCTTTGATAATCTGTTTCATCTCTTACAAATCTTGTCGGTGATGGTACTATAAAGATACCAGCGGTGTGTCACTCCTTTACGGGTATGGATGGCAGAGCGAACGGTCTCTACAAAATCATAGATGTTATAGAGGTTAACGGTAATGAAATAGGCGATGTATGCCGAGGAGAGGTCTGTATAGCAGAACAGCACGCGGACCGTCCACCAGAACAGGATGTTGTTCATGATGAACAGAGGAACCTGAGAGACCAGCGCCTGGAGGGCGTTCCACCTGACATAGAAGGTGCCACGACGTGACATCAGATAGAAGATGCCTGTAGCTGCCAGGTTAATGATTGGCATAGGCAGCCCAACCATGACGGCTACCAGCGACATGACATAGCAGTTGGAAGCACGCTCCTTCTCATCCTCATGGGGCACGACGTCCTCGATGCGCTGAGAGAAGTCGTCTATGTGTATTTCACCAAATTCCATATCCAATTCATCAATATGACCACGATACCCGTTACGGCATACGGCCAACGTTGCAGTTTCTGCTCGGTTGCCTGATAAACACGGAGAAACGATGATGACCCTCGCAGAAGGTCAACGACAATCCATAGGGGAACCACCACCATCAGGGCTGCTAACAACAGACCTAACGGGTTGTAATACAGCGACGACAGCCACTCGCCATGAAAAGCTGCATGCACCGCGCGTGTGTTGCCGCACGACGGACACGGTATGCCGAAAATGTATCTAATCCAGCATCCGCCCCAGTCGCCCCAGTGACTACTATCATTACTCACATACAGCCAAAGGTAGCCACATGCCGACAGGAATAGAAGTAGCGAGTAAAGTCGTCCCCTGCTAAGACTCATCCATTAGATGATAGTCATCAAACGCATAAAATTCTTCTCGCGAGTGGTATTCATTATCAGGAACCAGTCAATAATGGTCCAGATACCTAAACCACCGCAAGTAATCAGCTTACCAATGCCAAGGCCTGTATCACCGATATAGAAACGGTCAATACCTAACTCACCAGTAAGAAGGCTAAGGATAAGGGCGATAGTGGGATCCTTGAACTGAATAGCGTGAAGTAAACCCTCTTTGCTGTCGTCGGCAGCGAGCAGGCGCTCACGAATAAAAAGAATTTGTGACTCGGGTAAATACTTGTTGTTCATCATCATGAACATGTCGACCTTTTGCTGATCCATTGTGCTTGTTTTTTGATTAATAGAATGAGTTGATTCTTTTATGTTTGTGCAAAGGTATGTAAAAATATTATACAATGCAAATAATCAGTAAAAAAACTACATTTTTTCTGTAATCATTCATCATTTATTATTACCTTTGTAGGCAACTATGGCAAACAAGGAGAAAATTATGTATGTCTGCGACAATTGCGGACAGGAGTCGGCGAAATGGATAGGCAAATGTCCTGCCTGTGGCCAGTGGAACACGTTCAAAGAAATCAAGGTGGCAGATACTCGCAAACAGGTGACAACCACTAGTGCTGCAGCATCAGCAGGCCATCAGTTACGCCAGAATAAGGTGTTGCGACTGAAGGACATCTCGTCGCACGACGACCCACGCATCGATATGCACGACGCGGAACTGAACCGTGTGCTGGGTGGCGGACTGGTGCCTGGCAGCATCGTACTGCTGGGTGGCGAGCCTGGCATCGGTAAGTCGACACTGTCGCTGCAGACCATGCTCCAGCTGACAGATAAGAAGGTGCTATACGTCAGCGGTGAGGAGAGCGCTCACCAGCTGAAGATGCGTGCAGAAAGACTTGCGGTCAGCGGTTTCCCTGCTGACGACAACTTTCTCCTGCTCTGCGAGAACTCCTTGGAAGCCATCTTTGACCACATCAAAGAGGTACAACCAGAAGTGGTGGTGGTAGACTCCATACAGACAATATCTACAGAAGATGTGGAGAGCAGTGCGGGCTCGATAGCTCAGGTGCGCGAGTGTGCCTCTGCCCTACTCCGCTTTGCCAAGACTAGCGGAGTACCCGTCATCCTGATAGGTCACATCACCAAGGAGGGTACACTGGCAGGCCCAAAGATTCTGGAACACATCGTCGATACAGTCATACAGTTTGAGGGGGACCAGCACTACATGTACCGCATTCTGCGAAGCATTAAGAATCGTTTCGGAAGCACCTCAGAACTAGGCATTTATGAAATGCAGCAAACAGGTCTCCGACAGGTCAGCAACCCCTCAGAACTGTTGCTCACAGAAGACCACGACGGACTCAGCGGCGTAGCCATCTCGAGTGCCATAGAGGGAGTGCGTCCGTTCCTCGTTGAGACGCAGGCGCTGGTGTCGTCGGCAGCCTACGGAACACCTCAGCGATCGGCCACGGGCTTTGACCAGCGCCGTCTGAACATGTTGTTGGCAGTACTGGAGAAACGTGTAGGTTTCAAGCTGATGCAGAAGGACGTCTTCCTGAATATTGCGGGAGGTCTGCGCGTGACGGATATGGCTATGGACTTGAGCGTTATAGCCGCCGTGCTGTCGAGCAATGTCGACACTCCTATTGAGGAAGGCTGGTGTATGGCTGGCGAGGTTGGACTCTCTGGCGAGGTACGCCCCGTAGCACGCATCGAACAGCGCATCAGTGAGGCCGAGAAGCTAGGATTTCAGCATATCATCATACCGAAATACAACCTCAGCGGACTGAACCGCAAGAAGTTTAACATTGAACTCGTTCCCGTCCGCAAGGTCGAGGAAGCACTTAGAGCACTATTTGGATAATATGAAAGACTCAGTATTGATATTAAGCGGTGGCGTAGACAGTGTCACCTTGTTATATGATGAACAGGAGCGCATTGCCCTGGCCATCTCGTTCGACTACGGTTCCAAGCACAACAAGCGGGAGATTCCCTTTGCCCAGTGGCATTGTGAGCAATTAGGCATCAAACATATCACCATCCCGCTGGACTTCATGACGAAGTATTTCGTCAGTTCGCTGTTAGAGGGTGGCGAGGAGATTCCAGAGGGACACTATGCAGACGACAATATGAAGTCGACGGTGGTTCCCTTCCGAAATGGCATTATGCTGTCCATTGCGGTAGGTATCGCAGAGAGCAACGGCTTGAAATATGTCATGATGGCTAACCACGGCGGCGACCACACCATCTACCCAGATTGTCGACCTGAGTTTGTCGATGCCTTCGACCAGGCAGCCTGTGCTGGCACCTACGTCAACGTACACCTACGCTCGCCCTACACCAACATCACCAAGGCCGATATAGCCCGTCGCGGCAAAGCTCTGGGCATAGACTACTCGAAGACGTGGTCGTGCTACAAAGGTGGCGAACAACACTGCGGCAAGTGTGGAACCTGCGTAGAACGTCGCGAAGCCTTTGCATTGGCAGGCATCGACGACAAGACCCCATACGAGGAATGATGCTTTAAGCAAGAATCATTTTTAGTTCATCAATATCTGAACGATACGCTCGGCAGTGCGGCCATCCCAACGGTCGGGCAAAGAGGATGTCTTCCACTGACCAGTAACCATACGCTGCAGTTCCTCACGCAGACGGTTGGTATCCTCGCCAACCAGAACATTGGTACCTTGCTTAACGGTTTCGATATGCTCGGTATAAGAATTGAGGGTGATGCACGGCACCTGGTTGAACGTAGCCTCTTCAGCAACGTTGCCAGAGTCAGTGATGATACCCATAGCATGACTGGTAAGATAACCGAAGTCGAGGTAGCTTAATGAATTGAGAATTGAGAATTGAGAATTGAGAATCTTCACCGTTTCAAGAGCACGGCCACGCAATGGAGCGATGACGGGAATGTCGCCAGCAACCTCACTGATGGCAGAGAGCATGCGCTTTAGGTTGTCTTCATTAGCTAGGAGAGCCTTGCGGTTGAGCGTGAAGACGAGATAACGTCCATCCTCAATGCCATCGAGACAGGCTGGACGCGTCCAACGACCATGATTGTAGCGCAGGGTGTCCATCAAGATGTTACCCACCATATATATCTTATGGTTCTCAGCACCTTCACGTGTAGCAATGCTGCTGGAGCCTACGCCAGCGGTAAAGAGCAGGTCGCTAAGTCCGTCGATAACCAGACGATTAATCTCCTTAGGCATATTGATATCAAAGGAACGTGTGCCGGCCACCAGATGTGCCAGACAGAGACCACGCTTCTTGGTGACGATAGCAGCAGCCATTGTCGATGCAAGGTCGTCGACCACGATAACAATATCTGTGGCATGCTGTTCGAGATAACGCTCGAACTCAGCCATCACCCTACCTGTCAGCTCGTTGAGGTTCTCGCAGTCGACTCCTAAGAAGACGTCAGGACGCGGAATCTGCAAGTCATCGAAGAGCGACGCCTCCAATGTGGGGTCGTCGGCTGTACCAGCATAGACCAGTTGGTATTGACAGTTGTCAGTACGCTCTATCGCACGGATGAGCGGAGCTACCTTGATAAAGTTGGGGCGAGCGCCCGTAAATATACAGATATTCTTCATTGTTTTCCTATTTTCTTTTCATATGCTGGCGACTCCTCTTTCAGTCGGAAGTCGTAGATCATCTTGTATTCGTCTATCAGCACAAAATGCTTCGTGCCTTGTATGTCGTCGTCTTTCTTCTCCCAGATGATGTCTGTAAAGTTCTCCGTATCATCCGGAACTACTGTTCGTAACAGACAGTTGGTGAAGCTGTATTTCGAGTCCTCGTCAACCTCGCCCTCAATGACATCCTCCGCATAACCCGTGGCAAGTGTGTTCGTGCAGGTCAGCGAGAAGGGCTGTTCTGAGGGGCCGAAGCGCAAGGCGAAACCACGATTGGCAGACAGCGGATAGAACTGTGCTAGGGTGACGTGGTCGAGGTCTGTCTGACAACCTATGAGCGTTAGACAGTCTTTCAGCGCATTCGACAAAACGCAGTTGCTGACGGTGACATCAGAGTCATGCGCCCAAAGGCCAGAACCCTTACAATTATGAATAGTACAGCCATAGAGTTCGACGGTCGTGGTGTCTGCCAACAGTCCGTCATAGGCATTACGTATCTCGCAGTCCGTCAGCTGGCAACCATCAGCATGAGGTTTGATGGAGATGCCCTGCCACTGACCACTGATGCGGTCGTAGGGCAGATAGTCGAACATATGATCGAGACGGTCACCACGGAACAGACTATTCTCAGCGACAAGAGCGCCCTCGACAGTGATGCCAGCACCATCATGGAAGTACAACTCCGTATTCTTGATCGTTAACGTAGCAGCAGCAGCGACACTGATGCCACCATAGACGACAATAGGCGTCGACGACTCGATAGTCTTACTTTCCATAATTTCTACATCATGCCACTGCTCGGCATTCCAGCTGTAGGTGCGCAGATTGACCTTCTGCTCTACCCCACTCTCCAAGGTAAACAGCAGGTTATCCTCTATCAACTGTGGGTCGGAAGAAGCATTCTCGGGTGCCGTAATCTCAACAAACACGCGGATGCTGTCACCCTCACGAATCTCCAGATTATTAGCCACAGGATTAAGGAAAGTGCCGTCGACATTGGCACGAAAACCCGACTGTCCGCTACGTTCCAAGCGTACGGAGTGCAGACGCAGGCCATCGCCCGACTTGTTATGTACCCAAAAGCTGTAGGTCGACGACGGTATAGTGGCAAAGAGCGTGTCCATGCGCACAGTATCTGTCGTAAACGTCAGCCGATGGTTACGATCTGTCGTAAATGAATCATTATCAGAGCAGGCTGTCAACAAGACCAGCGCTGTTATGAGGAAAAAGAAAAGCCGCTTTATCATATACTGATAAAACGTCTTTTCTCCTAATTTATTGTCTTGTCGCTTACTTTCCAAAATAACGCTTCAGTAGACCAGCGAAACCAGCACCATGACGAGCCTCGTCCTTAGCCATCTCATGAACAGTGTCGTGGATAGCATCGAAGCCAGCAGCCTTGGCATTCTTAGCGATGCGGAACTTATCTTCGCAAGCACCAGCCTCAGCAGCAGCACGCTTCTCCAGGTTAGTCTTGGTGTCCCATACGCACTCGCCCAGCAGCTCAGCAAAGCGTGAAGCATGGTCTGCCTCCTCGAAGGCATAGCGCTTGAAAGCCTCAGCAATCTCGGGATAGCCCTCGCGGTCAGCCTGACGGGCCATAGCCAGATACATACCTACCTCGCCACACTCACCATTGAAGTGGTTGCGCAGGTCGTCAATCATCTCCTGTGAAACACCCTCGGGTTTGCCATCGCCGATACGGTGAACAGTGGCATAGGTTGTCTCACCCTCGTCCTTCAGTTCAGAGAACTTAGAGGCAGGAGCCTTACAGATAGGACACTTCTCAGGAGCAGCATCGCCTTCGTAGATATAACCACAAACGGCGCAAATAAATTTCTTCTTCATAAATGTTTGTGTATTTGTTTAGTTAGTAAATAATGGAATTATCTTTCTGCAAAGATACACAGAAAAAATAAATCCCCCAAATGTTTTGGAGGATTTTATTTGTAAATTGTTATTTTTCCATCTTACAGGGCTTGTCATTGGTGCGATATTTCGATAGCAAAGGAATTTCCTGGCACAGAGCATCTGCCAGTAGTTTAGCCACCTGATGGGCACCATAGATGTTGTAATGGGTATTGTCTTGACGACCATCGGGCAGTGCAGGATGTTCACCAGGCTTATACCACATGTGCAACTTCTTAGAACCCTCAACACCTAGACTTTGTTCTAGATCGCTGGTTATCTTGTTGGCATCGATGAAGAGCGCATGCATGCGTTGTGCCACATCACGAGGAGCAACAGCATAGAGTCCATGAGTGTCAACCAGTGAGTCACCTTCCACCACCTTGGCACCATCCTTAAACGTAGAGTTACGTAGCGCCTCATCGTCATCGTTCTTGGCGGCCTTCGTAGCGAAGTTACGACGTGCCACACAATTCAACACTACAGGGATGCCACCATGTTCACGCGTCTCGCGAATATACTTGGCATAGTTATAATCAAATGTAGAACCTGGTTCCGTATGACGAGCAGGCTGCGGCTTCTCGTCGTTATGACCAAACTGGATTATAACATAGTCACCTGGCTGTAGCTTTTCGAGCACCTTCTGCCAACGTCCCTCATCAATAAAGCTCTTTGAAGAACGGCCATTAACTGCATGATTATCAACACGAATGAACGACTCATCAAAGTAGCACTGAAGAGCCATACCCCACCCGCGTTCAGGCGAACCCTTTGAAAGATCTTTCTTAGCAGCGGTAGAATCACCAATAATAAATATAGTAGTAGTTTTCTGATTGGTGGCCGAGGTGCACAATAGCACCAAGGCCATCAATACAGTAAGTAGTTTGATTTGTTTCATCGTATAGCGTTGATAAGTTCCTCAGTTGTCACGAGCTGCTGTTCACCAGTCTCCATGTTCTTCAGCGTCACCTTCTGGGCAGCCATCTCGCTCTCGCCAGCAAGCACAACAAAAGGAATCTGCTTCGCATTGGCATACGACATCTGCTTCTTCATCTTCGTACTGTCAGGGAATATCTCGGCACGGATGCCAGCCTGACGCACCTGAGCGATAATCGGCAGACAATATGCTGTCTCTTTCTCGCCAAAATTGATAAAGAGCACCTGTGTGGTATTGAGTGAATCCTTGGGATAGAGGTCAAGGGCATTAAGCACATCGTAGATGCGGTCTACGCCAAACGAGATACCAACGCCAGAGAGCCCTGGCATGCCGAAGATACCCGTGAGGTTGTCGTAACGACCACCACCAGAGATGCTTCCCATCGGTGTATCAAGTGCTTTCACCTCAAAGATGGCACCAGTATAGTAGCTCAAACCGCGAGCCAGCGTCAGGTCAAGCTGGATTTCGTTGTTCAACGATGTAAGGAAACCGAGGATATACTTTGTTTCCTCAACACCTTTCAAGCCCGTCTCGCTTTCCTTCAATACCTCAGCGATGGTTTCAAGTTTCTGCTCGTTAGTGCCCTCCAGCATAATGATGGGCTGCAGTTTCTGAATCTGTTCCTCGCTAAGACCATCTTCACAAAGTTCCTGATTGACATTGTCAATACCGATTTTGTCGAGCTTATCGATAGCCACAGTGATGTCGACAATCTTGTCTGCAGCACCAATAACCTCAGCAATACCCGTCAGGATCTTGCGGTTATTGATTTTAATCTGAACGCGAACACCAAAGCGAGTGAATACAGTGTCAACAATCTGCATCAGTTCCACCTCGTTGAGCAGCGAGTCAGAACCAACGACATCACCATCAAACTGATAGAACTCACGATAACGACCTTTCTGAGGACGGTCGGCACGCCAGACGGGCTGCACCTGATAGCGTTTGAAGGGCAACTGCAACTCCTCACGATGCATCACCACATAACGGGCGAAGGGTACAGTGAGGTCATAGCGCAGACCTTTCTCACAGATTTTTGAAGCCAGACGCAGCGTATTGCGCTCTGTGAGTTCCTGATCGTCAATCTTATTCAGATAGTCGCCAGAGTTCAGAATTTTGAAGAGCAGTTTGTCACCTTCCTCTCCATACTTACCCATCAGCGTCTGAAGGGTTTCCTGGGCTGGCGTTTCAATCTGCTGGAAGCCGTAGAGTTCGTAGACACTACGGATAGTATTAAAGATATAGTTGCGCTTGGCCATCTCTACAGGGCCGAAGTCGCGCGTTCCTTTGGGAATACTGGGTTTATTTGCCATTTATTTTCTTACGATAGTTTGCTCTCTATCAGGGCCGATAGAAATAATTGTAATTGGTGTTTCGAGTTCCTTCTCCAAGAACTTGATATAGTCAGAGAACTGCTTGGGGAACTGGTCCTCAGAGGTGAACTTCGTCATGTCGGTCTTCCAACCGGGCAGCTCTACATACACAGGTTCGATACCCTCCTCAATGTTGTAGGGGAAATCGCGTGTCTCCACACCATTCACCTTATAAGAGGTACATGCCTTAATGGTGTCGAAACCATCGAGCACGTCGCTCTTCATCATAATCAACTGAGTAACACCATTCACCATGATACTATAGCGCAGGGCTACGAGGTCAATCCATCCGCAACGACGCTCACGACCCGTCACAGCACCATATTCATGGCCCAGGTCACGAATCAGTTTGCCCGTCTCATCAAAAAGCTCTGTGGGGAAAGGACCAGCACCAACACGTGTGCAGTAAGCCTTCATGATACCAAAGACCTCGCCAATCTTGTTAGGACCAATACCAAGACCAGTGCAAGCACCAGCACAGATGGTGTTTGAAGAAGTCACGAAGGGATAGCTACCGAAGTCCACATCCAACATCGTGCCCTGAGCACCTTCGCACAGCACGCTCTTGCCAGAACGCAGAATCTGGTTAATCTCATGCTCTGAATCTACGATGGGGAACTGACGCAGGTACTCGATACCCTCCAGCCATTTCTTCTCGACCTCTGTAATATCGTATTCAAAATTCAGTGATTTCAGGATAGCCTCATGACGAGCCTTTGCAGCGGCATACTTCTCAGGGAAGTTTTCCAAGATATCGCCCACGCGCAGACCAGTACGACTTACCTTATCGGTATACGTCGGACCAATACCCTTACCAGTGGTACCGACCTTGTTCTTACCCTTCTGAGCCTCGTAGGCAGCATCGAGCACGCGGTGGGTAGGCATAATCAGGTGAGCTTTCTTTGAGATGTGAAGACGCTCGCGCAAAGGATGGCCAGAAGCTTCCAGCGCCTTAGCCTCCTCCATGAAGAGATCAGGAGCCAGCACCACACCATTACCGATAATGTTTACCTTACCACCCTGGAAAATACCCGAAGGGATAGAACGAAGCACATACTTCTCGCCATTGAACTCCAATGTATGACCTGCGTTAGGACCACCTTGGAAACGAGCGACTACGTCGTAATGCGGTGTCAGCACATCAACAACCTTACCCTTACCTTCATCGCCCCACTGCAAACCGAGCAGGACATCTACTTTACCTTGATTCATTGTTATTGTTATTTAGATTTTTGAACTTTCTTCGTTTCATTACCCTTTACTGAATGGCGTCTCAGCCTCGTTTGACACGAGCTGCAGATACCATAGACATAGAGCGTAAAGCCATCTTTATGGAAACGTCGTGTAGGCATCTTATTGATGGCATCAATCACTCCCTGAGACTTTACCTCTGTCACCTTTCCGCACATGGTGCATATCTGATGACAGTGGCTATTATTGTCGAAACAAGCCTCATACTTTGTTGTTGACTGGAAGCGGTGACACACCACGAGACGCAGCTTAAGCAGCAAACGCAGGGTGTTGTAAAGCGTGGCTCGGCTGACAGGAAAGTTATATTCATTAGTCAGCTTATCGCCCAGTTCCTCCAGCGAGAAATGCCCGTCCATGCTATACACCGCGTCAAGGATGGTAAAGCGCTCTGGGGTCTTTCTATGCTTGTTCAGTTCCAGATAGGCGGTCAGGATGTTCTTGACCGTTGCCTTGATATTCTCTCTCATTTTATGTGGTCAAAGTGGTTAAAAACCGCACAAAATTACTACTTTTTTTGGAGAAACAGGCAACAATTATTTAAAAAATTTCTAAATTGATAGATTTCACTGCACTTTTTGCCAGTCGCTCATACATCAGACCCAGTTCTGCAAAGCGATAAACACTCTGCATAGCAGCCTTACGCACAGAGGGATAAGGCCCTTGGAGAGCCACCAACAACTGGTCGAGATACTCATTGATGCCTCGTTCGTTGGGTTCCTGATGGTTCATGAACAAGCGGGTTAGCACATGAAAGCCACAAAGCTGATCGTATTCCTTGTCAGATGCCATCCACTGATACGCCTTCTCTGGCGCAAAGGGCAGATGCTGCCACAGGTTGAAAGCCACCTGCTCGGCAATCTCCTGTGAGGGGATCTGTTCCATCCAGATGTCTACCACTTCGGGAAGTATCTGATTAGCAGGCATCAGCATGGTAGCCAGTATCTTACACTCGCGGACATTTTCTTTCCACAGGGCGATAGCCAAATCGTAGTCAGGGCCAAATTCCTTGGCCATCTCCTGAAGACGGGGCAGCGTAGCACCCCAATTGAGGTGATAGTTCAACCCTTTGTCGCGCATAGACTGGGCAATAGAGCCATCCATCATCTGGCGGAACGACTGCTTGATTTCCTTAACCTTAGAGGGTACCATATTCTTGTCCATAGCGTAACATTTGGTGAACATAACTTTCAGAATAATCCAAATGGATATCACAGATATTCCCCTCCTCATCCCTAACGGGCAACATTACAGGGTTAATAAAACCCTTATAAGGTGCGAGGTTCAGCTTCTTATAACGCTCCAAGACCTCTTCATGCAGCTGTGCGTCAACCTTCACGGCATAGCGTTCCACCAACAGACGGGCAGCCTCATAGTCACCCTCACTCTTGATGCGCTGAATCTCTGCCAACAGGCGGGCAAAGAGGGTACGTAAAGCCTGATAGTCTGTGATGCGCACAAAAGTTTTACCATCATGCTTCTCCATCTTGATAACGCCATCGTTTTGTTCATAGCACCAGTAAGCAATTAGCGAGCGGTTGCGCATATGTGCCTCCTCAATCTGATGGCCAGGCTCGATGCGTATCAGCTGTGTCATCAAGCCGTTCATGATATAGCTGTAGTACTGAGCCTTATAAGCCTCATCGTCAGGCAACAGTCCTAGCTCAACCAACTTATGGTCAGCAATATAATAAAGTCCAAATAGGTCAGCACGCGCCTCCTCGATAGTATTTCCGTAGGCCTTCAGTGCGTCAGGGTCAGTAGCTGGCAACAGTTGTCCACTGCCATGTCCCAGACACTCGTGCAGGTCTGTATGCAGATCGTCACATTTGTCACCATACTTCTCTATCAATGCCAGCGTCTCCTGGTCAATGACGAAATCTTCCTTGAAGCCACTGCCATGGGCGGCCTTATTGTAGGCCTCCGTGATATTCGAGATGGTGATGCTCTTCGAACCATACTCGGCACGTATCCAGTCGGCATTGGGCAGATTGATGCCAATAGCCGTTGAGGGATACTCATCACCACCCAGCATAGCAGCACAGATGGCGTTGGCAGTGACGCCCTTCACATGGGGTTTGCGGAAACGGGGATCAACAGGCGAATGGTCTTCAAACCACTGGGCATTCTGACTGATAGCCTGCGTACGCTTGGTAGCCTCCTCGTCTTTATACTCCACGATGCCTTCCCACGAACCTTTCAATCCTAAGGGGTCGCCATATACCTCTATGAATCCATTGACGAAATCAATATGTCCCTCATGCTCAGAGACCCATTCAATGCAGTAATCATTAAAGTATTTCAAATCGCCCGTCTCGTAATAGCGTATCAGCAACTCCAAGACACGCTGCTGGTGCTGGTTCTCTGCCACACCCTGAGCCTTGCGCAACCAATAGACAATGTGACGGATGGGATTGGCATAACGACCATGGGCAGACCATACATCTTCTACCACGACGCCCTCACGCTTGACAAGTGTCGAGTTCAAACCATAGGATGCTGGCGCAGAATTGTCGGCATCCTGTGCTTTCTGCTGGGCATAAAACTCCTCAGCCTCCTGTTGCGTCACACCCTCATAGAAGTTACAAGCAGAGGTTTGGATGAGATCCTCACCATCCGTCTTATTGACACGCTTGGGCAACACCTCTGGATCAAAGATGACAGGAAACAGCTCCTCACACATCTCCCCTACTGTCTCGCCAGAGCGCAAGGGCAGCCTAGTGGGGTCTACCTGCTGCAAGACACCACGCAGATAGTCAGCAGTAAAGCCCGGCTGGAATTTCTCAGAACCATAATGGTGGTAGATGCCGTTGGAGAACCATATCCGCTTGAGATAGACCTCTAAAGCACGGAAGTCATCAGTGTCGTGATTGACAGTGAGGTCAGTATAGACCGTCTCCAGCATTTTACGGATGCGGAGGTTATATTTACCGAACTGGTCGAAAGTGATATCACGTCCATAAAGCGTGGCTTTCGACAGATAATAGATGTATTGTTTCTGCAACAAAGACAATTGCTCAAACCCGTTTAAACGGTATCTGAGCAATTGAATGTCCGCAAAACGCTCTTTGGTCGCATAGCCAAAGTGTGGCGTGCATTCGTCCGAATAGTTCATCGCGTGTTCAATGCGTCTTTTTATCCTGTTTTACTTTTTCTGCAGGGTGTTGAGCCAGATGCTGCAGACGATATTCACGAGGCGTCATGTGCATCAGCTTGTAGAACGAGGCATAGAACGACTGGCGATTGGCAAAACCTACCATATCACTGACCTCCTCCATGCGCAGATTCTGATATCTGCGATCCACGAGAATGGTCATCGCTTCCTCTATTCGGAACTTGTTGACGAAAGAAGTATAGTTCATGTGGAAACGGACATTCACCACAGCTGAGATATATCGGGTATTAGTACCTAAATCCTCGGCTAATTTCTTGGCTGAATAATCCTTGTCCTTATACTTCTTCTCCATCACGATGATGTTCAGGATCTTCTCCTTCATCTCATCCATCAACTTAGGGCTGACGAGACTGCGATAGACAGCCTCTTTAGCTTTTTTCTCTGTAATATTATACTTTGCCATACCCTGTGAAAAATTTATTTATACATTTCACTTGCAAATATACGAAAAAAAATAATACAATTGTTATTATTATCCAAAAAAAATGATTAATTTTGTCGAAATTTTATGATTTAGAGTCAAATATGACCATTTCTAACGCTAATTTTCTTAACAAATGATCTTTTATTTCACTGGAACAGGTAACACCCGCTGGGTTGCCAAGACGATAGCAGAAGCCATCGGAGAGGAACTGTTATACATACCTCAACTCATCAAGGAGCAACGCTATCAGTTTGAACTGCAGGAGAAGGAACGGATAGGGTTCTGTTTCCCGACACATGGTTGGCAGCCACCCAGAATTGTACGAGCGTTTATCAGCCGACTGGTACTGAAAGGCTATCAATCCCACTTCTGCTGGGCTCTGACTACCTGTGGTGACAACATGGGCGAAGCCATGACAATCTTCAACAAAGAATTAGCCAAGAACGTTGCGCTCCATGCGGATGACGGCAGTCCTCTGCAGGCAGAGAGCGTTTTCTCAGTGATTATGCCAGAGTCATATGTCTGTCTGCCATTTATGAAGACCGACCCCATAGACAAGGAACGTAGGAAGATCGAGCATGCCCGACAGCAGCTACAGCATATCATCAGCATCATCAAAGACAGTAAGCGCGGCATTGAGGAACTGGAGAAGGGCGGCACTCCCCGACTCTACTCATACGTCATTGGCGCTTACTTCAACCAGAAGATGGTTACTGACAAGAAGTTCACCGTCGATGAAGACGTATGCACCCGCTGCGGCAAGTGCAGCAAGGTGTGTCCTGTAGACAATATCGCAGGTACGCCTCCCACGTGGTTGCACAACGGACAGTGTACCTGTTGTTTGGCTTGTTATCACTACTGTCCCGTACATGCCATCAACTATGGCAGCATCACGAGAAAGCGCGACCAGTATTACTTCAATAGACGCGGGGACCAAAAATAGCTGTTCCCACACGCACCATCGTAGACCCTTCCTGCACGGCAATCGGATAGTCGTGGCTCATACCCCATGAGCGTTCGCAGAAGTAGGGGGCATCAGCAAAATAGTGCTCTTTGATTTCGTCAAAGAGCCTATGCGCCAACTGGAACTCGCTGCGTATCTGACGCTCGTCATCCACATACGACGCCATCATCATCAAGCCACAGATGCGCACATGACTAAGCTCGCGCCATTCACCATCTGCCAACAGCTGTCGCAAAGCATCAGGTGTCAGACCGTATTTCGTTTCTTCTTCAGCGATGTGCAGCTCTAAAAGAACATCAATAACACGCTCGCACTTAGCAGCTTGCTTATCAATCTCCTTAAGTAGCTTTAACGAATCAACAGCCTCAATCATCGTAACGTAAGGTGCAATATACTTCACCTTATTCGTCTGCAGATGACCAATGAAATGCCACTGGATATCCTTTGGCAGCGTCTCGTGTTTCTGGCGCAACTCCTGCTCGTGGCTCTCTCCAAAGATACGTTGTCCCTCTTCGTAGGCAGCCTCGATATACTCGTTGGGATGATACTTGGAAATAGCCACAAGGCGTACACCCTGTGGCAAATTACCCAGTACCTGCTTCAGATTTCCTTTAACGTCGTACATCATCCCTCGTATTCGGGCTTGTCATCGTGTTTGTCCTTGCCGTACTCGAAGACATCCATCAGCGTTGTCTCAGCAACAGAGGCAATGACATAGTCAATCATCGTGCCACCCATCACCTCGTCAATATTCCTTACGGCAGCATTCAGCGTACCTGCCTGCACCAGATAGTTGACATTAGAACGCTTTTCTTTCTCTGTCTTCTCGTCGATGGTGATAAACTGCAGCTTACACTTATACCAACGGTCAGCCATCTCCTCGTCAGAGAAGAAGATCTCACCATAAGGGGCTATCTTGATATCCTTGACGGTGAACTCACCACTGATATAGCTCGACATCTCCTCCATGATACGCTTCTCGGCTTCCGTAAAGCTGAGGGCGTCAACCACGTAGTTCTCTGTCACCTTCTTCTGCAAGCCGTCGTCCATCACTTTCTCGTAGGCGATCTTGCACTCAAACCAAATTGCTGTTCTTGATCTCATATTGTTTGTTTATTCTTTTATTTATTGTTTTTCAATTGTTTCTTCTTATCGTTGGTGATACGCTCAATAATCTCGCTGGCAATGAGCTGTGCGCGCTCAGGAGTAAGACTAGCCTCCTGCCCCATCTTCTGCTGAACCTTCATCAGTTCCTCGATGGTTGACTGACTCTGCGCAGCAAATTGCTTCTCCGTAGCGTTCATATAATCCTTATTATATATCTTTGAGAGGATACGGTCAGCCTCTTTCTCGTAGTTCTTACGGAATATCGCCTCGGCCTTGGCTCGATAGACACGCTGCGCCTCCTGGTCCTCTTCAGATATTGAGTCAGCGCTGACTACCCCCAAATCCTCCGGTTTAAAGCCATCGTCCAACAGGTCGTCAGTAGCCTGACGTGGTGCAGGTTTCACATACTCCACCTGTGTTGTCTCTGGTACCATTTCCAGATAGATCTCAAAGATGACAAGTCCAGCAATGACAGCAGCAACAAGCATCATGATAGAACGCATCATGCTACGACGTGCCTGTACCGCCTTCAACAAGGCCTGCGGAGTTTCGTAACGATCTTCGGGTTTCTCACTAGTAGCCTTCTTCAGTGCGTTGCGATATTCTACGCTCATCCCTGCATGCTGGAAGATAGCCTCCATGAATTTACCGATAGAGTAGACGTCACAACGGTCGTCTATGGTTCCATGCTCCAATACTTCGGGAGCTACGAATGCTACATCGTCACCATAGAAACCGCGCTGGTCGTCCATGGCCAAGTAGAACGAGCCATGAGAGAGCAGCATCACAGCATGATCCCCTTTACGCACCATCACGGTCTTGGGCGAATAACAGATATGTCTGATTCCCTGGCTATGAAGATAGGTGGTAATGTCTACCAACGCCTGCAATGTATTGTCTATGAATCCTTTCTCTGCTACAACAGCAGGATTCTCGTTGAGCAGCTGCTCCATCGAGAGGAAGACGCCAGCCTCCACATCCAACTGCTCCACTTCACCATTCTCATTTATCACGGGAGTATAGTGCAACTGATAGCGGTTTACCAGTGTTTTGTTACGCTCACACTCTTTCTTCAGCGCACCAGAGAAGGCGATGCTACTGTTCAGTTCCTGATGGATACGGACCACAGCATGGTATTTACCATCTGTCTGAATACGATAGTATTCACCGATGGGCAACAGCGTCCTGTTCTGTTTCCCTTCATTTTTGGCAGCAAGCATTTCTTCGTAGTTCATAGCGCTATTTTATTTTTCGTGGCGCAAAAGTACAAAAAAAATATGAATAATGCATTATTAATTATGAATTATTTCGTAACTTTGCAGGCGATTTACGTAAATTAAACAACATGCCAGAAATATCAGTACGCGGACTGGAGATGCCTGAGTCACCAATCAGAAAACTCGCACCTCTGGCAGCCGCAGCCAAGAAACGTGGAACACGCGTGTATCACCTAAACATCGGACAGCCCGATCTGCCCACGCCACAGGTGGGTCTTGACGCGTTGAAAACCATCGACCGCAACATCCTCGAGTATTCACCCTCACAGGGTTATCAGAGCTATCGTGAGAAATTGGTGGACTACTATGCCAAGTACAACATCAACGTGACAGCCGACGACATCATCATTACCAGTGGTGGTAGTGAAGCGGTACTGTTTGCCTTTCTGTCGTGTCTGAATCCTGGCGACGAGATCATCGTGCCAGAACCCGCCTATGCCAACTACATGGCTTTTGCCATCAGTGCTGGCGCCAAGATCCGCACCATTGCGACCACTATCGATGAAGGTTTCTCGCTCCCTAAGGTGGAGAAGTTCGAGGAACTCATCAATGATCGCACACGTGCCATCATGATTTGCAACCCCAACAACCCCACGGGTTATCTCTATACCCGTCGTGAGATGAACCAGATTCGCGACCTGGTGAAGAAGTACGACCTGTACCTCTTCTCTGACGAGGTTTATCGTGAATACATCTATACGGGGTCTCCTTATATCTCTGCCTGCCATCTGGAAGGCATCGAACAGAACGTCATCCTTATCGACTCCGTATCAAAGCGCTATTCTGAGTGTGGCATCCGCATCGGAGCCCTCATTACCAAGAATCAAGAAGTTCGCAAGGCCGTGATGAAGTTCTGTCAGGCACGCCTCTCTCCTCCCCTCATCGGACAGATTGTCGCTGAAGCATCGCTGGATGCTCCTGATGAGTACTATCGCGACGTCTATGATGAATATGTAGAGCGCCGTAAGTGCCTCATTGACGGACTGAACCGTATTCCCGGTGTCTACTCGCCTATTCCGATGGGTGCCTTCTATACCGTAGCCAAACTGCCTGTCGACGATGCAGAGAAGTTCTGTCGCTGGTGTCTGGCCGAGTTTGAATACGAAGGCGAAACGGTCATGATGGCTCCTGCTGCAGGTTTCTACACCACTCCTGGCGCAGGCATCAATCAGGTGCGTATCGCCTACGTGCTGAAGAAAGAAGACCTGGAGCGTGCACTCGTCGTACTGCAGAAGGCGCTTGAGGCCTACCCTGGGAGAGTTGAAGCATGAACTTCCCCCTATTCATAGCCAGACGCATCTATTTCTCTGAGGGCGACCGCCATGAGGTGAGTCGTCCTGCTATTCGTATCGCTACCGTTGGTGTGGCGATAGGACTGGCTGTGATGATTATCACCGTCAGCGTGATATTGGGCTTCAAACACACCATCCGCGACAAGGTGGTGGGCTTTGGCAGCCACATACAAGTAACCAACTTCATTACCCAACAGACTGCCGTACCTGCTCCCATCGTCATCAGTGACACACTGATGCGCAAACTCAAGAAGATTCCTAACATCCGCCATGTGGAATGCTACACGATGACGCAGGGCATCCTGAAAACCGACAGCGACTTCCTGGGTGTTGCCTTCAAGGGTGTTGGCGAAGACTACGACCTCTCGTTCATCCGCCAGAACATGCAGGAAGGCAAGCTGCCGACGTTCAGCAGCAAGAAGAACAGCAACCAGGTGGTCGTATCGCGCAAGATGGCTGACAAGCTACATCTGCATGTGGGCGACAAGGTGTATGCCTATTTCATTGCCTACAACGATGTCCGTGCCCGACGCTTTACCGTCAGTGGCATCTATCAGAGCAACATGAAGCAGTTTGACGACGTGCTCTGTCTGACTGACCAGCGCACCACCAGTCGTCTGAACGACTGGGAGAGCGACCAGTGCAGCGGTGCAGAGATTCTCGTCAAGGACTTTGACCGCATCAACGAGACCAATATGGCGGTTGTCGAACTGGTAAAGAACCATACCGACCGCTATGGCGAGACGCTCTCTTCTCAAACCATCTTCGAGGCCTATCCTCAGATATTCTCGTGGCTCTCGCTGCTGGATATCAACGTATGGATTATCCTGGCACTGATGGTTTGCGTGGCAGGCTTCACAATGATTAGCGGTTTGCTCATCATTATTCTGGAACGCACACAGATGATTGGTATCCTGAAGGCTCTTGGAGCACACAACAAGACGGTGCGTCATACTTTCTTATGGTTTGCAGCCTTCATTATCAGTCAGGGATTGCTCATTGGCGACGTGATAGGTGTCGGACTGGTGCTGTTGCAACAGCAGACGGGCTTCATCCATCTCGACCCCGCCAGCTATTATGTTGACACAGCCCCCATGGAGCTCAACATTCCCATCATTGTCATTCTCAACGTGGCAACACTACTCATTTCCGTCTTCGTACTGATAGCACCCAGCTATCTGGTATCACACATCCAACCAGTCAAAGCCATGAAGTTTGACTGATTACACCTTATTATATATATAATAGGTGAATGGTGAGGGGTGAGTGGTTAGTCCAACTCAAAGGGCCCGGTGGGAGTGGTACGCTTAAGAACCTCCAAGCGAATATCGACACCGGCCACAATACCATAGCTACGCAGGATGCTTTCTACCGTCTTGCGTGCTAGTTCCGGATGGTTGTTCTCCTCACTGAGATGACAGAGCCACACATTCTTCAGCTGCTCAGACATATTTTCTGCTATCGCCACGCCACAGTCGTGATTGTTCAGATGACCCGTACCAGAGAGAATACGTTCTTTGAGGAATGGCGGATAGGGACCGTTCTGCACCATCTCGATATCGTGGTTGGCCTCAATGACCAGATGACGTGCCCGACTGATATACTGCTTCATCTCGTCAGTGACACGGCCTGCATCCGTCATCAGACAGAAGTTCGTACCCTCCGCCTCAATGAAGTAGCCCACATTATCTGCACTGTCGTGAGGAACGGCAAAAGGTGTCACCGTGAAGTCGCCCAACTGAAGCGTCTTGCCCTTTTCCAACAGGCCGACCTGTTCTGCTGCCACCTTCTTGACGACACAATAGTTGCGGTTAATGCCGTCGTGAACCTCGCGAGTGGCATAGATGGGTACCTGATAGTCGTTGCTGAAAGCGCCTACCGACTTGATATGGTCAGCATGGTCGTGCGTGATGAGCACATGCTTCACGCTGGAAAGACTGACGCCATAATCGCGGCAGGCTTTCTTCAGGCCTCTCAGCCCTACCCCTATGTCGATGAGCAGTGTGTCGGTTGGGGTTGCCAACAGATAGCAGTTACCGCTGCTACCACTACCGAAAGAGATAAATTTCAGCATGACTTTTTCGTAATTTGACTGCAAAAGTACAAAAAAATTATGAATTATGCATTATGAATTATGCATTATTTTGTATCTTTGCACACAAAAGAGACCCATAAACAATGAAGAAACTCCTTATATTTGCACTGATGCTGTCACTGACAGCCTGCAACATGATACAACGTGACAGCAACAAAGCCACAGATGTTGCTGTACAGTGGGGCGAAGCCTTCTTCAATTGCGACTACCACGCTGCCGAGACGCTATGCACCCCTGAGAGTCGCCGTTGGCTACAGTTTGCCGCCTCTAATACCACCCAGCACGACTTGGACTTGCTGAAGCAACATGCTGCAGAGGTTGAGGCCACCGACTATTTTCCCGAAGCCAACGACACCCTGCGCATAGTAGAGTTGGTAGTGCACAACAGCATTATCCCCAGCATAGATGCCGAAAAGTCGTTACAAGAAGGTCAGGCATTATTCCACGTTACCGTTGTCAAGCGCAACGGCAGCTGGCTGGTTAGAATGGCAGGCCTACCGCGAAGTGAAAAGCAAAATCGCGACTGAGTCTCGGATGGAGTAGCGGCAAGTGCCCCTCACTATCGTCATAGGCAGGATTAACTGCCTTCATACCCATATCAAAACGCACAATAAAGTAATCGAAATTCAAACGGATACCTAAGCCGTAGCTGGCAGCCAGTTGCTCCAAGAACTCATTGAACTTAAACTGTCCGCCTGGCTGGTCTTCGTATTCACGCAGCGTCCAGATGTTACCGGCATCGACAAACAGCGCTCCACTGAATTTCCAGAACAGTTTGGCACGATACTCCACATTGAGGTCCAGCTTCATATCGCCCGTTTGGTTGATGAAGTCAATACGACCGTCAGTACCTACAAACTTACCAGGGCCCAACGATCTCACACTCCATCCGCGCACACTGTTGGCACCACCCGAGAAGTAACGCTTCTCGAAAGGCAGGATGCTACTGTTGCCGTATGGATAGGCCAGACCCAGTCCGATGTGGAACACCAACTGGTTGTTGAAGTCCAGATTGACATTGCGCGTAAAGTCGAACGTGCCACGCGCATACTGCGCATAGGCGATATTAAGGAATGTGTATTGCCCATCAGTATTCGTATGAAAGTGCAATGCACGCGCTGCCCAGTTGAGCACATTACCAGCCGTTTCCACATTAGCCTTGATGGCCCAGCGGTTATTATTGTACGAATACCCCACACCAAACTTCATAATGAAGAGGTTCTCGTAGTTGTAGCGCAGAATAGAGTTGCGCGACGTGGTATTATCCAGATACTCGCTCTCAAACGTAGGACTGATCCAAGGCATGTAGATATAGTTCAGGTCGAGCAAATCTACCTGATAGCGGTCGTGGTGTCCTTGGTCGTTCCAGCGATATTTCCAACCCACAGAGAACACTCGACGGTGGAACTCGGGACGGTTCTGCAAGTCGTAGTTGGCAGCCAACTCAGAGGTAGCATTGATACGTCGGCGGAAACTACTGCTGAGGAACGGCGCAATGAATCGAGGGAAGGTCAGCCTTGTTCCAAGACTATACTCCACATAATTGTCACCAGCATATCCCTCCAGATTCTTAATGGCCTCATAGGCGCCACGCAACTCTATCGACAGGTTCTCAGAACCATGGAAGATATTGCGGTTCTGGAAAGTGATGGTGGCTGCTGCACCGAAGTCACCAGCGGTATTGGTACCTTCCGGCTGAAAGGAGATGGTTGACGACTTGTTGGTGCTGAGGTTAATGTCACAGTCGAGCACGGGCTCGTATTCTTCCTCATGGAAGTTGATGCTGGTATAGCGCACAATACCCAGTCGGGCAAAGTGGTTATAGGTATTACGCAGGTCGCGCGCAGAATAAATGTCGCCCTCAGTAAGGAAAGTATTGCTGCGGAGCACCTTCTCACGCAACGGGATGACAGGATTGTCTGGATTGCCACTCAGGTAGTTGATGCGTCCAATGGTATAGACATGGTGAGGTCTCGGGGCTGTTTTGTTGTCATGATAAGGGTGTAACACCAGGGTAAGGTCTATCTGATTACTTCCCTCAATGGAGTCGGCACGATAGGTGATAAAGTCCCTATTGAAACGGTAGTAACCACGATTGACGAGATACTGGGTAATCCGCGAGCGCTCATTGTCCAAATTCTCTGCATTGAACACCATCCCCTCTTGTAGCACGCGACGGGTAGAATCTATCTGGTCTAGCAGACGGGCAATGGCTGTATCCTGAATATCGTAGTTCACACTACGCAGGAAATAAGGAACACCAGGGTGCAGCGTGTATATCGTGCGCAACTTCTTGCCTTTTCGCTCGATAGCCACATCAGCCGTAGCACGAAGATAGCCCAGATTCTGCATCTGAGCCTGCAAAGCCTCTAACGACTGGACAGTCTGCATGGAGTCATAGAGCTCAGGAGCCTCACCCATACGGCGCAGCAGACGGTTAATCCACTTGGTGCTATCACGGCCAGACAGCGAATAGGTTTTCAGGGGCAACTTATAGGTAGAGAACCAGCGGGAATTACCATGCTGACGGATATACGAGCGCATATCACCCAGACTCATATAGCGTGCAGGTTCATAGCAACGCAGGTCGGCACGATCGAGCAAATATTCTCCGTCAGGGACGTATTTCGTCTCTGCACAGCTGGTAATAAGGAGTGCTACAAGCACAAAAAATATGGTTCTCAGTCGCATTTGTTGGCAAAAGTACGAAAAAATGAGCGAAATGCAAAATAAAATAATTACTTTTGCAAGAGAAAAATGGTGCAAACAATACGAAACAACCATCCTTTGCACACTACTTTCTGACTTAAAACACCGAAAGAAAACTAAAAATGTAAATATTTATGTTCACATCATCGTACCAAATATCAGCAGAAGCCATCACCTTGGTCTCTGAAATTTCAGAACAGATTGGAATCCTTGAGACGCTCTCAGCACCCAACCTAGTGAATCACGAAGAGTCCATCGACCCCTTCCTAGAGGACGAGCTTCTACGAGCTCATCGGAACATGGTCGACGGATTAAGTGAAAGAGCAGGTCACTATCTCCAGAACGATCCACGCATCAAGTTACACATGGCCATGCTCTTCGACTGGCTTAATCACACTGACGAGCACCCACTCGTCAGAAGCTGCATTTTTCATTACAATTTGACCTCCATTCACCCCTTTTCTGAGGGCAATGAGCGCCTGGGACTCTATTGGCAGACGCTCCTTTTAGCGCAATGGCGCCCCATTTTAGCGGGTATTCCGTTCGAGACTGTAGTAACAGAGCGTCAGGAAGAGTATCGTCGTGTATTAGCGTATTTCGGTGAAAACGCCAAAATTACCCATTTCATCGAGTTCATTTTGCGCTGTTTGCTGGATACTATAGTAAAAGAGGTAAAGAATAAAGTAGAGAATAAAGTAAAGAATAAAAGTAGAGGAAAAGTACAGGAGAAATCGGCCGAAAACGCCGCTGACGAGGACTTTGAGACCCCATTATCTAAGTCCGAGCAGCGTATTGTGAAGCTCCTGGCTGCCGAACCACGCATCACCATAGGTACACTTTCTCGCCGCCTACAGCTGTCAGAGGCCGGTGTCAACAAGGTTCTAGCGGCCCTACGCAAGAAAAACATCATAGAACGCGTGGGAGCTAACAAAAATGGATCGTGGAAAGTCAATACCTAACTCATTACTTTAATAACTATTTGTTAAACCATTCGTTTTTAACCAATTATAAATTATAGCAAGAAAGAGGTTGTCGAGGTGGGCAGCCTCTTCTTTTACCCACGCAACCCCAAATTTCCACTCTTTCGACTAGCTCACCACTCCAGGCAACACAACCTTTCCTATTATTTTACATTACAAACCTCTATTTTCACCCTTTTTCGGCATCGATATGGACATCAAAACCATTCATTCCTCAGCCCTCCGCCATCACCCTTCTACGTCTCCCCTACCCTCTCTACAATGCTTAATGCTTAATGCATAATGCATAATGGTTAATGCTTAATGTTTATCGCAACGCCACACTTCGACCTTTAGGTTGAAGAATGTTTAATGCCTAATGTTTGACATTTTCAAGAAACCCCAGGAACAGCCATCCTCCAAACGATGTATAATATTTTCATGTGTGTATATTCTACACCACTCTAATTCTTTACAAGGAAAAGCAAGCTTTCCTTTTGTATTTCTCTCGTTTTTACGTATCTTTGTACCCAAAATAAAAAAAAGGATATATGCTGTCGAAGAATCAATTGAAGCTGGTACGCTCGCTGGAGCTGAAGAAAAATCGCAAGAAAGAAGGACTTTTTGTCGCTGAAGGCCCTAAAGTTGTTGGCGATTTGCTGCGTGCTGGCTATGTGCCCCACTCCATCTTCTCCACCAACCCCGCTTATCTATCCTCTTACCTCCCCGCCTCAAACCTCCCCGCCCTTTTGGGAGGGGTCGGGGGTAGGCTCCTCCCTATCACTGACGACGAGCTGCGCAAGCTGAGCTTCCTGCAGCATCCGCAGGAGGTACTTGCCGTCTTTGAAATCCCCCAAAGCCAACAGCTAACAGCTAACAGCCAAAAGCTTTCAATAGCCCTCGACGGCATTCAGGATCCAGGCAACTTAGGCACCATTATCCGCATTGCCGACTGGTTTGGCATCACCACCATCTACTGTTCCGAGGACACCGCCGACTGCTACAACCCCAAGGTCGTGCAGGCCACGATGGGCTCTTTGGCACACATCAACATCGTCTATACCGACCTCGAGGCGCTGCTGCGCCAGTACGACGGCCCCATCTACGGCACCCTACTCGACGGCAACGACATCTACCAGCAGGAGCTGTCCAGCGAGGGCATCATCGTTATGGGCAACGAGGGCAACGGCATCTCTCCCGCTATCCGTCAGCTCGTCACCCACAAGTTGCTCATCCCCAACTACAACCCGTCCAGCGAGACGGCCGAGAGCCTTAACGTCGCTATCGCCACCGCCATCACCTGTGCCGAGTTCCGCCGTCGGTAACGAAACAGGAGCACCCGAACCCTCGGATGCTCCCATTTTTTTCACTCTTCACTCTTCACTGTTCACTCTTCACTATTCACTCTTCACTCTTCACTAGCGAAGCGACTAGCGTAGCGCTCAAAGCGCGCAAGCGCTAACTCCCAGCGACGTTCCCAGTGCCGTCAGCACTGTCACGATGATCTGAATCACTGTCTTCCAAAATTCCTTGTTCTTCATACTTCAATACATTTTTTCTTTTCTCTCGCAGAACACGCAGATGACGCAGATTGTCTTATCTTGTTTTTTCATCCCCCTCTCTTTTGGGAGCTTTTGGAAAGCCCCCTCCTTTTGGAGGGGGTTGGGGGAGGCTACTCCCCGTCCTCCTTCTCGACCTTGTTCTCAGGCAACTCCTCACACTTCACGCCCTGCAGGAACTGCTTGACGCGGTTGCCAGCAGCGTCGTGGGTGCGCTCGGGGGTGAATACCACGTGCATGCCCTCGATGTGGTCGGCGACGGTGAACGACTTCGCGGTGCGGGCACCCTTCGAGTTCAGGCCGATCTTGAACGAGCCGAAGCCGTCCAGCTTCACGCGCTTGGAGTCCTGCATCTGCTCGCGCATGGTCTCCACCAGCTCGTCCAGTACTGCCAGCACGTCGGACTTCTTCACAGTACAATTTCGCTGGATGATCTCCGCCAGCTGACGGGTGTTGATGGTCGCCATGGGCACGGCGCGGGCATACCACTTACCACTCTTCTTGGTTCCTACACTCTGGTCTTGATGCAATCTGTAAAATACACTCATAATGACTTAAAATTTTTAGTTAAACATAGGGTTATTTATTACGGCAAAGCCGTTAGTTCTACATCGTCCATCTGCAGGTCCTTTTCAGGCTTAAAGCAGATATGAATATTGCGCAACTTCTCGCGCGAGAAATCCTTGGGGCCGTCGCAGGGGTCGCTTGACAGACCTACCATCAGCGAACCGATGCCGTCCAGGCGTACGCGGTGAGAGTCCCTTAACAGTTGCTGGACGACCTCCGACAGCTCTATCAGCACGGCCACCACGTCGGAGCGTTTCACCGAGCAGTTGCGCTGCACCAGTCGGGCCAGCTGGTCCGTCTCTATGGTGCCCAGGTTCACCGGTCGTGGAAACCACTTGCCAGGGTGTGCGGTGTGCTTGCGGGTGTCTTCCGACATTCTGTAGATAACTGCCATTTCGGTTAAGGGTTAAGGGTTAAGGGTTGAACTTTGTTCAGACTGCTTTCGCTCGGCATAACAAGCAAGCTTGATTCTGCTCTCGCTTAATCGCAGCCTTAATGGTTCTCTTCTTTTCACGATACAAAGGTACGAAGTTTTCTCCGTACCTTTGGAAATCTAGGGAACTATTTTCAAAAAAAGTGCACACGGGGACTGTCCCCCTGTGCACCCACCTCTTCTATTTTCTTCACACCTTGACCGTCGGGTTTGAAGTCGAAGGTGCCGTCTGGTTGGATGCGTGCCGAGCCTCGCACCCGCTGTGTTTTGTTCGTTGTGTTATTGTCCATAATTTCAATAAGTTACGTTAATAATGAATTCTCAAACTTGGCAACTTGGCAAATTGGCAAATTGGCATTAAGCGTGTTTTTTGCACGATTTTGCTCGTTTTTCTTCATATATTTGACACTATTTTCTATAAAATTATATATAATATATTATATATATTTTATAACGCCATTTTATCCCATTCCGCGGCAAGGGGGTAAAAATGGCCTTAATGCCAATTTGCCAATTTGCCAATTTGCCAAAAACGCCGTTACGACGTCTGCCCTCCCTCAGCCTTACGTCGAGGACCGAACGGAGCAATGTTGGTAATGGTCACACGGTTCTCCCAGCGCTGTTCACCGTCCTTCGTGGTGTAGCTGCGCGCCGAGCTGGTGGTCTGCACCGCTACGCACTGCCCCACCGTCAGCTTCAGTGCCAGCGCGGCCTTGGCATAGTTGCCCTGCGTCTCACCATATAGCGTGTTGCAGCCATCGCTCAGCACGAAGCCCTGCACGGCAAACACCTGTGGTTGTCCGTTCTTGTCGGTATAAGAGTGCTCCAAGAGCGGAGTCATCTCGTCAATGAAATAAATTCTTTGCATAATTTTTTTTTTAATTGTTAATACTCTGTGAACTATTGATAAGGCGCCTTTCTCTTTACTATTTTTCAGATTCTCCTTAAGAGTTTTTCCATTCTCCTTAACGCAAATCAGGGGACAGAACTGAAGTGAACCCCAAAGTTTGGACAGATTAAACACTATTGCTCTTTTGGAA
>CAMJZV010000001.1 GCA_946410305.1 uncultured Prevotellaceae bacterium | reverse complement strand
CTGCTCTGACTACTGATCCAGGCTTCGATGCTGAGAAGGCTGCTGCTGGTGACTTCACCATTGGCGCAAGCACCGCACAGGCTCTGATGAAGACAGGTGACCCACGCTGGTTGGTTGATTACGTTGCTCCTGAAACTGCTGAGACTAAGGATATCGTAATTGACGCAGAGAAACTGACTGCAGCAGGCAATGATATTGGCAAGGCATTCGTTGCTGAGAAGTATGCAATCATCAATGCTTTGAACAGCTTCAGCGGTAAGGTTACCGTTACTTTGGCTGAGAATGGCGCTTATACTATTAGCAAGTCTATCGATGCTACTGCAAGTGTTGCCATCAACGGTGCTGCAGGTGCTAAGATTGATGCTTCTACATTGACAGGCGCCTTCATTAACTATGCAAGTGTAAACGGTTCGAAGGCCAAGAAGGCTGATGATTCTGATAGTGACTACACAATTGTTGACAATGTAACCGTTAAGGATGTTGAGATTACCGGTCTTGCCAAGTCGTTCATCAACAATGCAGCAGGTAAGGTTCTGTTCAAGAAGGTTTTGGTAGACAATGTTGTAGCCGAGTTCTCTGGCAGCAATACTATCTTTGCACTTGCCAATGGTTATCCCGAGGATCTGAAGATCACTAACTCTACATTGTGGTCAAAGGCTGGTCATACTGGTTTCTTATTCCAGGCTCATGGCAAGGCTGTTGATATTAACGCTGACTATAAGACATCTTGGACTATCGACAAGAGCACTCTGTATCAGATTGGCGTAGGTAAGAAGGTTAACAATACGAATGTCTTCAAGGGTAAGAATTACCTCGTAATGACCCTGACCAACTCTGTCCTTTACAACTTTGGTTCAAATGTTGGCAATGAGGTTAACGGTTGGCAGTTCGGTCAGAACTCAACAACTCCGACCATGACTTACGCAAACAATACGTATTGGAGTGCAGAAGGTGCAGTTGCAGGCTGGACGGATGCTTCAAAGAGTGGTTCCGACCAGACAGGTACTGCTCTGACTACTGATCCAGGCTTCGATGCTGAGAAGGCTGCTGCTGGTGACTTTACCATTGCTGCTAGCACCGCACAGGCTAGAATGAAGACTGGTGACCCACGCTGGTTGGTTGACTTCGTTGGCTATGCCGTGAAGGTTGAGAACTGCGAGGGTCTGACTATCACACCTGAGATTACTTCTGCTGCTGTGGGTGAGAAGGTTTATGCTACCTACGTGCTGGCTGAAGGCTATCAGCTTGATAAGCCTGAGTTCGTTGATGACAATGGCGATGCTATCGAGTTTGCTGAAGGACAGATTGGTCTTGATGACGAAGCTAAGAAGATGTGGATCATCATGCCTGCTAAGAACGTAACTATCAAGGCTAAGGCTTCTAAGTTGTCTAAGATTACCTTGGCTCTCTCTCAGGAGAACGGTCAGGCTACATGCATCAGCGTCAATAAGGATGATGAATCTACATACAACAAGGCTGCTGGTGAGGAGATCTATCTGAACATCGTTCCTGCTGAGGGCTATGAGGCAGAGATTTCTGTAATGGCTGGCGAGACAGCTGTTGAGGTTACTGCTGAGGCTGGTGAGTACAAAGGACAGGCTTACACGCACAAGTTCACGATGCCTGCTGCTGATGTAACAGTAACCGTAACCTTCAAGCAAGCTACTGGCATCAACAGCATTGCTGCTGACGCTCTGAAGGACGCTACCATCTACACCATTAGTGGTCAGCGCGTAGAGAAGGCTCAGAAGGGCCTGTACATCATCAACGGCAAGAAGGTCGTGATTAAGTGAGAATAAAGCAAGAGCTCGCTCTCGCTTTATCGAGCGGGAACGAGCTCGAGCTGAATGCTCAAAGTTGTTGTGAAGTAAGTCAAGAATTAGAGAATTCAAGAATTTTATAATTCGAGATCTATAATTAAGAAGGGTGGCGAGGCTCGTAAGGGCTTCGCCACTTTTTTGCTTCTTTTGCTTGCCATTTCGAAAATTATGATTATCTTTGCAGCGTAGAAGTAAACGTTAACATAATTGGAGGATATAGATATGTTAGGAATTAATTCGCCAAGAGAACCGATTACGCCTGAATTTTCAAAGAAGATTCGGGAGGCTCTGTGGCGTGCAACTACCGGAAATCTGAACGCGGAGGAAAGGAATGCCATTCGTAGAGGACGGGCTGCACGTAAGAAATGGAAAATAGTATGGGACGCGAAGTGACTTCGTTTTTGCAGGAGTTGCACGTTAAGCCACTCGAAGACTTCCATTGCCTCAAAACATTCAGTTCAGGTGTTGAGTCAATGGATGTTTTTATTCGTGGCGACTTTCGCACGAGTGTCGAGAACCATTATTGTACAGCATACGAAGTAAAGTTGCAGGATGAGATTATAGCGGTATTCGCCTTGAGTTTTGATTCTCTTGACCTTGATAATGATGATAAGGATGAGTTGCAATCAGGGATATCTCTCACTGGAAGTCCTGATGTGGACTGGAATTATAAAGATACGTTCTATGCAAAGTCCAGATATCCTGCGCTGGATATAGCTTATTTGGCCGTACAAGAAAAATGGCGTGGGCTTGGTGTCGGAAACCTACTGATTGAGATGATTGCTGAACGGGCCCGTACTCAGACCTTTGCAGGCTGTCAGTTCTTGACGGTAGAAGCCCTTGCCACGAGTGACTATAGTGCTGTGGGTTTTTATGAAAAATGTGGTTTTACCGCTAATGAAGTCCGGAAACCCTATAAAGACACTCTTCGCATGTTCCGAACGTTATATGCCACTCACATAGAAAACAGCGATGAAGACATTTGAATAAGTGGCGAGGCTCGTAAGGGCTTCGCCACTTTTTTGCTTCTTTTGCTTGCCATTTCGAAAATTATGATTATCTTTGCAGCGAGAAACAGTAAAGAACATGACTACAACGATTTCCATTCCCACCTCAGAATACAATCGGGCGAAAGTATATGCTAAAGAGCGCAACTTGAGTATCGATGAACTTGTCGTTGCCTTGTTAGGGCAGCTCACTTCACGCGATGAGGATGCCATTTGGGAAAGTATGGATGCAGGCGACCTGCCATACACCCATGAGGAACTAATGGCTCGTATCGATGAAGGAGAAGCCCAGTTCGAACGGGGAGAGTATAAGACTCATGAGCAAATGATGGCTGAGTTGAAAGAAGAGTTCTCATGGCTGAGGTAATATGGAATAAGCAAGCCGAGGAGGAATGGCGCAAGAAAATGCTTTACGGACTTGGTGAGTTTGGTGAAACCACTGCTTTGAGGTTTGTCCAACGCACTAATTACATTATAAGTCTCATAAGCAAACATCCAAAAGCAGGGCTACGCGAACCCTTGCTAAGGAATAGGAAGAATGAATATCGGTATTTTCACATAGTGGGGACGCTGAAGTTGCTATACTATTACGTGGAGAGTTCCGACTCCATCAGAATTGCCGATGTGTGGGATAGCAGGCGAGAGCCTGATAAGCTGACAAAAAGAATAAGGTTGTTGTGAAGTAAGTCAAGAATTAGAGAATTCGAGAATTTTATAATTCGAGATCTATAATTAAGAAAGGTGGCGATGGCGCAAGGCTGTTGCCACTTTTTTGCTTCTTTTGCTTGCCATTTCGAAAATTATGATTATCTTTGCAGCGTAGAAGAATAAAAAATATGAAGCTATGACAACTCTTGAACTCAGATCATCCATTGCAACAGATCTTGACGGAATGAGCGTAGAGATGTTGCAGGTCGTTTCGCACTATGTAAAACGACTTCGTCGTCATGCGCGTCCTATTAGGCGGACTGTTAGGGAAACATGCATTGATGCTGACGCTACAGAAGAAATTTCCCCAAGAGTGCTACGCTTTAAGCGAGGAAATCCGTGGTATGCCACTGATGAAGAAGTTGATAACTTGCGTAAAGAGTACTTGGCTGAGAGATTCAAATGAAGCGCGTATTTGTTGATGCGAACATTGTTATCGACCTGTTATGTGAACGCTATCCGTGGTTTCCCAACGTGATGCGTATATTTAACATGGGCGATAGGGGGCAGATAAAACTCTATTGTTCTTCACTTTCGCTTGGGACTGCCAGTTATCTGATGGAAACTCGCAAAATGAGTACCCTGGATATCTTTGAAGCTATTGACTTGCTCTGTGAGATGTGTACTCCCACCACTGTTGATGCTGCAGTTGTAAGAGATGCGCTTGACTCAGGGTTTACTGATTTCGAGGATGCACTACAATATTGTTCAGCAATGACTGTTGATGCCGATTGTATTGTTACACGCAATAAGAAAGATTTTACGGCTTCCGAGATTCCTGTTTGTGATTTGGATGAGTTTATCTCACTGGTTGATATCAACAAGTCAAACCACGAATTTCACGAATCTAACGAATAACTAAGAAAAGTGGCGATGGCGCAAGGCTGTCGCCACTTTTCTTGTTTCTCCTCGGACTAACTGAGCCCCTAATCAATATCTGCGTAATCAGCGAGATCTGCGAGAGATAATAATTTCCGCGTGGTGTGTATTTCTCGCAGATAGCGCAGATCTCGCAGATTTTTGTTCTATCCAAATTTGCAAGTTAGAAATAAAATGTGTACCTTTGCCAAGCAAACGAAACTACTTAAACTATGTACAAACGAAAACTGCTATTTTTTGTATGGGCATGGTGTCTGGCGCTTTCTCTTGAGGCGAAGGATATCTATGTGTCGACATCATTCCACGAGCCTGCCACAGAGGGCTTGCGATTCATATATAGCTATGATGGTATAAAATGGGACTCCATCCAGGGCGTGTTCCTGCGCCCTGAGGTCGGCGTGCAGAAGGTGATGCGCGACCCATCTGTCGTCAAAGGTCCTGACGGTACGTTCCATTTGGTATGGACCAGTTCGTGGCGTGGAGACAGAGGCTTCGGCTATGCATCGTCGAAGGATCTGATCCATTGGACCACACAGCGGTTTATCTCTACTGGGATGGAGGAGTCGACAGTAAACACCTGGGCTCCGGAATTGTTCTATGACGATGTGAAGAAGCAGTATTTGATTGTCTGGGCGTCGTGCGTGCCAGGGAAGTTCCCTGACTATCAGGAAGACCATAAGAACAACCACCGCCTGTATTATATGACGACGAAGGACTTCAAGACCTTCTCGAAGGCAAAGCTCTTTTACGACCCGGACTTCTCAGCCATCGATGCCACGCTGGTGAAACGGGGTAAAGGTGACTATGTGATGGTGGTAAAGGACAACTCCCGTCCGATGCGCAATATCAAGGTGGCGTTTGCCAAGTCGCCCTATGGTCCGTGGAGCCCAGCTTCAGAGCCTTTTACGGAGTCGTTCACGGAAGGACCGTCAACGGCAAAGGTGGGCGACTGGTGGTATATCTACTACGACTCTTACCAGCATAAGATATATGGTGCTCATCGTACCAAGGACTTCAAGACCTTCCAGAACCAGACGGGAACCGTTAGTTTCCCCGTAGGTCATAAACACGGAACGGTATTCATGGCGGATGAGAAGTTGGTGGAGGGACTCATCAAGTATAACCGTGATGTGGTACACTACAGTGGCAAGACGATTGCCCGTCCGGAACGACATGACGGTGGACTGAAACCAGTGGTGGGTGTACATACCATCCAGACGATGCGAGGGGCAACGCCTTGGACCTATAACCACCAGCCGATGATGGCATACTGGAACGGTAAGTTCTATATGCACTACTTGACAGACCCTCGTCATGAACACGAGGCACCAGGCAAGACGATGCTGCAGACCTCAGAGGACGGCTATACGTGGAGTGAGCCTGTGGAGTTGTTTCCCGAATATAACGTGCCAGAGGGATGGACAAAGGAAGGCAGAAACTTTCCACCTGCCCACAACCTGAAGGCAGTGATGCACCAAAGGGTGGGATGGTTTGCCGCACCCAACGGCAAACTGCTTGCTACTGGCAACTACGGCATCTGCCTGACCATTAAGGACGACCCTAACGACGGCAACGGTATCGGTAGGGTGGTGCGTGAGATTAAGAAAGACGGCTCTTTCGGACCTATCTACTTCGTCTATTATAACCACGGCTTTAGTGAGAAGAACACGGACTATCCGTATTATAAGAAATCGAAGGACAAAGGTTTTGTAGCTGCCGTTGATGCTATGCTTGCCGACCCCATGCAAAGGATGCAGTGGGTGGAAGAGACTGACCGCAACGATCCTATCATTCCATTAGACAAACCTTACAAGGCATTCAGCGGCTATACGTTGCCTGACGGCAGGAAGGTAGCGCTGTGGAAACATGCCGTCACGAGTATCTCTGCCGATGGAGGTCATACGTGGCGCTTGCAGGATGTCAATGGAAAACTGGGCTGCGACCGTGCTCCTGGCTTCGTTAATTCAAATGCGAAGATATGGGGACAGCGCTTGTCGGATGGTACCTATGCCACTGTCTATAACCCGTCGGAATATCGCTGGCCCCTTGCCATCTCACTCAGTCAGGACGGACTTGACTATACGACGCTGAGTCTTGTCAATGGCGAGGTGACACCTCTGCGCCATGGCGGCCAGTATAAGAGTTATGGTCCCCAGTATGTCCGCGGCATTGAGAACAATGAGTCTCTCACCTCTCACCCCTCACCTCTCACCTCAGATTTATGGGTTACCTATTCCAATAATAAAGAGGATATGTGGGTGAGTCGTATCCCCGTACCAGTTCGGATGGAAGCAACCACCCATGCCAATGGTTCGTTCAGTCAGTT
This sequence comes from uncultured Prevotellaceae bacterium, assembly GCA_946410305.1. Lineage (GTDB taxonomy): Bacteria > Bacteroidota > Bacteroidia > Bacteroidales > Bacteroidaceae > Prevotella. The sequence continues at coordinate 326,650 of CAMJZV010000001.1, read as the reverse complement.
TTCGACGCTGTCGCAGCTGACAGACTGGAACCTCTATTCTCCCCAGTGGGCTCCTGTTTCTCTTCAGGGAGAGTGGCTACAACTGAGCGACTGCGATCCCTACGACTATGCGAAGGTGGAGCGCATGATTCCCAATACCAAGGAACTGGAAGTGGAGTTTGACCTGAAGACGGCTCAGAATAGCTATGGGGAGCTGGATGTCGAGTTCGTGGACGATGCAGGGAATGTGTGTTCCCGTATCGTGGTAGACTCTACGGGAGTCATCCGTGTGAAGGGTGGTGCCAGATACGGTACTCTGCTCAAGCACTATGAGCCAGGTACGACCTATCATATCAAGGCAGTCCTTTCCACCTCGTTGCATCGTGCCGTCTATTACCTGAACGGTAAGAAAGCCTGTGAACGACAGTTTGATACACCCGTGGAGAGCATCAGTCGTATCGTGTTCCGTACGGGAATGCCTTTCGACAAACCCGATATCAATACACCTGCCGACCAGGACTTTGATATGCCCCGTGCCGATGAGAGCAATCCGGAGGCCTCGTTCGCCATCGCAAATGTTGTTTCCCGTCCTGTAGACGGCAGTGTTACCGCTGTCCTCGACTATGATGACTATGCCCACTATGCAGAACACTTCAATACGATGGAGGACGAGAATATCGTCACCACCATCCCCAATGCGCAATCGTCGGAATGGATGCGTAGGAATATCCCCCTGTTCGACTGTCCGCAGGAGAACTTCAAGGAGATGTACTACTACCGCTGGTGGACCTTGCGCAAGCATATCAAGCGGACTCCTGTGGGCTATGGTATGACGGAATTCCTCGTGCAGCGTTCCTATGCCGACCGCTATAACCTGATTGCCTGTGCTATCGGCCATCATGTGATGGAGAGCCGTTGGCTGAGGGATACCACCTATCTGCACCAGATACTGCGTACGTGGTACTATGGCAATGACGGACAGGCGATGACGAAGATGAATAAGTTCTCGTCGTGGAATCCTGCTGCTGTCCTGGAGATGTGGAAGGTACAGGGCGACAATGATTTCCTTTTCGGACTGAAACCCAGACTGGAAGAGGAATATGCCCGTTGGGAACGTACCAACCGTCTGGCGAGCGGACTCTACTGGCAGGGCGACGTACAGGACGGTATGGAGGAAAGTATCAGTGGTGGACGTAAGAAGCAATATGCGCGTCCCACCATCAATAGTTATATGTTTGGCAATGCCAAGGCTCTTGCCGTCATGAACCGTATGACGGGAGAAACTGCCAAGGCAACGGACTATGAGTTGAAGGCAGATACGTTACGACAACTGGTAGAGACGAAGCTATGGAACAAGGACCACCAGTTCTTTGAGACCTTGCGTGGCGACACCTCTGCTGCTGTCCGTGAGGCGATAGGTTATATTCCTTGGTATTTTAATCTGCCGTCATCCTCCCAGTATGATGTGGCATGGGAGCAGCTGACAGATGAACAGGGATTCTCGGCTCCTTATGGACTGACAACCGCAGAGCGCCGTCATCCACTGTTCCGCAGTCATGGAGTGGGGAAGTGTGAGTGGGATGGTGCCATATGGCCCTTTGCTACCTCACAGACGCTAACAGCGCTGGGGAACTATTTGAATGGGACTAATGGGTCTAATGGGCTTGATGGGGTGTTCTTCCGCCAGATGGAGCTCTATGTGGAGTCGCAGCACCACCGTGGACGACCCTATATCGGGGAGTATCTTGATGAGAAGAACGGAGCATGGCTGATGGGTGACCGTGAGCGTAGCCGTTATTATAACCACTCGACGTTCAACGACCTGATGATTACAGGAATCGTGGGACTGCGTCCTCAAGAAGACGGCAGTATCGTGGTGAACCCCCTCGTGCCGCAAGACAAATGGAACTACTTCTGTCTGGACGGTGTGAACTATCGTGGTCATATACTGACCATCATCTGGGATAAGGATGGACAACGCTATCATCAGGGCAGCGGACTGACGCTGATGGTTGACGGGAAAGTGGTGGCTAATCGCCAGGACATAGGAAAACTGACATACAAATGAGAAAAATATTCATGATAGCCGTGATGCTACTGGCAATGGAAACCACGGCACAGACCTACGAGAACCAGTTCCGCCGTCCGGTGAGTGACGTGATGAGGGATGTGGCAAAACGCTTTGACGTGAGATTCAAATTCGACGGGAATGTCGATACGGCAGGTGTCGTACTTCCGTATGCCGATTTCCGTATCCGTCCCTATTCGCTGGAGCAGACGCTTGATAATATCTGTAAGCACTTCGACTGGAACTGGTGGAAACAGTCTGGCAACGTGTATAAGATTAAACGCTATGAGTATCCCCGTCGCCATGAGGAAGAAGGACGACAGATGCTCGACTACCTCTCTACGCTGTATAGCAATAAGGCAGAGTGGGAGGCCAGACGTGACAGCCTGCGTCGTGAGGTGCGCCAGCGCCTGGAGCTTGATGCTTTCCTGGACTCATGTGTGTTGGGAAAGCCTTTGCTCTCCAAGATCCGTAAGCATGACGGTTATACCACACAGAATATCTGTATCGAACTGACACCCGGACAACATCTCTTTGGCACCATCTATGCTTCGACGAAGAAGGGCAAGCACGCTTTGATTGTCTGCCCTGACGGACACTGGCCCATGCGCTATCGGAAAGACGAACAGCAACGCTTAGGGACTTTGGCACGGATGGGGGCCGTCTGCGTAGACTTCGACCTCTACGGCTGGGGCGAGTCAGAGAAAGAGGTGGGTGCTGAGGCACACCATACCAGTCGTGCACATGTCTATCAGGCTGCCTGTGGCTATATTCTTCTTGACTGGATGCTGAAAAACCGCAAGGACATTGACCCAGAGCGTGTCGGTGTGATGGGTGGCTCAGGCGGAGGTACCCATACTGTTCTGTTGTCGTTGTTGGATGAGCGTGTTACAGCTTCAGCCCCTGTGGTACATCTCGCCTCGCACTTCGATGGTGGTTGTCCCTGTGAGAGTGGTAAACCCGTGCAACTTGCGGCTGGTGGCACGTGTGAACCAGAACTGGCTGCCGTCATGGCTCCCAAACCCATGCTGATTGTGAGTGACGGTGGCGACTGGACCAGTAGTGTTCCTACTCTGGAGTTCCCATACCTGCAACGTATATACGGCTTCTATGGTGCCAAGGAGCAGGTGCGTAATGTGCATCTGCCCAACGAACGACACGACTTCCGCGAGAACAAACGCAATGCCGTCTATGACTTCTTCATTGATGTTTTTGGACTCGATCGTACGATGCTTGATGAGAGTAAGATAGAGATAGAACCTGACGAACAACTCAAATCTCTCTACAAATGAAAAGACTTTTCTTAACGGCACTGTCATTATGCATTACGCATTATGCATTATGCATTGAATATAGACTGTGGTATGATCGTCCTGCACAGACCTGGACACAAGCATTGCCTGTAGGTAATGGCGTGATTGGTGGTATGGTATTTGGCACACCTGCTGTGGAGCATATCCAACTGAATGAAGAGACTATTTGGGCAGGACAACCTAATAATGTCGTCAATCCCAATGCGAAAGAGGCATTGCCAGAGGTGCGTCGGTTGATCTTTGAAGGGAAATTCAAGGAGGCTCAGGACTTGGCGAATGCGAAGGTGATGCCTAATGCTGCTGGTCAGAATATGGGTATGCCATACCAACCCTTCGGCGACCTGTATATTGCGATGCCGGGACATGCGGACTATAAGAACTATGAACGGTTTTTGGATTTAGACAACGGGAGAACCGTTGTCCGCTACGAGGTGGACGGTGTGAGGTATGAGCGTGAAGTGATCACACCACTTGGCGGCAACCATGTCATTGCCATCCATCTGACGGCAAGTGAGAAGGGAAAAATCACGTTCACTGCTAATATGACCACACCTCATGAGAATCCACTCATTGGAAGTGAAGAATTAAGAATGAAGAATGAAGAATTTGCTACCGCCTATCTGCAAGGCGTTTCTTCCAAACATGAGGGACTGAAGGGCAAGGTACGCTACATGGGACGTATGGCTGTTCAGACGAAGGGTGGCAAACAAAGTGGTTCGAATGGTAATATCAGCGTTGTAGGAGCCGACGAAGCAACGATATATCTCACCATTGGCACAAACGTAAAGAATTACAAAGATATTACTGGCGATGAGGTAGCTCAGTCGAAGGAGCGTCTGTACAAAGCTATGGCATTGGGCTATGAAGAGCTGAAGGCTCAGCACGAAAAGACGTATCATAAGTACTACGATCGTGTAAAGCTGAATCTGGGCGAGGACAAATATGCCAACGTTCCCATGAATAAGCGTATCGAGCGTTTCAGTGTGGTCAGCGATTCTTTCGCTGACAATTACCTTGTGGCTACCTATTTCCAATTCGGACGTTATCTGCTCATCAGTAGTTCACAGCCTGGCAATATGAATCCTGCCAACCTGCAGGGCATTTGGAATGACAAAATGTTCCCCTCCTGGGATTCGAAATACACGACGAACATCAATCTGGAGATGAACTACTGGCCGTCAGAGGTGTGTAACCTGACGGAGATGAACGAGCCATTGTTCAAACTCATCCGCGAGATATACGAGCAAGGCAAGGTGACAGCTCGCGATATGTATGGTGTGGGAGGCTGGGTATTGCACCACAACACAGACCAATGGCGCATCACAGGACCTGTGGATCGTGCACAGACAGGCTTATGGCCGATGGGTGCCGCCTGGCTCTGTCGCCATCTGTGGGAACACTATCTTTATACAGGCGACAAGGACTTCCTTCGCCAGTATTATCCCATCATGCTGGATGCTGCCCGCTTCTTTACGCAAACACTTGTCAAGCATCCCACCAAGGGGTGGCTCGTCGTATGTCCTGGGGAGTCTCCTGAACATGGCGGCAAAGGTCGTCCCACACCTTTGGACGCTGGCGTAACGATGGACAATCAGATAGTGACAGAACTCTATACCAATGTGCTTGAGGCTGCAAAAATCTTAGGTGACAACAACTCTACACTATCAACTATCAACTATCAACTAAAGCAGCTGCCTCCCATGCAGATTGGTAAGTGGGGACAGTTGCAGGAGTGGCTGGACGACCTGGATGACCCAAAGGATGATCACCGTCATTTCTCGCATCTTTATGGTTTATATCCTTCCTATCAGATTACGCCTACACGTACCCCTGATTTGTGGAATGCAGCCCGTAAGTCATTGGAGGCCCGTGGCGACGTGTCGACAGGATGGAGTATGGGTTGGAAGGTCTGCTCGTGGGCCCGTCTGCTGGATGGTGAACGCGCCTACAAGCTTATCAAAGACCAGTTGACACTCACTGCCGACACTTTCTTGATCTTTGGTGCTGTCAAACAGACGGGAGGTACCTATCCGAATATGTTTGATGCGCATCCGCCTTTCCAGATTGATGGTAACTTCGGCTGTACAGCTGGTATTGCGGAGATGCTGATGCAGAGTTATGACGGCTATATCTATCTGTTGCCCGCTCTTCCTGCTGTATGGAAAGACGGAAGTGTGAAAGGCTTAGTGGCTCGTGGCGGTTATGAGATAGACATCGACTGGAAAGACGGAAAACTCGTCAAGGCCGTCGTCCGTTCGAAGCTGGGAGGCATCTGTAAGCTACGCTCTAACACCCCGCTGAAGGGCAAGGGACTGAAGAAGACGCAGGAGGCTAATGTCTATACACTGTCGACAAAGGCCAATAACGAATATATACTCTATTGATTATGAAGAAATTATTGATGATATGTAGCCTCGTCGTGCTGACACTATCGGCACAAGCAGGCAAACCGTGGGAAAACGGGAAGTTGAAAGTGTCTGATAACCAGCGTTATCTGCAGTTTGAGAACGGACAGCCTTTCTTTTGGCAGGGGGAGACAGGATGGCTGTTACCGGAACGACTCGACCGCGCCGAGGCAGAGTGGTATCTGCAATGCTGTCGGGAGGCTGGCTACAACGTGGTACAGATACAGGTCATTGACGGTGTACCTGCCTATAACATCTATGGACAGATGTCGAATATAGATGGTTGGAACTTCAAGAACATCAACCAGAAGGGTGTTTATGGCTATTGGGACCATCTGGACTATATCATCAACATGGCCGAACAGAATGGTATCTATATCGGTATGGTATGTATCTGGGGCGGACTGGTCAAGGACGGCAAGCTGAGTGTTGAAGACGCTAAGAAATATGGTACGTTCCTCGCCAACCGCTATAAGAACAAACCGAACATCATCTGGTTTATGGGTGGTGATATCCAGGGTGATATCAAACCAGAGGTATGGAATGCGCTGGCAACGACCATCAAGTCAATAGACCAGAACCACCTGATGACCTATCATCCCCGTGGACGTTATACCTCCGCCAAGTGGTGGAGCAAGGCTTCATGGATGGATTTCCATACCTTCCAGAGCGGACATCGTAAGTATGGACAGCGTATGGGCAATGCCGAATATCCCATTCCTGACAATACGGAGGAGGACAACTGGATGTATGTCGACTCTACATGGAAGTATAACCCCATCAAGCCCGTATTGGACGCAGAACCCAGCTATGAGGATATTCCTATGGGTCTACATGACAAGAACGAGGCACGTTGGCAGGCATGGGATGTGCGCCGTTATGCCTACTGGAGTGTGTTTGCTGGCAGTTGTGGACATACCTATGGACATAATGCCATCATGCAGATGTTGAAACCGGGTTATCCGACGAGTTATGGTGATGCCGGTGATGTGAAGACATGGTATCAGGGACTTCATGATCCTGGCTTCAACCAGATGAAATATCTGAAGCAGTTGATGTTGTCTTTCTCTGACCCACGGTCTGAGTGTGGCGGTGCGAATCCCTATTTTGAGCGTGTACCTGACCAAAGCATCATCCTGGAGAATGGTAAACAGTATGACCGTCTCATAGCAACACGTGGAAATGATTATCTGATGGTGTATAACTATACGAGTCGTGTCATGAAACTCGACCTGACGAAGATCAGCGGCAACAAGAAGAACGTATGGTGGATGAATGCCGCTACAGGAGAGCTACGCTACTTTGGAGAATATGATTCCAAGGTGCAGACGTTCCGTATGCATAAGAAGGGAACGGGTATCGAAGACGGTGTGCTGATTGCTGTGGATGCCTCGAAAGACTATCTGCAGAAAGACCAAGTGCAGATATCTGATATGTCACTTTCTGGAAAAGCAAGAGACTTAAATGAGTAAAAAGATGAGAAGAGGTGTTTACTGGATAGTCTTGATGCTCCTGACATTGCCAGTATGTGCAGCCAAGAAGAAGGTTGCAATACCTGGTGTGAGCGTCACGAACCTCACCGTGGAGAATCTGAAACGACCACTGGGTATAGATACTGCAGAACCACGTTTCTCCTGGCAGATAACGAGCAATCAGCAGGATGTCCGTCAGACAGCCTATCAGATTATCGTATGTGACGAACAAGGTGAAGTGTGGAACACAGGCAAGGTGGATAGTGACCAACAGCTATGGCTCCCATACGCAGGCAAGCCATTGCAAAGCAATACCGCTTGTACTTGGAAGGTAAAGGTATGGACTACTGTTGGAGAATCGGATTGGAGCAGTGATGAGCATTTCAGTATCGGCCTGTTGCATGAAGGTAAATGGAGTGGTTACTGGATTGGTCTGGAGCGTCTGATGCCAGGTGAGGAACGTGGCTTCCATACACGTATGGCTGCTCGCTATCTGCGAAAGGAGTTTCAGTTGAAGGACAAAACGTTGAAACGAGCAACGGCATACGTTGCCGGCATTGGTCTGCATGAGTTCTACGTCAATGGTCAGCGCATGGGTGATGGCGTGCTGCAGCCTGTCCCCTCAGACTACCGCAAGACTATCTATTATAATACCTATGACGTGACGGAGAGCATTGAGAAATATCCCCTTATGTGTGAGGGACCGGGTAAATGTCTCTGTCTCGGTATCGTCTTAGGCAACGGCCGTTACTTTCCTATGCAGCAACACAAACCCTATAAGATTCATACCTTTGGCTATCCCAAGTGCCGCATCAACGTTATCGTGGAATATACTGACGGAACAACACAGCGCCTGCAGACTGACGACAAGGGATGGAAGGTAACTGCGAATGGTCCCATTCGTGCAAACAACGAATATGATGGTGAGGAATATGACGCCCGCAGGGAGATGATGGGTTGGAGTGAGGTTGGCTACGATGATTCGAAATGGATGAAGGCCGAACGCACGGATATCCCTCAAGCTTATCTGCGCAGTCAGATGACGCCAGGTATGAAGGTGTTACAGCAAATCAACCCTTCATCGCTGAATGGTCACATTGTGGATATAGGTCAGAATATTGCAGGTTGGCTCAAGGTTCGTGTTCGTGGCCAGAAAGGTGACACCATTCGTATCGTCTATGCTGAAAGACTGAATGATGACGGCTCACTATATCGCGAGAATTTCCGCAATGCGCGCTCGACAGATATCTACGTCTGCAATGGTGAGGAAGGAAAAGAAGGACGTTGGTGGACACCCACCTTTGTCTATCATGGCTTTAAGTATGCTGAGGTCATTGGACTGAAAGATTGTAAGAAGGACGACTTCGTCGCCGAGGTAGTAGCTGACGAGATGTCATCGACAGGACATTTTGAGTGTTCTGACCCTGTTCTGACGCAGTTGGTGCGTAATGCCTGGTGGGGTGTCTTGGATAATTATAAAGGGATGCCTGTGGACTGTCCACAACGTGACGAACGCCAGCCTTGGTTGGGTGACAGAACGATGGGATCGTTGGGTGAGAGCTTTCTTTTCAACAATGAACGACTCTATACTAAGTGGATGCGTGACATCTGTGAGGCACAGCGCACGGACGGGTGTATCCCTGATGTGGCACCAGCCTTCTGGAATTATTACTCAGACGATGTGGCATGGGCTGCTGCGCTACCTTTCACCTGTGACATGCTGTGGCGGCAGTATGGTAACAAACAGCCCATCATTGACAGCTATCCTTATATCAAGAAATGGGTACAGCATATCATCGAGGAATATGGCAAGAATGGTATCATCCATTGTGGCAAGTATGCTGATTGGTGTGTACCACCAGAAAAGCTGGAACTCATTCATTCACAAGACCCTGCACGCAAGACGGATGTGACACTCATCTCTACAGCCTATATCATCCGCACCATGCAGCTGATGGAACAGTGGGGATGCGATGCCGACTATTGGCGACCTATCAGGGAACAGATGACAGCGGCATTCAATAAGCAATTCCTGACGGTCAAGAAAGGCACCTCGCCTGCTCCAGGCCATGTGCTCTATCCCGACTCTATCTTCTACGCCAACAATACCGCAACAGCTAATCTTGTGGCACTCTCGTTCGGTATCGTACCAGAGGAATATCGCGTGGAGGTGATGAAGAATGTGGTAGAGAACATCATCGTCAAGAACAACGCACACGTACCCTGCGGGGTTATTGGAATCTCCTGGTTGTTGCGTGGACTAAGTGACAATGGGTTCAGTGACATCGCCTATATGATAGCTACACAGAAGAGCTATCCCTCATGGGGCTATATGGCAGAGAATGGTGCCACTACTATCTGGGAACTCTGGAACGGTAATACGGCATCACCGAAGATGAACAGCGGTAACCACGTCATGCTCCTCGGTGACCTGCTCACCTGGTGTTATCAATATGTAGGCGGTATCCGACAAAAAGATAACGCGTATAAGCACATTGTTCTTAAACCAGAGTTCTCTATACAAGACTGCTCGTGGGCAAATGTGAGTTATGATTCTCCCTATGGCACGGTGACCAGCCATTGGCAAAAGACGTTGCAGCATGTGGAGTGGGATGTCACCATCCCTTGTAACACTACAGCCGATGTCTGTTTGCCCGATGGTACTGTTAAACAGGTAGGTTCTGGTAAATATCATTTCTCTTGCGACATACCTACCGTTTCACCAGCTATTACGAAGGATGAGTTCCTGTATGAACAAGCCTCATTCCCACAGTGCCATGCTGCTACTATCGTGGAAACGAAGAAAGGTGATCTCGTAGCTACTTACTTTGGTGGTAAGCATGAGCGAAATCCTGACGTATGCATCTGGGTGAGTATTAAAAAGAAAGGACAACAGGAATGGAGCAAACCTATCCTTGCGGCTGATGGGGTCTTTACATTAGGTACAGCCTATGCGGAGCTAGCTGGTATCACCGCCGAGAGTACACCAGCTTCAGAAGGTCCAGTGCGTCGTGGTTCTGCTTCAGCTAATCAGCGTCGCAAGGCATGCTGGAATCCTGTTGTCACAGAGATGCCCAATGGCGAGTTGTGGTTGTTCTTCAAGGTGGGCCTCAAAGTTGCCGATTGGACCGGATGGCTCTGTAAGTCGAAGGACGGAGGACGTACATGGAGCGACAAGGAACCGCTACCCAAAGGATTCCTGGGTCCTATTAAGAATAAGCCTGAGATTATTGATGGTCGTCTGCTCTGTCCGTCGAGTACGGAGGATAATGGTTGGAAGTTCCATATGGAGATTTACGATATTGCCAAAAAGGAATGGAAATATGTAGGTCCCGTTAAGGCAGAGCTAGCCATGCGTACAGAAGATATGAAAGCTCTCGTCACGAAGAGTGAGAAAGAGGATATCGAAGCACCAGATGCTGGAGGCGTAGCCACCAAGGATGGTCGCCACCCTATTGATTGTATCCAACCCTCTATCCTCAAGTTAAAGGATGGTCGTCTGCAGGTCCTGATGCGTACTCGTAACGGTAAAATTGGCACTTCCTTCTCCAGCGACAATGGTGATACGTGGAGCAATGTAACCCTGCTTGATGTCCCCAATAACCAGAGTGGTACCGATGCTGTCACACTACAGGATGGTCGTCATGTACTCATCTATAATAACTTTGGCACACTGGCTGGTACGAAAAAGGGTGTCCGCACACCACTTTCCATTGCCATCAGTAGTGATGGTACCCACTGGCATCATGCTCTGACCCTTGAAGACTCACCGATTAGTCAGTACTCCTATCCTTCCATTATCCAGGGCAAGGATGGTAAACTGCATGCCGTCTATACTTGGCGCCGTCTGCGTGTCGCATATAAAGAAATTGACTTGAATAAACTCAAATAATCATGTATAGCACTTTCTATAAGAAAGCAGTGATGGTGCTGGCACTATTCACATGCCATCTCTCACTATTTGCATCCGCAACATCCGTGGCAGGGCTTTTCCCCATAGCCAACAGTGGCCGTGTCGTCTATAATTTCAATGAGGGCTGGCACTTCCTGTTGGGTGATGCCAAACATGCTGAGGCTATCGACTTCGACGACACTGCCTGGGAGGTGGTCTGTGCGCCTCATACGGCACGGTTGGAACCCTCAGAGGTAAGCGGTTGCCGTAACTATCAAGGTATCTGCTGGTACCGTAAGCAGTTTGTGGTACCTGCTGACCTGCAAGGCAAGGAGATTACCATACATTTCGAGGCTGTCATGGGCAAGCAGGAGGTCTATGTCAATGGACGGTTAGTCAAGCAGCACCTTGGTGGTTATCTGCCTATCACTATCAACTTGTCGAAAGAGGGCGTGAAGGTTGGTGACAAATGTCTCATTGCCATTAAAGCAGACAATAGTGACGATAAGAGCTATCCTCCTGGTAAGAAACAGACACAGCTTGACTTCGCCTATCATGGCGGTATGTATCGGGATGTATGGCTAATCGGTAAGTCGCCCGTCCATATCACCGATCCCATTGAGCGTGGACAGGTAGCTGGTGGTGGTGTCTTCCTCCATTATGACAATATCTCTGAGAAGTCTGCGGATATCTTTGTGAATGTGGACGTGGAGGGTAAAGGTGCAGTGACTGTTGTTGCTACCATCAAAGATGCTGACGGCAAGATTGTGAAGACTGTCAAACAGTCGAAGAAATTATTGGGATCTGCCGTTTTCAGTCTTTCTACGACAATCGCTCATCCGCACTTATGGAGTCCTGAAAATCCTTACTTGTATCAAGTGGAAGTCATGGTAATTCAAGGCAAAACGTGTGTGGATGGTGGTATGGTACGTGCTGGTATTCGCAAGGCGGAGTTTCGTGGCAGAGGAAACGGTCAGGCCGCCAACGGCGGCTTTTGGCTCAATGGCAAACCCTATCATCAGTTGATAGGTGGTAACCGCCATCAGGACTTTGCCTATGTGGGGAATGCGTTGCCTAACTCCCAGCAGTGGCGTGATGCAAAACGGTTGAAAGATGCTGGTATGACGATTATCCGTGCCGCTCATTATCCGCAGGATCCTTCCTTCATGGATGCTTGTGATGAACTGGGACTCTTTATCATTGTTCCCACACCCGGCTGGCAGTATTGGAACAAAGACCCGCAGTGGGGAGAAATGGTTCACCAGAATACACGTGACATCATCCGTCGCGATCGTAATCATCCGTGTGTGCTGATGTGGGAACCTATCCTGAACGAGACACGCTATCCGGAGGACTTCGCCCTGAAGGCATTGCAGATTACCCGTGAGGAGTATCCCTACGAGGGTCGTCCAGTGGCAGCAGCAGATTTAAACTCTGCTGGTGTGAAAGACCATTATGACGTACTGTATGACTGGGCGGATAATATCGGCAAGGGTAACCTCGATACGGACAAGTGTATCTTTACCCGTGAGTGGGGAGAGTATGTCGATGACTGGTATGCACATAATGCCATCAACCGTGCCGCCCGTAGTTGGGGTGAACAGGCACAGGTGACGGCAGCACTTTCCTTGGCAGACACTTATGGCATGATGTATCGCGGGCAGCGTCAGTTTATTGGGGGGTGTCAGTGGCATCCTTTCGACCACCAGCGTGGCTATCATCCTGATGCTTATCTGGGTGGTATCTATGATGCTTTCCGCCAGAAGAAATATGCCTTTGAGATGTTCCGTTCCCAGAGTCAGGAGGCACCGATGGTTTATATCGCCCATGAGATGACACAGTTCTCCGACAGTGATGTGGTAGTGTTCAGCAATTGTGATAGTGTCCGCCTGACAGCCCTTGATGGTTGGAAGTCAGTAACACTCCCCGTAGTCCATCAACCAGAGGGAACTCCCAATACACCTGTTGTATTCAAGGGTCTCTGGAACTTCTGGAAGGCACGTGAGGAGAGTTATACCAACCGTAAGTGGCAGAATGTGAAACTGGTGGCAGAGGGAATTAGAAACGGTAAGGTGGTCTGCCAAGAGACCAAAATGCCGTCACGCAGAAGTACCAAGATTCGCTTGTATGCCGATGAGATGGGTAGACAATTGGTGGCTGACGGCTCCGACTTCATGGTGGTGGTGGCTGAGATTACCGACGATAACGGCAATGTACGTCGATTGGCTCGTGAACAAGTCACCTTCTCCGTAGAGGGCGAGGGCAGTATCATTGGTGATGCTTCCATTGGTGCTAATCCCCGTCTGGTGGAGTGGGGTAGTGCTCCCTGTCTGGTGCGCAGTACCCATCGTCCCGGCAAGATCCGCATCATTGCTCGTCCCACCTTCGAGGGCACCCATGCTCCTGCTGCCGACACGTTGGAGATTGAGAGCATCCCCTATGACATACCTCTCTGTAATGGTATCTATCAACCCTCCAAACAACAGGTCGCTAAACCGTCCTCTGGTCGTACAGACACACCCCAAAGGGGTATGTCCGACGAACAACGCCGCAAGGAGTTGGAGGAAGTGGAGAAACAGCAGCAAGACTTTGGAATAGAAAAATAAGTCAGTTGAAGTAGACGTACAGGCTAATCATCACAACAGCCAAGGCAATCCATAATCCGATGGCAACTTTTGACCTGTTCTCATGAATGGGAGCAGGAATCTCATAGCGAGTCTTATCCTTATCTGCCAGAGAGATTATCATCATGGAGACGACAAGGATGACGAACAACTCAAAAGAGAGGAGCATGAAATGCGGCCAGGGGAACTGGAGCCACTGGGGCGGCCAAAGGTAGAGTACACCGACGGTGAGACAGAAGGCTGTACCGATGGTCAAAGCAAAGTTGGCGGCACGGGTGGTGGTACGCTTCCAGAAGATGCCGAGGAGGAAGACGGCAGCCATAGGTGGAGCGATGAAGCCAAGAACACTCTGGAACACGTTAAAGAGGTTGAGGCCCTTGATGGCATCAATGGCGACGGTAAGGATGATGGCGAGGACAGAACCTACTACAGTCACTGAACGCCCCACGATGTTGATGCGGCGCTGGGAGGCGTTGGGATTGAACTTCTTGACATAGATATCCATGGTAAAGACTGTACTCAGCGCATTGAGAGCGGAACCGATGGTAGATACCAGACAGGCCGTCAGGACAGCGAATACCAAACCTACCATACCGACAGGGAAGAGGTTCTCGACCATCGTTAAGTATGCCTCATCAGGATTTTCAAGGGTAGGGAAGAGGGCAAAACAGAGAATACCCGGCAATATATATAGTGCCACATCGAGAATCTTCAACCACCCTGTAAAGTTCGTACCGAGTTGTCCTTCGCGCAAATCCTTGGCTGCAAGGACAGGCTGTACCATGCTCTGGTCTGTACACCAAAACCATACGCCCATCACCGGATAGCCGAGGATGATGGGCAACCAAGGAAATGCCTCATCCGTGTTGGGCTTGAACATTACCCAGTAGTCGGCAGGTACCTTATCCACCAAAGCAGAGACACCACCTACACGGTCAAGACCGACAATGACCAATATCAATGAAACAACAATGAGCAGAATCATTTGATAGACATTGGTGTAGGCGACAGCCTTCAGTCCGCCCAACATAGTGAAGAAGGCAGAGATAATAAGAAGTACCAGTGCCGACATCCACATGGGGATGTCGAAGACCTGACGAATCAGAATGCCACCAGCGAAGAGGGTCAGGGCAAGCCATGAGATGATGATGGTGACGATGGTATACCACGCCAGGATATTTCTGGTCGATTGCCCGAAACGCAGTCCCATGAACTCAGGTAACGTACTGATGTTGGCCCCCAGATACCGGGGTGCAAAGACGAAGGCCAGCAAGGCGATGAATACAAAGGCGTACCATGCATAGTTGCCTGAGACGATACCTGTCGTGAAACCTGCTGAGGCGGAGGCTATCAGCATGGACGGTCCGACATTTGTTCCCCACATGGAGAAACCGATATGATGCCAGCGTAGGGAGTGCTCGGCAAGGAAAAGGGAACTCTCCTTCTTACGTTTCGTACTTGCCCAAATGCCGATGGCAATGAGCACAGCAAAATAGACGGCTAATATCAGCCAGTCAAGGCCTTGCATGTAGTGACTTTCCATTATAATCCTTTATAGTCTTTGGTTATTTCAATCGTTATCGTCTTACTCATATCCATATCGTCTGTGCTGTCAACCTCGTCAGGATACATCTTGATGAGTGCACCAGGACGAACGAAGACGGGCATTTGGTCGAGGGGTACTTCTACGTCATAGTACCAACGGCCACCTTCCATGCGCTGGCCTGTGAAGAAATTGACCCACAAACCTTCAGGCAGATAGATATCGCGATGATTGTCGCTGTTCATTACGGGAGCCACGAGGAACTCGGAACCAAAGTAATATTCATCGTCGATATGCCACACCTGACGGTCGTCAGGATGGTGGAACAGCAGGGCGCGAACCATGGGATAACCACTCTGGCAAGCTAGCTCAGACTGCTCTATGATATAAGGTAAGAGGGCATAGCGCAACTTCCACCAGCGCTTGACAATGGGTGCGATGTTGGGATAATGCCAAGGTTCACGCTTGCAGGTACCATGATAGCGCATGTGGCTGGAGAAGACACCAAACTGGGTCCAGCGAACATAGACACTCTCGTCGAGGGGAGAGTTCATGAAATCAGGAATGCTGTGGAAGCCTGGTACGTCGTGACTCCAGAAAGCAAAGCCTGAAAGACCGAAATGGAGTCCACCCTTCAGAGAACCTGCCAGACCGTCCCACGACGAGGCACTATCGCCACCCCAGTGGAGCGGATAGCGCTGACAACCAGCCCATGCTGAGCGTGCCCAAACGATGCCTTGCCCCGTGACCTCCTTGGTGACTTCGAAAGCGGCTCGCTGATAAAGCAGCGAATAGATATTGTTCAGGCGCTCAGGCGTCATGCCATGGTACTGATGGTCCATGTGGATGTTCTCACCAAAGTCGGTCTTGATGCAGGTTACACCCATTTCGAGCAACGGTTTCAAGAGCTGGTTCTTATACCAATCGACAGCTTTGTCGTAAGTGAAGTCGATGGTGCCTGCATAATCGAGGGCAGAGAAATTGGAAGCACCACCTGTAGATTCGTCAACGGGAGAACCGTCGACCACAGGGGGCTGGCTAATATAATGGTTCGCCTTGGCTTCTTCCAGTTGTTCAGCTCCTTGGGCAACATAAGGCAGTTGCCACAAGGAAACTTTGAAGCCATTCTGCTTGAGATGCTGGACGAATGCTTTGGGGTCAGGGAAACGCTCAGGGTTGAACTTCCACTCACAGAGCCAGTCGGTACGGAACCATCCAGTATCGAGGTGAATGACATCACAAGGATAGTGCTCCTGTCGCAGACGGTTGCAGATATCCTCTACCTCATCAGCAGAGAAATAAGTCATACGACTCATCCAAATGCCGAAAGACCAAAGCGGTGGCATAGCAGGGAATCCCGTCAGCATACGATAGCCTTTCAGAATCTCTTCGGGTGTCTTACCTCCGATAAGGAATACATCCAGAGTAGCACGGTCGTTCAAGAACTGTACGGAGCGTGTGCTATGGTCTGCCAATGATAGCTTGCAATAGTCGGAGGTATGATAGAAACAGCCGTACATCCTGCTGCTCATAAAGAACGGAATGTTCTTATAGCAACGACGGTTGTTGACACCCTGCCCGTCTTGATTCTTCAACTGGAAAGTTTGTCCGCTAAGGTCCATTTTGCGGAAGCGTTCACCCGTGCCTACGAAGCACTCGTTGGGAGCGCATTTAAAGCTTATGGTGGCGCGCTCTGTTGTTGTGTGTGTTGCCGTACTACGGCAACTTACGAAACCCAGAGGCAGCGCATCGTAGCGTGGAGGAGAGAAATGGTCGTCGCTCAAGGCAATGCCCTTTGTCTCGTCACCATCGGGATAGAAGGTGATGAAGGGGGCTGGCTGGGGGGCAGGCAACAGATCGCTCCAAGGGTCGAGCCTGGGTTCGCTGAGATCGATAGAGGCAAACTCCTTTCCATTTGCTGCGACTAAGTCGCAGCCTGCTGATCCTTTATGTATAGAAAGGGGCAGGCGCTTTACATCAGGATGGAACTGAAGCATATCATCGGCTTCCGTTATCTCGTCGCCACTCATGGTGGTAAAAAGACGGACGATGTCTGGTTCGTAAGCACGGACGATGAGGTTGAAAGACTGTTGAGACGTAGCGGTGTCTGGCGCCATATCTTCCTGATGCAGTTGTTTCTGATAGGGAATGGTTACTATGATGTCGCCATCGCGCTCCACGATGTTAGTGGGCGCATATGCTTTCCAAAGGGCCTCGTCCTTCTCCAAGGAAGGATCAAAGTCCATGAAGTCAAAGAGGTGGTAGTTGGTTTGCTTCATTGCTTAAAGATGATATTTGGACCGGGGTGGTTGTCGCCAATCTCGTCACGACGTATGGGCCGTTGGTTAGTGAGAGGACGACCGGCAAGCCCGGGGGCGATGTCGCCGGTGTAATTGTTCTCGATAGTAAAACCGTCGGTACGGGCATCCAGATAGATGCAGAAACCGCGGTCGTTGGTAGCATAGGGGGCAGGGTAGGGACGAGAGATCTTGTTGCCGCTAATCACGGAACCTGGCTGGTTGCTGAGCGTGTAGATGCCCCCGGCATCGTAGAGTTGGCGGGCATAGCCTCTGACGCTGTTGCCGGTGATGCGGTTCTGCTTCATACCCGTTTCGAGGGGTGTCCATCCCCAACCAACACAGATGCCTGAGTAGCTGAGGAAGCTCACGTAGTTATTGCTGATGGTGCAATGGCGTACATAGCCCAATGCGATGCCCACGGCTCCCCAGTCCTCGTTGGCAACATCTAAGACGAAGTTTTCTTTGATGGTCAGCCGTTGGCAACGTTCCGCCAGATGCTGATAGGGACGGTGCACCTCCATCGGGCTCTCTGCAAAGGAACCGCCCATGATGGCCGTGCCGCCAATGTTGCCGAAGGTACATTTCTGTACTACACAATCGCTGACGTTATCGACAAAGTCCAAGGCCGTGGCAGCCAGATTCTCGAACAGCACCGAGTGGAAGTCAACGTGATGGGCATTGCGCACGGTGACAGCACTCACAGGGCGCTCTACCCAGGCTTGGTTTTCAAGGTCTTTGTCCCAGGGCAAACCTGGGACCGCCAGTTTGTAGGCATCAACGAGAGGAAAACCGCCCTGTAGGGTGACATGCCCTTTGTGCAATGGACGGTTCCAGCATGTGTGTTTGAACGTTAAGCCTTCGAATCTCACGTAGTTGGCACCATCTACAATCACCAACTGCTCAATGCCGTCGCGCTGTTCCGTGGTGCGAAGCAGGAAAGAACTATTGCCCTTCTCTCCTCCGATGACGGGTTGCGGCCAGGGGTGGTCGAACTCCAGACGGCTCTCGGGCTCCATGAAGGAAACCTCGGCGACAGAATCGCTGAGCACACGGATGTCCTTGACACGCAGAATAGCGATGGCCCAACGCTGGTGGACCACCATCTCCAGATTCTTGGTCTGGAGAACATGCTGGGGTGGAGTGGGAATGGTGATGGTGCGATTGGCAGGATTGAAGTCTATCATGCGCTCCATACCTTTCATTGGAAGCCCGTCATCGTGTCTGTTCTTCGGCAGACCATCATCTTGTTCTTTTAACGGCCATATCTGCCTGTGCTTTTGGCGAGGGTCGCCACAAATGACACTTGTGTGCTTCTCTCCAATACCACGGATGACGAGCGGCGACTCCTTCGTGCCGCTATCCTCAGGACGCAGGAACAACGGCTCCTGCATATAGTAACGGCCTTCCTGCAGGGTGATAGTGATGCCGCCCTCGCAGCGAGGGTCATTGGTACGTCGCCATTCACGGGCTTTTCGCAGTGCCTCATGCAGACTTTCATCAGGATTGACAACGATTTCACCTGCATAGGAAAGATGTGCGGCTAATAGAAGAAATATAGAGATTAGTAAATGCTTCATATTATGAAGACGTGAAAATCATTGAAATGTCACCAAAAAAGATAGTGACAAAATGAAAGTTTTTGCGTCTTAATATTAAAATCAGAGAAGCTGATGAAGCAGAATATGAGACAATGGATGGCCGATGTCATCCATCGAAAGGAGGTTACGGCACTACCTGTGATGACACATCCAGGTATTGAGATGAATGGTAACACCGTGCGACAGGCTGTCAGTAATGGACGGGTTCATTATGAGGCTGTAAAGACTTTGACGAACCGTTATCCTACAGTTGGCGCTGCTACCATTATGGATCTGACTACTGAGGCAGAGGCGTTTGGAGCAGAGATTGCCTTTAGTGACGAGGCTGTACCAACTGTGGTGGGTCATTGTCTGTCAAATGCGGATGATATAGACAAGCTAGTGGTTCCTTCTCTCTCTCAGGGCCGTATCCCTGCTTATCTGAAGGCAAACCTGTTGGCAGCACGCTCGATTACCGACCGTCCCGTCTTTGCCGGATGTATAGGACCATACTCTCTTGCCGGTCGTCTTTATGACATGTCGGAGTTGATGGTACTCATCTATGAAAATCCGGATGCAGCACACCAGCTTTTGAGTAAGTGTACAATGTTTATTAAGAAATACTGTCAGGCTCTGAAACAGACTGGGGTCGGGGGCGTGATGATGGCAGAACCTGCCGCTGGACTGTTGTCGGATGTTGACTGTAAGATGTTCTCTTCTGATTATGTGCGTTATATCGTTGATGAGGTGCAGTCGGACGACTTTCTGGTGATTCTCCATAACTGTGGTAATACGGGACATTGTACAAAGGCCATGGTGAGTACAGGTGCTGCTGCTTACCATTTTGGAAATAAGTGCCAGATGGAAGAAGTCATCCGTGATATTCCACCCACAGCACTTGCCATGGGCAATATTGATCCTGTGAGTGTTTTCAAGGATGGTACACCTGCATTGATGCGTCAGACGGTCTTCAACCTGTTGGATAAGATGAAGAATTATCCTAATTTTGTACTTTCTAGTGGTTGTGATACCCCTCCTCATACGCCATTAGCTAATGTTGATGCTTTCTTTGAGGCATTGGATGACTATAACCAACAATGACACAGAAGACATTGAGTTACGATCAGTTGTTGATTACCCCTGCTGACGTCTTCGAGCAAATGGGGTATCATGGATTGTTACCCGATCAGGTGACACAGCAGGAGACGAGTGCCATTATCGAGGAGATACGCCAGTGGCTCTGCCCACAATTCTGCTATCAGGTCGTTAAGGAACTGCCATCTTTCGATATGGGTAAGATTATCCTCCGACAATTGCGCGGTTCCGAGGCCTATGCATTGTTTGTCTGCACCAGTGGCACAGAGTATGAGGCGTATCAGCAGCGTCTTAAAGAGCAGGGTGACATGGTACGTGTTTTTATCGCTGACGCCCTTGGCTCAGTCATAGCCGAGAAGTGTGCAGACCAGATGGAGGCTACCCTGCAGGAGAATATCGACAAATTAGGTTGGCATCATACCAACCGTTTCTCTCCAGGTTATTGTGGATGGCATGTCTCTCAACAGCAACTTCTCTTTCCATTATTTGAGGGACATACCTGTGGCGTACAACTCACAGACTCCTCCTTGATGGTTCCTATTAAGAGCGTCAGTGGTATCATCGGCATCGGCAAAAAAGTCCGTAAGTTAGATTATACTTGCGGACTCTGTGACTTCCAACAGTGTTATAAGCGGAAGTTAAAGCTTGCCTAATAATTGCTTTGCCACTGTTACGGCAGAGTTGGCATTGTCGCTATAACCGTCAGCGCCAATCTCATCAGCGAATCCCTGCGTCACGGGGGCTCCACCTACCATGACCTTCACTTGATTACGGATGCCTGCTGCTTCCAGTGCGTCAATGACTTCTTTCATGTAGCCCATTGTGGTGGTGAGCAAAGCACTCATGCAGAGGATGTCAGGTTGATTTTCCTTCACCGCTTGGATGAAAGTGTCGGCAGAGACATCAATACCGATATTGACTACCTCGAAACCACATCCCTCCAGCATAGAAGCTACCAGATTCTTACCAATGTCGTGCAAGTCACCTTTGACAGTTCCTATCACCACCTTGCCTAAGGTGGTATTTGTCGTTCCTGCCATCATCGGTTTCAAGATTCCCAAAGCAGCCTTCATGGCACGTCCAGCCATCAGCAACTGAGGTACGAAGGCTTTTCCTTCTTGGAACCTTTTGCCGACCTCACTCATGGCTCGAATCATCTGTCCGTTGATGAGGTCTT
This sequence comes from uncultured Prevotellaceae bacterium, assembly GCA_946410305.1. Taxonomy (GTDB): domain Bacteria; phylum Bacteroidota; class Bacteroidia; order Bacteroidales; family Bacteroidaceae; genus Prevotella. The sequence continues at coordinate 305,205 of CAMJZV010000001.1, read as the reverse complement.
GAGGAGCAATCGCTTGAGCGATTGCCTCACGTGTTGCTGTTGCGGCATCCTCACTCTTGCCATCGAGGATAGCCAGAAAAAGACGTTCTGCTGGTGATGATGTTTGTGTGGGCTGATAGGAGTTGCCAGAGTCTCCTGCATCTCTTGTTTTTACAGAGATACTAGATGCAATAGGGTTTTCTCCTGGAATCAGTGGAGTAAGATATATGCCAGGGACAGGTTCCACAGCTTGTGCCATCAAACGGATATGGGCATCTGTCGTTCCACAACATCCGCCAATGATATTTAGGCAGTGGTTCTCCAGCAGTTGCCAGATATCTTTGAGCAGGCTCTCTGGGGTCTTTGTATAGTGTCCTTTGGCATCAGGCATACCAGCGTTGGGGTAGAGACTTACTTTCGTACCGTATTGTGCAAGCTGACAAACTATTGGGGTCATCTGCTGTACGTCAGAGAGACAGTTGATACCGATAGAGTAGGGCTTAACATCGAGTCCTTCCAAGAACTCGAGAATACTTTGTCCCAACATATTATGCCCATCAGGCGTTGTGACTGAGAAACTGAGCATGAGGGGTAGGTCAGGGGCTATACGTTTGGCGGCCTCGATGGCAATGCGGGCATTCTCCACATCGAAAATCGTTTCAATCAGTAAGCCGTCAACACCTCCATCTCTCAAAGCCTTGATTTGTTCCTCATAGGCTTCGCTCAGTTGTTCTTTGGGAAGAGGAGTCCCTGAGGTGGCTACAGATGTGGTACGACTGGTAGGTCCAATGCTACCCACAACGAAACGGGGTTTGGCTGATGAACTGAATTCATCAGCACACTGACGTGCTATTTTAACGGCAGCAAGGTTGATCTCACGGCAATAGTCTTGCATGCCGAAGTCACTCATGGATATTCGTTGGGCATTGAACGTATTGGTCTCGATGATGTCTGCTCCAGCCTCCAGATATTTGCGATGAATATCACGAATGATGAACGGACAGGTCAGTGATAGTACGTCGTTACATCCCTTTAGGTCGTAATCATGGTTGGCAAAACGTGCTCCACGGAAATCCTCCTCACGTAATTGGTATTGTTGTATCATGGTACCCATGGCACCGTCGAGAACGAGGACGCGATCTGTAGGGAACTCAGATTTTGGATGCTTAACGGATTCGTCTGGTGACTCGACGAGACGGATAATCTCTCTTACCTCATCATCCACCTCGTCATGACTTTGGTATTCCTCAATGATACGCATCGCCTGTTCTACTTCCTGCTCGTTATGGAAGTCCATTTCCAGATGGACACCATCACCGCCAATGTTGTCAAGGAGAGGACGCAGTTCGTCAAGGGTCACCCAACAAGCCATGATACTCTTTCCATGTGCGAGTATCTTCTTGTAGAGGTCATACCATTTGGGACTTCCTCCCTGTGGTTCACCTACGCCGGGTGTCCATTGAATGGCATTCAGTTCTTTGATTTCTAACAAGGCATCTAGATGATGCATGGCTCCTACGCCGTCTAAGTGATAGAGGGTATAGTCAATCTTCTGACACTGTTCACGGATAAACGGTTGAACAAAACGGCGATAGTCATCAACACTGATCATGGTAGAGATGTCACTCTGCAGTTTAGACATCTTACCTGGTGCCCATGAGGAGAAATAGCAGAATGCCATCTCGTCACCCTCACGGATAATATCATAGAGCTCATCGAACACTTGGAAATAGATATCGTTGATCTGTTGCATCTGGTGTTCCAGCATCTCTGGCTGCATCACGGTATCCAACAATACCTGGTCAGTACCTTTAATAGCCGCGAGGACATCAAGTCCTTCCATCAGATCGGGCATACCCACATAGTAATGACCTTGTGCCTTCCGTTTACAAGCCTTCAACAAATCTTTATGAAGCAGATAGTTGGGATGGTTAGGATTGAAAACAATGTCATCCGAATAGTTGGGGTTAGGATGGATCCAGATAGTATCCTCACCACCTTCAAATACACCACCGAGGATAGCGGCAAGTGAACCAGGACCTAGTTGCGTATTTGCTACAGGCAACATGTCTGCCATCAATGATGAGTGTGCCACATACCAGTCCAGGTAGTCGGCACGCCACTCAGGGTCAAACCATTTCTGATTTAAGTCACGAGGCGCTGGTGGCATAGGGATATCGGCATGAGGTTTCACTCCTTCTTGGAAGTGTTCCCACATATTCAGGATGATGCCTTTATGGTTCCACCAGTTGATGTATCTTTTTTTTGTTTCTTCTAGATTTGGTTTCCAGGTGTTCATATAGATTTGTTATTTGATTTGTTCCTTGAGTGTATGTTTCCCCTCACCGACAACTCTCGTCTCTCCGCTATAAGGGAGTCGGATACTTGCTGACTGATGAGCAGGAATATCTGCGTTCAGTACAAAGAAGTTTCCTTCAAGGTGCCAGTCGACCTTAATGTTATTCATCTTTCCTCGGCACCATGTAAGGTCACCTACGGGATGAGGTGCTATCGTGATTTGTTCCCCCTCGCACCAGATACCGAGGAAATAGGGAATGAGGAGGTTGTTTAGATGTCCCATCATGAAATGGTTCATGGAAGCGCCAAACTCTGGGTTCCATTGTTCCGTCAATGTGGTATATCCCAGTTTGATCTGATAACCGTAACCAGGAACATCGTAGTGGTTCAGCATCTTGTATAGCAATTCCTGCTGTCCATTATGGATAAGGGCGTTGAACAGATAACGGTTGCCGACGTCTCCAGTTGTCAGACGATCTCCATGGGCATGAATGTCGTTAATTAATTGTTGTAACACAGCCTCTCGGTCTCCTTTTGGTACAAGATCCATCTCAAGAGCAATTGCCTGAGCACATTGACTACCTGTCGCATATTGGTGAGTAGTGGGATGGTAGAACTCCTTGATGAAAGCGGTCTTGATGCTGTCAGCCCGCGCATCACCCATCAGACGGTTCCACCAATAATAATGAGCCGTTGAGACCAGTGCCATAGGCGTGTTTTGTGCAAATCCTGCACGTCCAGGGCCGTAGTCGTACCAGTCGCCCAATCCTTGACGGAGGATATAACAGGAATCCTGTGTGGCAAGGTAATCCACATAACGTTTCATCTGTGGACGATAGCGGGTGACGAGTTTATCGTCACCATAGAATGCTTGATAGAGGTAAGGTAAAGCGATGAAGGCTCCTCCCCATTCAGGCGACTCTAAGAACGGAGGTGCCCAGGAACCCTCGAAAACCACATAGTTAGGCGCTATCTCTGGCAAGGCACCATTGGGATATTGGGCATCAGCGATATTCTGCATGGTCTGTTCTATCATCGCCCGACAATCGTAATTAGCGATGAGTCCTTCTCCGTTCAACCAGTCTTGTTCCAGCCAACCCAGTTTCTCACGATGAGGACAGTCTGTCCATACTGACTGCCAGTTGGAGCGAATGGCACGATCTATCAAACGGTAAGCATCATTAAAGAGCGGGTTAGAACATTCAAAATCACCCGTCTTCTCTGCTGAATTATAAACGAAGCATGACTCAATGTCTTTCAATACCTCAATATCACCCTCTATTTGCAAGTAGCGATAACCATAGTATGAGAAACGAGGATGCCATATTTCTAATTGTTGGTTTCCCCCCTTTAGTACATATGTATAATAATGTGGGCGACCTGTTTGTTTCTGATTGACCAATCCTTCTTTGGTCAATGTCTCTCCAGGAGTCAGTTTCAGTTGTTGTCCTCGTTTACCTTGGACAGTTATCTCAGGGAATCCCGCAAGGTTCTGCCCCATATCAAGCACTAATACGGAATCATTTCTGATGGTATCCTTCACAGCATAGCGTTCCATGATTTTTACGGGTTTGGCTATCTGCTGACGGAGTACACCCTTGGGCGCTTCCTGAATAACGACAGGAAACCAGTCTTTAGGATGCTCTAAACGGGCATCATAGTCCTCACCACCATAGATGCTGTTGAACGTGATGGGTGATAGTGCCCATTGCCATTTGCCGTCACTGACAATATCCTCGGTATTCCCGTTGAGATATTCGATATGCATGCGGAACAACAAGGTAGGAGGACCAAACGATATCTTCATTTTGGCATAGCGAAGTCCGTGTTCGTTGTAGAAACCGTTACCCAGCAATACTTGAATGGTCTGTGATTGGAGGTCTGAGCTCTGAGGATTGAGTAGGGCGGTGACATCGTATGTGTTGTAAAAGATACTTTTGTCATAATCGCTCCATAATGGTGCGAAGGAAGCATCTCCCACTTTCCTGCCGTTGATAGTCAACTCATAGAAACCCAGTCCAACGATAGAGACAGTAGCTTTCAATACTTTCTCCTTGAGCTGGAAATTTTTCCGCAGCAGGATACTTCGTTGGCTCAATGTATCTACTTTCTTCCATGCCTCCTTCACCAGCGGTTCTTTTAACTTGGCACCTGTGTAGTTGCGACCTTTTGGCAAATGGGCGTCTTGGCGGGTAATGGCACCAATCCATTGAGGCTTTATGTCGTCATCTTTCTTATCAGAGTAATCAACGCCATCTATGGAAAAGGTAATCTTACCATCTTTGATTTCCCCATCAACACAACGTTGTCCAGAGATATAGAGACGGAAGCGACAGTTCCATTTACGGGGCCATGCAGGAAAGAGGATAGGGTTCTGATCGAGGTCTTCTTGCAGTAGCATCTCTTGCAGTCCAATCATGCCGGCACCCCCTCTGTTGTGGTCAGGAGCCCAGTCGAAACCAGGATCCCAGAATGCTGGGAAACGATAGGGACCTTTGCTCAATTTCTCTGTATTCAGACGTATTGCCTCATCAGTCAGTCCTAAGCATGCCGCCCAGATATTGTCTTGTTTCCATCCCTTTGTACTACGCATCTCCAAAGCATGTGGATCCTTGAGATAGGTATTACGAGCAATATCAAGATGAGGCCTTCCCATACCGTAGATGCGCCAAGGGAAGACGGGATAGAGTTGCGGTGTCTCGGTGTTCTGTATGCGTTCCCAACTCTCAGCGGGGGCAATACAGGTGTCACCGTCAATAACATGCAGAGGGATGTTGGGGATGAGGTTCGTATCTGCGCCAATATTGGCGAGACCATGCTTCAGCGCCTGTAGTGCAGCAATAGTACTGGCAGGGTTGCGTGCCATCTTATAGGTCTCGCAGCCCGAACCAGGATAGATGACGAGGCCTGGGTAGTGTTCTTTGAAGAAACGAAGGGGTTCCTCTACCAACTTACGATATTTATCCAGCGTGGAGTCTGGATACCATGGCAGCATATCAAGGTACATCTTCCCAAATTCCAAGGCTGTGTCCCATTCATATTCTAACCATTTATTCTTTTCAACTCCCCAATCGTCACCGTCCTTATGCTTGCCATATTCGGCAGGATTGGGTAGCCCGAAGTTTTCTATCTGCTCACTGAAGCAGGCACCTTCATGTCCCCAATGGTGTTGTGACCAAGCAATGGCATTGGGTAACATTCGTAGATAGGTGTTGAGTTGAGACTTTAATACATCATAGTCACCGCTTTTGAGCATGGGCCAATAAACGAGACGTTGGTTTTGTGCCGTCATCGTACCACCTCCCCATTTGCGATAATCAGGAGTGAAGGTCATGGTAGAGTCCACGTAGACAGGGTCAAAGGTGAAGAGTCCGCCATTGAATTTTGTGGGCCACTCCCCATAGGCATTACAACCTAGCATATATCGCATCAACTCATAGTTGCGGACCATCTGTGTAACCTCTGGAAGTTGGCAGTCTGTCTCTATAAAGCTTCGTTGCCAATACTCATGCCACCATTTCCGACTTCTTTCCTTTGACTCGGTTGCATTGACAGATTTAGTAGTTTCTTTGCCAGTGTACAACGAGATGGATAGCAGGCTCTTTCTCATCTTTTTTTGTCGGAAATTCCAACTGCGATAGTCTGTTGAAGCATATTTTCCTTCAGTGATCCCTGTGTATGAGAACCCTTTTGCCTGCATGACTCCACCCATCTTCAAGTTACCGATGGGGTTATAAAGGTTGTCCTTGATGGCATCCAGACGTTCACGACTAACGGTGAAGTCGAACACCGTCTCTTGTCTGTTCTGGTGATAGAAAGAGAGATGGTCTTTGGAGGCGTGGATACTGTCAGCAAACGTCATACAATCCTTAGGTATTACCCATTTATATGAACACTGCTGACACTCAGCCTTTGTCACCGGACGGTCCTTGTAGCGCCAACTTTCATAACTAAGGGTTACGGGTTTCGCATGTGGAGATGACATCTCCACAAACACGACAGGTTTAAGTACATCTGCCCATATCCTTACCTCGATACCACCACCTTTGACATAGATGGCTCCCTCATCTAGACATAGCCGTTGTTCGAAGTCGTTACCGTTGAAGGGATTATCGTCGAAATGTAGTCTCCAGCGTCCTGCCTTCAACAGTGTGTTGTTCTCATCAAACCATCCGCTCTGTGAGATATAGAAGAGTAAGTCACCATTCTCCGCCCATACGTTCATGCCAATGTCATGCCCTCCACAGGGCATTGACTCACTGGAATTACGACTTGGCGTTTTCCAGACATAGTCTTTAGGGATATAGTCGGCACCCTGAATGAGTGTCGAGAACGCTAATAAGAGAAAGAGAAGGAAACCTTTTTTCATCATCGTTACCAATTATCTGTTCGGAAAGAGGATACAGGAAGACCATCATGCATCAAGTCGCCTTCTACCCAATCCTTGAAAGCGTAGCGTACGGCAACGGGCTTCTTTACTTTGTCGCAGATGATATAGACGCGATTGCGTGATACCCAAACCTTTGTAGCAGGGTGAAAGACCTTGTCTGCACCTGAAACCTCGAAGTTCTTGGAGGTCGTGCCATGCTCGAAGTATACCCATTCCTTACTTCTGTCAAAGGCCACCACTGCGGTATCATTCTTAAACTCTACCTCTTTGTAAGTGGCGAACTCTGGCAAGCCTTTTACGTCATAAGTATTCGAAAGAGCGAGGATGGCCAAACGCTCTCCAGCCTGACGCTTCTTTCTGGGGTGAATGCCGTATTCCAAACCAGCATCCATCAGCACAGCCATACGTGCATTCGAAATCATCGATTCTGCTTTTAATTGCTGTTCACGCAGATACTGACTGTCTTTCCACTCGATGAGCGAGTAGTCGTAGGGGGCTATCTGACAATAATAGAATGGGAAATCGCCTTGTTTCCAATCCTTGCGCCAACCTTCGACCATTGCTTTCAACAATGGGGCATAGTAATCATAGCGAGGCACGTTATCTTCACCCTGATACCAGATGGCGCCCTTGATACCATAACCAATCAATGGATGCAGTTGTCCGTTGTAAAGTGCTGTGGGACAGCGCTGCTGTAACTTCTGTACGTCTTCCTCTGTGATGGTTTGCTTTACCTTAGGAAATGCCTTCAGCCATTCTGCTTGCATCCAAGCCTCGCAAGCTGAACCACCAAAACTGGTGCTGATGAGGCCAACAGGTACACCCAGAGATGCACGTAGGGCGCGACCAAAGTAATAAGCTGTGGCAGAGAAGTCGCGTACAGAGGCACTATTGGCTTCATTCCACTGGCCCTTTACGTCGTTTTGTGGTAGGAGCTGAGGGTTACGTTTTACCGTAAACAGTCGCAACTGTGAATCTTTACAGCGAAGCAACTCTTCTGTCGTTTCCTCTACGGGCTGTTGCTTGAAGCCCTTCATCTGCATCTCCATGTTCGATTGGCCTGAGCATATCCATACCTCTCCAATAAGAATGTTTTTCAGCGATATCATCTCACCATCTCTAAAGGTGATTTCATAAGGACCACCAGCCTCTGGAGTCTTGACTTGAACTTGAAAGCGACCGTCTTTGTTGGCAGTGGTAGCATACGATTTCTTATCCCAAGAGGTCAGGACAATTACTTTTTTGCCAGCCTCTGTCCAGCCCCAGATGTTACAGTCTGTCTGTTGTTGCAATACCATATTGTCGCTAAAGAACTGAGGCAGTCTGACTTTTGCCAGTGCTGACATAGTTACACAGATGACAAGAAACATTGTCCGTAGTCTTTTCATATAGCTATTTTATTTGTTTTACTTTTCAAAGATGGCCCTAAACGGGTGATAGTCCTCTTTAAGCAGCAGAGGGGTTTCCAGAAGTCCTGACGGTAGGAGTTCATCACCCTTGGACCGATATTTTGCATTAGTCCATATATCTTCGTATGGAGTCTTTCCGGCATCCATACCGCGTAAGGCATTGTGCCAAGTGTTCACAACTTCTATTTCCAATATGTTCTTGCCAGACCGAAGTTGCTTCCCCAATTCTACCATGTAGGGATCAGTCCAGACAATACCCATGTCCTTGCCATTGAGCCAAATGTGAGCTAAATCTTTAACATCTGGCAATTGCAACCACCATGTGCAATGTTCCAAATCGTGCTTTTTCATGCGGAATGTGGTCTTATAACGAGCATGCCCGCTGAAATACTTGATTCTGTCATTATCGCTTTGGGTCCAGTCGAAAAGCCGATTTGTTGTCATGTATTCCCCGTTTTCGCGGAAAATAATATTCCACGTCAGATGGTCACCAATAGGTCGCGATTCTGAGAAATGTTGGCTCGAAGTCCATGTGTCTGTAAACAAGACTCCGCTCATGGCGATGACCGACCCATATTTTGGAAGTGTGATGTCGATGCAACAGTAATCGCCTTCTCTTTCCTGATGGAACGACAACAGTCTGTCGCTCACGGGGTCAATTATTGTGCTTATTCTATGATCTATTCGGAATTTGGCTCTGAATATTCGTACACTGTCGGTTTGGTTGCTCAGGAAATAGTAGTGGGATGACCCATTCTTTCGGTGGGTAAATGCGATGCCGTCAGGCAGGACAGCATCGGGCTGCAGATTGGGTAGCGTATTCTCCTTGTAAGGCTTATCAATGATGGTGATACCATAGCCTCTTAGTTTCTCTATCATCTGCTGCGTTTCTTTGCTTATGTGTATTCCTTGTGGAATGACAAGGACATGATATCGGGGGATATAATAGTTTTTCGGGTCTTCCATATCCTCTAACCAGCGAGTTAGGGCATCCTTGTTCATCGAGTCGTATTGATAGCCATGAAGTGGATTAATCCAGTCTTTCAAGTCGAGGATTCCAGCGGAATGGCGTACGCCGACGGGTGATTCTTCCATGGGCTGGCCGACATTGGCCAGTCGTTTGTTTTCTGAAACTACACGCTCTGCACCAAACAAACCAGGCAGCATAGGCACAAGGCGGTCTGGGGTGAAGGCACGACTAGGTATTTCCTCGCCTGTATAGACAGCAATGTCAACAACGGGACGCCCTTTCTGTAGCCATGTTTGACAACGGGTGATATAATCGACGAAAGCTTTTGCTTCAGGAAACCACGTCTGGTCGCGCTGGAAGAAAAGGCCTATTCCATCGAGAGTCATTCCTGGTTTGCGGTCGAGCCAAGGGTTGTGGGTATTCACGTGGAAGAAGAGGCGATTCATGCCCAAGGCGAAGTTCCTGTCCAATAGTGCCTTGATACTTGCTGGCGTCTCGTCCCAAACACCACGTACTTCTGTGAATCCTTCTGCTTGCACGATGTTCTTGCCATAGACGTGAGCACCACTGATGGCATCCAACATGTCATTGGGCTTGTCGTGAGTAGGGGAGTTGAGCCAAAATTCGCCCATCGGCACGTCCGCATATTTATAGTGCTCCATCCCCTGACTAATCATGGTAGGAGCAACGCTCTCACAGCTCAATTGTACGCCATACTCCTGAGCACAGGCTTTGACGGTCTTAAAGAACCGTTCCTGTAACAGGTCGTTGATGGTCTGACGCACATCGCGTAAGACGGCTTCACTCTTCGCGGCACTCTCGATGGGGATGCCCACCATAACGGGCAACCAAGGCAACAGGTCGTAGCCACGCCGGCGCTGGAATTCTTCGGCAAAGTCCTTGCTCCAGTTCTGCGAACCGCACTCCCAGGAGTCAACGTGCATATATTTCACCACGTCGTGGTGGGGGCGTTTCATGAACTCGCCAAACCAGTGACTGATTTGTTTTCTAACAGCGACCTCGCTGAACTTGTCGCACTCCAGACCTTTGCCACCGCCTGCCGTCGCATTCGTGTGTCCTGTGGCAGTATGTCCGATACGTACCACGATCCACGTTCCCTCGGGTAGGGGTTCTGCCAAACGACCGTTCTTGAGTTCCACCCGACGGATGTCCTCCAGTTTCACACACTCTTCGTCTGTGATTTCCTCGGCAGTAGTTTCTGGGGCGATACGCCAAACCAGCCCACTCTTACCTTCCCACTGGTCGATTCGCTGTTGATCACTCAGACGAATCTCCTTCAGTTTCAGTACAGGCTTCCACTTTGCAGCATCAAGATCCTCAGCACCAGGCTCAGTTCCTTCGGGCGTCCATTCAAAGCGGAAGTAGCGTCCTGACGTCTTGGGGATAGCGTAAGTGAAGTTGTAATCGGTATTCTGCCACCCCTGACGAGGAGGGGCGAATTGTTTGACTAAAGACCAGTCCTTCCCATTATCACTCACAAGCATCTTAAGACGTTGCGATTGAATATTGTTGCCCGAGGGGATGATTTCTACACTATGGAAGGTAACGAATTCAGGGTATTCATACTGTATCCATCCGGCTTCTGAGGCTCGGAAGGTACCGTTGTCATCGCGAGTTATGGTCTTCGAGGTTGTGATGACGGGTTTGAAGGAAGCAGGATTGACACACAGGGAACACGACTCAGAAGGAATGGCGAAGCAGGCGATGTCTTCGTAATAGCCTTCATAACCACCTGGCTGCATGAGGATATAACGTTTCCCAGTGCCACCAGTAATGGTGGTCTGCATGCTGACAATCTTCTGCATTGACTCCTCAGGCGTGATCCAAGGTCCACCAGCGAGTGCAAAACCGTCGCATATGTGGATGCCCATCTCAAGTCCTAACGAGTCGGACTGTTGCATCGCATAGTCCACCATATTCCAAAACCTTGGAGTCAGTTGCTGAGCCTTACCTTCATATTCCGGTTTTTCGTCGACGCCTCTAATCGGCATCAGGTAACAGCCACCGAGTCCCACATCCTTCATGGCCTGCAGGTCGGCCTTAATGCCTTGTTCTGATACGGCACCATACATCCAGTACCAAAAAGTCCAGGGCTTTGTAGTGTCGTTACCTCGCGACAAAATCGCGAGACACAGGAAAAAAGTGAGTGTGGTCAGTCGTTTCATATCATTCAAATCTTAGAATGGCATTGATGTTTCCTTTGCCTTTGCTCCAATAGGGCTGTGCACTTGGACCATTCAGGTCTGTGGTATTCACCTTGTTACGGACGGCAGGAATGGTCTTGAGGATAGAGATGCCTGTCTCGGGGAGGTCGTAGAGCAGGTGGTCGCGACCATCACGAGGTGTATAGACGCCCACCTTTCCTGTCATCAGTTCGATGCCAATGGCTCCCTCGCAGGTGTTTACTTTCATCCAGGAGACATTCGAGAAGTAGCCCTTGAACTCAGGATATTCCCAAGACTCGCCAGGAATGGGGTCGTTGTAGTTGTTCTGCCAGTAGCCATACTGCGGCCCTTCCTGACGGTTCTGCCAAACACGATAGGGACCCTTTCCTACCCATTGTTTGCTCTTGACCATCGTTTCTGGGTAGTCGAAGCAGATACCCATCAAGTCAACCACGCCATTGAAGTAATAATCGACGTTCATATACACGCCACCATCAGCGAGGAAACGCCAAGTGACCTGATTGATAGAACCATGCAGATAGTTGGCTACCAACGTGCTGTCGCTAAACGTAAAACCGTCGAAGGTCCCCTGGTCGGCATACTCTGTATATTGTGTCTTCTTCTGGAAGGCCTCCTTGTCGTCGTGATTATAGAAGCCGTCCTGCGAACGGTCGGCACGCTTTGCGGCGACAAAGCGGGGACCATTGTTGAACGATAGCTTTTTGCCATTCACGGTAACACCCATCAGCATACCTGTCTTTTTGCTGAAGGCATACTGGCGATTGCCGTTCTTTACCAATAGTAGGTCGCCATCCTCTGTGTGTGAGTACTGTTGCGTGTTCTCATGCAGCGTGCGCTTGTTGAAGTTGTCTGCCTTTGTCCAATGCTTGTGGCTCCACGTAAAAATCTCCTGTCCGTTGGGATCGATAGCCGTTAACTCAATCACATCAGCATCTGTCCTTTCGATTTTCAGTTGGGCACGCTCACCTGGTGCTGCATCAGGCGACGGAAGTTTTACTTCCTTAATGACCTTGACATCGGTCTTTCCGTAGGCAGGCATCTTGAGCAGCCTATAGCTGAACTGGCAGTCCTTCAAGTTGATGAAGTTATAGCAGTTCTGAATGGTGAAGGCACCACTGTCGAAATACAAAACCTGCACAGGGCTCCACACTTCGCGAATGGTATAGAACGAGCCTTCCTTCTCCATATGGGGACCCACGATACCGTCAGAGCCGAAGTTGCCCATGCAATCGACGATACCATTCAAATCTGTGCGTACCACACCCTGGTCCATCAGATCCCACAGAAAACCTCCTGCACAACGGGGATTCGACATCATCAGCTTCCAATAGTCCTTTAGGCCTGCGCCGTGTCCTCCGTCATACAGTCCATGCAGGAACTCCGTAGGCATGAAAATCTCCTTCTGACGCATATACTCTGCCGTCTCGCCCCACGAACGATAGTGCTTTGTCTCGAAACCATTGCGATTAGCCCAAGGGTAGAGAACCACACGCTGTTGTGGGTCGAACTTCGCGAATACTGGCTCCAGTTCGTAATTAAAGCCACCCTCATTGCCATTGCTCCAGAAGATAATCGATGGATGGTTCACATCGCGGGTCACCATCTCCTCTACAATCTGACTGCCTACTATCGTTTCGTGTGCCCAATGCCAACCTGGGTGTTCACACTCTACATAGAGACCTAACGAGTCACAGGCATCCAAAAACTCTGGGTCGGCAGGGTAGTGACTCAGACGGACGGCATTCATATTCATGCTCTTGATGAGTAGCACATCCTCAATATTCTTTGCTTTGGAGAGTGTGCGTCCCGTCTCAGGTCGGAAAGAATGGCGGTTTGCTCCTTTGAATATCACCTTTTGTCCATTGATAAACACGCCATCCTCCTTATCGCCTTTGTAGGAATGGCGATACTCAATCGTACGGAAACCAAACTTCTGTCGCTCTACATGGATAGTTTTGCCCTGCTTATCTTTCAATGTAAAGACTGCCGTATAGAGATTCGGCTGTTCAGCATTCCACAATTTGGGATTTTTGACGCTAAAGTCAACCTTGGCCTGATCACTGGCAGTGGTAAAGGAAGGACTGGTAGCGGCCTTCTTTCCATTGGTGTCGATGATGTCGACGTTTACAGAACAGCTAGGGAGGGCCCGATTTAGGAACACATCCGCCATGAAGTGACCATCAGCCTTGGCATTGATTGCTACACGCTGTATATTTCGGGCTGGCTTACTGACGACGAAGACTGGACGCCAGATACCACCGAAGTTCCAATAGTCGGCACGCCGCTCAGCAAGGTTGACCTGCGGATTGGTGCTTTCTTTCAGGACCTCCACTTCCAAACGGTTCTTTTTCTTACCAAAGAACACACGATCAGACACATCTATCGTATGCCGCGTAAAGCCTCCTTGATAGGTGCCGTTACCTGCCTTACGACCATTAATCTGTACACGGATTTCAGTGAAAGCAGCTTCGAATACTAGTTGTATCTGTCGTCCTGCCCATTCCTGAGGCAGGGAGAACTCCGTCTTGTAGTATCCTTTCTCGTCGGCTATACCCTCGGGTGTTGCCTTTCCGTAGAAACGCATCCCGTATTGATAGGTACCGAAACCTTGTAATTCCCAACAGGAGGGGACTGCAATGTTCGTCCATTCCCCAGCCTTTCGTCCGTCAGAGCATTTGAAGTCCCATTGTACGGTGTCGTCACATCCTGTTCCACTTAAATACTGCAGTCGTGTGTCTACATCAGCCGACTGTGCCATGATACCCATCTGGCAGGCTGTCAGCATGAGTACTGATATGATATGTCTTTTCATAAAAATCATTATTTAAAATAATGACTCTCTAAGATGGCTTTTGTACCCGATAATCATTACAAAAGGCCATATTCTTCGTCTTAATAGAAAATCAATACTAAAATTATGCTTAAAAGTAAACCCTTATGCGGAATAATTCCGCCTTTAGTAACTCCACTGAAGGACAATGAGACATTGGATGTGGAAAGTCTTGAGAAACTGATAGAGCACCTGATAGCAGGTGGTGTCCATGGACTGTTCATCCTCGGTACGACAGGTGAGGAACAGAGCCTCAGTTATGGTGTACGTCAACAGATGATTCGTGAGTCGGCACGTATCAACAACGGTCGTTTGCCCTTGTTAGTATGTGTGACAGATACCAGTATGGTGGAGAGCATCCGTCTTGCCGGTGTTGCTGCTGATTGTGGTGCTGATGGTGTGGTATCCGCACCTCCGTATTATTTTGCCACGGGACAGCCCGAACTCGCCCAGTTCTATGAGGAGTTGGTTCCCCAGTTGCCATTACCCGTCTTCCTGTATAACATGCCAAGTCATGTGAAGGTCAGTTTTGCTCCTGATACCGTTCGTCGTATCGCCCAGAATCCGCAGGTCATCGGTTTCAAGGACTCTTCCGCCAATGCGGTCTATTTCCAGTCTGTGATGTATAAGATGAAGGAACGTCCTGACTTTGCAATGTTGGTAGGCCCCGAGGAGATTACGGGAGAATGTGTGTTGCTGGGTGGTCATGGTGGTATCAATGGTGGTGCCAATATGTTTCCGGAACTCTATGTGTCTATGTATGATGCCGCTGTCCGTCGTGACATCGAGAGAATCTTAGAGTTGCAGCAGTATATCATGCAGATATCCACCTCTATCTATACGGTTGGAAAACATGGTTCCAGTTACCTGAAGGGATTGAAATGTGCATTATCCCTGTTGGGCATCATCAAGGATGACTTTGTCGCTTCGCCATTCTATAAGTTTGAGGAGCCTGAGCGCGAGAAGATCCGTCAGGCATTGGCCGCCTTACCAATCAAAGACGGAAAGCTATGCATCTGATAGATTTTATCATCTTTATCGTCTTCACACTGGGCGTGGTGGTCTTCGGTTGTTCTTTCTTCAAGAAGGGAAGCTCTGCCGATGAGTTCACCTCTGCAGGACATTCTATCCCAGGGTGGGTCGTTGGTATGTCCATCTTCGCCACCTATGTGTCGAGTATCAGTTATATCGGTTATCCGGGTAAGGCGTTCGCTTCCAACTGGAATGCCTTTGTCTTCTCCTTGTCCATCCCGATTGCCAGTTACTTTGCAGCCAAGTACTTTGTACCGTTCTATCGCCATAGCGGGTCTGTATCTGCCTATACCTTCCTGGAAGAGAAATTCGGCGCTTGGGCACGTCTCTATGCCTCAGCATGTTATCTGCTCACCCAGATTGCTCGTATGGGAAGTATTCTCTACCTGTTGGCTGTCCCCATGTACATTCTCATGGGCTGGAACCTACATGTAGTGATTATCACCACATCGATCGCTATCATTATTTATTCGATGCTGGGAGGATTGAAGGCAGTCATTTGGGCGGATGCCATTCAGGGGTTTATCCTGATAGGTGGTGCTGTATTGTGCCTTGGCATCCTGATGTTCTCTATGCCAGAAGGACCGATGCAGACTTTCGAACTCGCCATCAACTCACCGGAAGGGAATAAGTTTTCGTTGGGAGCTTTTACCTCAGACCTGACGACCTCCACGTTCTGGGTATGTCTGATCTATGGTATCTTTATCAATCTACAGAACTATGGCATCGACCAGAACTATGTACAGCGCTATCATGCGGCAAAGACCGATAAGGATGCGAAATTCTCGGCACTCTTCGGCGGCTATCTTTTCATTCCTGTGTCAGCCTTGTTCTTCCTGATAGGTTCTGCGTTGTATTCCTATTATACGGTGGGTGTCGCTACTTTGCCGGAGGAGATAGCCAGTAAGCCCGACTATGTATTTCCGTATTTTATCGTCAACGGCTTGCCCGTAGGTCTGCGAGGTCTCTTGATTGCCTCTATCTTTGCGGCAGGAATGAGTACGGTATCAACTAGTGTGACCAGTGCGGCAACGATTATCTTGACCGATTATGTGCGTCCTTTCTTCCTGAAGGCACGCTATGTGGCTGACCGTCTTCGTCACCATGACCCGAAAGACCATCACAAGCATCAGAAACTGGAACTGGCCATAGTCAGGTTGAGTAGTTTCGGCGTAGGACTGTTAGGTGCCGTCGTCGCCATAGCGATGCTCTCTGTCGAGAGTATCATTGATGCGTGGTGGACGTTGTCCAGTATCTTCTCAGGCGGTATGTTGGGACTATTCCTGTTAGGATGTATCCCCCAGAAAATCAACCGCGTGGGAGCTTTCTTAGGGTGTGTGGCAGGTATTCTGGTCATCGCTTGGATATCCCTTGCCTCCATGTGGTCACTGCCTGGTCCGCACCTGCATCCCTATCTCGCCATTGTGCTGGGCACCACGGTAATCTTCCTGGTTGGTTTCCTTGCCACGTGGCTTTATCAAACTGGCAGGAAGTAATAAAGATTATTCAGCAGGCAATATACGAATCCGTAAAGTCTGAGGTGTTGTGGGCACGGTGTACTTCTTGAGTACTCCAGGCCCACAACTACTGTTTCCTAAGCCCATTACCGCACAGTCTATAGACAGATAGACTTTTCCCTGATCCTGCAACTCATAGTCATGTGTCTTGCTAGCCAGATAGGGAGCGGAATAGGGGAGAGCAGAGAATGAGAATGGTTTGTCTACGGCCTCAATCCGTATTCCCTTCCCTTTTTTCTTCTTCAACTCTACGAGGGTACAATCCTCATGGTTCCCTGAGTCCTGTGGACGTGGGTAATGAACATATTGTTCACTGACTGTTGACTTCCACCATCCAATAGGACAAGACTGTTTCCGGTCAGGATAGTTGTCCCAAGGTCCTCGTCCATACCATGTCAGTTGCTCGTAATCACGAGGAAGTTCGATGACAATACCCAGTCGGGGAAGTGGTGGCAAACTGTCTGGAATCGTAAAGGTGAAGATCCATTCGTTACCTTGTTGCTCCATAGTCATTGGAATACGAAGTGTGTCGAGTCCACAACGTTTCCAGTCTTTCGCCAACCAATTGCCGAAACTCTTGTCATTATCAGTGGGGGCACGGAACACCTGAGGACGGATGTTGGCGACGAGGTCCTGGAGTTCTTTAGAGAGTTTCTTTTGTTTCTTGCTCTTCAGTAGTTGGGGCTGTTGGTCGTCATTGACGAGCTTGCCTTCTGCTACTTGTCCATAGATGTGTTTAACCTCATAATATTTTGGAGTCAGCGATCGGTCACACATCACAATGCCGTTCATACAGAAGGCGTGTAGATTGGGTTTGTCGCCAAAGTCACCTCCGTAGAATACGCTATCGCCACGCATAATTCCTTGGTCGGCCCAGTCCCAGATAAAACCACCAAGCATTCGCTTGTGAGATAGTATCTCTTCCCAATACTCTTTGAAGTTACCCAAAGCGTTACCCATAGAATGTGCATATTCGCTGGTGAGCACAGGGCGGTTGTCGTTGGTACGATTGGCAATCTCTAAAAGACGCTCCCAACGGGCATTCTCGGCACGTTCCTTGTCAGAACCCTCAGGGATTCCAGGGTTCAGGTATTCGTCCATCACACGAGGATAGAAACGACTGATAACATCCACTGTCTTGGGATCAGGATCGCCCTGAGCCCCTTCGTAGTGAACAGGACGTGTGGGGTCGAACTCATGGAGCCAAGCAGAGGCAGCAGCGAAGTTGGGACCATAGCCGCTCTCGTTGCCTAAGCTCCAGAAGAAGATACATGGGAAGTTCTTGTCGCGCTCAGCCATACGGACAATACGGTCGAGGTAAGCCGCATGCCAATCGGGCGTTGAGGCTAGGGTGCCACGAAGTCCATGTGACTCGATATCTGCTTCGTCCATCACATACATTCCTATCGAGTCGCAGAGCTCATACCAACGTGGACAGTTGGGATAGTGACTCGTGCGAACAGCATTGATGTTAGCCTCCTTCATCAGTTGGAGGTCTTTCAGCATCAGCGCTTCACTCATGACACGAGCTGTGTGAGGGTCGTGCTCATGACGATTCACACCACGAATCTTGATGGCTTGGCCATTGACGAGCAACTGCCCGTCTTTGATTTCTATTGTGCGGAAACCCACTTTCTGATTTACTTGCTCAATGGTCTGTCCTTTGTCGTCTTGCAACTGTAGACGTAACGTATAGAGGCTGGGATGTTCAGCGCTCCAAAGACGAGGGTTCTTTACCTTCATCTCCATGCGGTTGAACTTATGATAGCCACGTTGTGGAAACCATTCATTCATGCGGGCTGCTTTGTGTTGGAGGTCAAGAACCTCGGAGGCTGCGACGGTATCGCACCCTACTGGAATTTCTCCATCATAGAGGGTTGCGATAAAACGAAAGCCTTCTCCCGTTTGACCTTTGAAAACGGAAAACTGAGGATTGATTTGCAACAGTCCATTGGCATCTGCCCTCACAGCCACATTGCTCAGACGGACATCTGGCGTGTGATAGAGCAATACATCACGATGAATACCTCCAAAGCGCCAAAAATCCTGGTCTTCGAGATAGGAACCGTCGCTGTATTTGTATACTTCGATGGCTATCTGGTTCTCGCCTCTATTGATATAAGGAGTGATGTTAAACTCCGAGGGCTCCATCGAACCTTGGGAATAACCTACTTTTTTCCCATTCACCCAAACGTAGAAGGCAGACATCACGCCTTCGAAACGAAGGAACGTCTGACCATTGTCCCACGAAGCAGGTAGGGTAAAGGTGCGTCGATACTGTCCAGTGGGATTGCGCTCTACGTAGGTCGTCCACTCCTTTTTGGGCTCAGAAGTCACACGTGGTGGGTCAATTTTAAACGGGAAACCAGCAGAGACGTAGATGGGGGTACCATAGCCATTAACCTCCCAATTGGCAGGAACAGCTAGTGTTTTCCATGAAGAAGCGTCATAGTCTGTTCGATAGAAGTCCTTGATACGCTCTTCTGGTGTCTTCGTCCAGCGGAACTTCCACTGTCCGTTCAGCAACAGCATTCTATCGCCTTGCTTCTCACCATAGGGAATGAAATAGGCCCGTGCTGGCTCACGATTAATCTGTAGCACGTGGTTGTCTTCCCAGTCGTGGTGATCTTGGGCTCCTAACGAGAGGGTAGTAAGGGCGAATATGATAAGAATCAACTTTCTCATTGTATTTCAATATTTTTGAATTCGATGTCCTTGGCATCAATGCGTAGCGTATAGGTTCCGGCATTAATCTGCGTACCGGTAGTGGTGCTGAGCATCTTGAACTTATTGGGCGTGGCGGGGAAAGTAATTTCCTTGTTCACGAGTACGATATGCTTCGAATCGGTAATGGTCAGATGACCAGTAACTGGTGCCCCTGTGATGTTCTTGAAACGGAAACGGATGGCGTATTCCTGTCCTAAGCCAGGAGTAATGATGAAGGTAGTAGGCTGCCCCTTCTTGACTTTCTGAGGCTCGTAAACGGTAGCTGGACGTGGGTCTACATCGAGGGGCAGTTCCTCCTTAGGGAGTTTGGCAATGGTGTCTGTATCAAAGGCGCGCCATTTTAAAGAGGTGAGAGATAAGGGGTGAGAGGTGAGAGAAATGTCTTGCTCTTTGCTCGCTATTGCAATGGCAGCAATGATAGCTTGACCAGCCTTGACCTCAGGGAAGGAGATATGTAGGCGCCCATTCTTAGCCTTTGCTGTCACCACACGTTTCATGGAACCCAGATATCCTGCCTCTGCCCAAGGGTCGAGGTCATCGATAACCGTCTCGCCATTAATGGTGACATCAAAGATGCGAAGGCCTTCGTAGTCGTCCTTTTCGCCACCACCTTTTCCGTGCCAAGGTTCTGCGAAGTAGAGTTCTACGCGATATTTACCATCAGGAACGAGGAAGTCGTACCACAAGCGGTGACGACCAAAGCGGAAATACTGAAAGAGTTCGTCGCTGTTGGTGCCTTTTATGTCGTCAGAGATATGACGCTGAGAAGCCTGATAGGGGTGCATACCATAGTCCTGTCCCCATGAATGGCTGTAGAGCGTGTCGTCAGCCTGCCACAACTGTCCAAACTCATCTTTATAAGCATCGCCTCCACAATTGATACGGTAGAGGTAATGGTAGCCCTCTGCTCCCTTTACCAAGTTGTGATTGCGCTCTGCAGCGGTTATACCCGACGCTGACGCACCGGGAGTGGTGGCTGCATACCGCTGGCGGTACATATAGTAAGCAGGAGTGGGCTCCTCCCAAATGGTGGTGAGGCCTTTGTAATTGAGGGGACCAATCTTGTCGATACGACGCAGGGCACCATCGGGCTGGTTGCGTCCAGGGTTGTCGTGAGATGAGAATATCCACTGGAAATGACCACAGACACCCTTGTTGTTTGTTGCGACTGAGTCGCAACCTACTGAAAAGGCTTGTTCAGCCAAACGAGCCTTCTTTTCTAGCAAAGCAGTAAACGATTCCTCGCTATACTTTGCCTCACCGTGCAGGTCGATGGTGCGCCAAGCTCCATACTCACCATTGAGCAGTTGGTCTGGGCGTTTCAGTTCGTTGTCATAGTTGTCTGCACTGCCACCATAGGTGCCACTCCAGTTCTGAATGACATTCCAGTCAGTACCCTCTCCACCATTACAGGTCGTGATGGCACGCTGGTCCTTGCAAGTAGGATCGAGCGAACGGATGATGTCAGAGCACTCCTGGGCAAATTCCTTGGGCAGGATACTCTCATTCTGTAAGCCCCAAAGGATGACGGAGGGTGAATTACGACGCTCCTTAATCCATCGCACTAACAGTCGTTTGAAGTTCTCGCGGAACTGAGGCGTATCGTACCAGATATGGGCAGAGAACTGGCTCCAAAAGAGGATACCCTGCTCGTCAAGCAATTGCTGATAGAGCAGGTTGTGGGGCTGGTGGGCCTCGCGGAAGGCATTAAAGCCTGCATTACGGATTTGCTTGATGCGACTGCGAATTTGTTCTGGCGAGAAGGCATGACTCTGTCCTAGCAAGTGTTCGTATTCGCAGGTGCCATTGATAAAGACGGACTTACCGTTCAAGTAGAATCGATTATCGCTATTTTTCCTTAATACAGGCCAAGAGATATTGCGGATACCAAAAGGCGTTCGCACCTCGTCCGTCGTCTTCCCACTTCGCTTAATCATAGTGGCGAGGTTATAAAGATAGGGGTCGTCGAGGTTCCAACGGTGGACATTCTCTATACGTTCTGCATCCTTGACGAGGCGTGTCTCGCCTGGTTGCAACGTCAAAGTCGTTGCCTGCCTAAACACCTGCTTACCGGAAGCCTGCGTGAACTTATTGACGAGTTCGATGGTCTGAGCCTCGTTGGTATAGTTTTTTACTTCCGTTTCGATGAAGACACTGTCACATTGGGCATTGTTCCAGATATGTACGCCAAAGGGTTCGATACGGACAGCATCTGTTTCGATAAGTGATACAGGACGGAAGATGCCGAAGGGTTGCGACCCCTCACTGAAGCCCCATTCCGAAGAACAGCCTCCACACACCCAGGGTGATTCCGTCTGGAGGGCTGGATGGTCTACGAGCACTTTTAGCTCGTTACTTCCGTTCTTAAGAGCATCTGTCACGTCGAGTGTCCACACGGTACGACCCACGAGTTCCTTGGGATAGGTTTTGCCATTGAGGGTAACTGTAGCATAGGTGCCTACACCTTCGAACTGAAGAAAATAGCGCTTGCCGTCCTTCTTCTCTGTGTTCCACAACTTATTGTATATAGCACTGCCGTGCAGATTTCCATGACGAAGTTGGCGGTAGCCGTAGTAGTCATCGTAGTTATGAGGAACGTTGATGGTTGTTGCGATAGAATCGCGACCAACTACCAAAGACTGCCAGTTGTCATTAAGCGAGGTGATGGTACGACGGTCTTTGCGCTCTGGTGCTGGGAAGTGGACCTGTGAGCGTCCCATGGGAACACTGGTGGCGACAGCAATACCACGCTGCTGGTCGTTGTTGACAGCACAATAGAAGTGATACACCACGCCGTTGTGCTTTAGCACATAGCTCTTATGGGCAAACATCTCGTCATAGGTCTTCGTAGGCCAGATGAGGTCTTCGCCTTCCCAACGCTGCCAATGAATCAGGTTGCGCGAGACAGCAAAGGTATTGAAGGCATTGTACTTTCGTGAGGGGTCGTAGGCCTTGAAGTAGAACATCACATAAAGATCGCCCATCTTGGCAATCTGCGCATCACCCGTGATGATACCACCTACCTCATTGGCGAAGACGGGGTTGCCCTCGTAACGTTTCCACTTCTTCAGGTCGTTGGAGAGGGCGATACCTATGCGTTCAGCCTTGAGGTCATTAGCAGGATTGATGCCTCCTGCATTATAAAACATCACGAAACGCTTGCCTAATGTTTTCTGTGGGTCGTCATAGATGGTACTTTTATACTGTACAAGTTTCTCCCACCACTGTGCGTCTTTATCGTTGATGCTGAGCAAGGGCTTGTTGCCTGACTGCCATTCATGCGCTTGAGTGATGTCGCCATCCGTCCAGGCTATGCCAATCTTCAGAGGTTCGCGAACAGCCTCATAGCCAGTGCCATGTCCACCGATGTAGGTCAGCCAATAGTTCTTCTTGTATTTGGAAATACCATAGTTCCCAGCCCATGTCCAATCGATGAGTGCAGGGAATCCGCCACGCTGGTTCATGTCCCATCCGTTCTCTTTATAAGAAAGGATGCGCCCTTCGGTATTCCAATGTAATAGGTCGTCAGAAGATGCCAGCCACGTTTCATATCCTCGTCCGTCCAGTCCGTCTTTTCCATTATAAACCACATAGGTCATCAGCCATTTGTCGCCAACACGGAAGACTGTAGGACAGTCTATCTTGTGATAGTTGTCCGTAGGGGCCACCACCATACCATATTTATACGGTGTGCGCACCTCGTTGTAGATGCGTTGCATGTCAGACTGTGGGATGATGTCAGCGGTAAAACCACTGAGCACACTGATAAGTGAAAGGATGGTGAGGAGTATCTTCTTCATACGTGTTTACTTTTGGAATAGCCAATCGACTTCGCTCGAGGGTCCGTTAAGGCCACAGTCGCGGGGATTGATATCGCTCTGGGTGAAACCTGCCACCATGAGGATACCCTTGGGCAGATGGAGTGTCTGATGCCCAGCAGATAGCGTATATTGGTGGATATTTACCTTCGGCATCTGTACGATGCTGATGGCGTTGGTGAGCAGAGGCTCTGCTTGACCGTACTCATTGCCTGTGGCATCGATTTCCAGTTTCGGAGCCTTAGCCCATTTGGGGTCGTCGTCTTTGAAGAGACCTACGAGTAACTTCACGGGTTTGTCGCTCTCAAATTCGATGGTGGTACCTACAATGCGTGTCGTGTCACGATTCAGTACGAGTGCCCGCATGCCGACTAGTTCCGGAGCAACGGAGTCAACAGGAGTGTCAGGACGGTTCTCGAAGACGATAGCTCCCTTCTTTAATGTTATGAGTTGGGCGTTGGGATTGTAGAGCTTTACTCGTGCGGGAGTGGCAGGCTGTATATTGGCATCTGTCTGTGCCACTGGGTGCTTCAGTTTCTCAATATTTGTTTTTAAGGCATCCAGTTCATCCTGATAGACGACAGCCAGTTCGCTCCACGTCTTCATCTTACCATCATCGCCTCCTACAGGAATGCGACGCTGGGCAGTCTGCATCGAGTTGGCATAGAGGTAGGTCAGGTCTGTGATTTGAGCCAATTGTTGCCATGCTGCCACACTCATTTCTAATAGCGGAACGGCACGGTCGAGCCAGTTGATGTCCTTTGACCATTTGTAGTTCAACACCTGCTGTGCAGCCAATACTTTATAATAGAAGGATTGGGCAAATAATCGGTAACATTGCAAATCTATACCCAGACGCTGGAATTCTTTTTGGTGGCGAGTAGGAAGGGGAGCAACTTTTGAGATTGCTGAACATGCCAGTTCACCATGGGTGACACATTGCATGGCAATGTCCAACGGCAGTTCACCCACATGCTGTTCGTGTTTCCATTCTTTTTCAACATACTCGATGAGTTTCTCACCTTGAGGTCCGCAACTCTCGTAGAAGCCGGGATAGATGGTATACTTATAAGGATTCACCAGTTCACCCATTGTCATACCCAAGAGCAACGTCTGACGGTTACCTTCCGTAATACCGAAGCGACGGAGTAGTTTGGGGGCAATCTCGCCCGACTCATCGTAAGCATTCAACAGATGCTCTGCGGCCTCCTTACTGATGCCATAATAATCAGCCAACAGCCGTTTCCAGTATGCTTTGTCATCGCCACGCTGGTCACTCCATGCATAGCGGCCCCATGCCTTATACCACATCCAGTCGCGGTCAATCTGTAACAAGCGTTCTCCGTTGGGTAACTTATCTGCTGTATAGGGCCAGTCCCAATAGGAGGCCTGTGGATAGAGATGCAGTCCCTTCGAATGATGCACACGATGCATCGCCTGTACGGCTTTCTGGGTAAAGGCTGGTGATGACCACCGCCACGGCTCCAGGTTGGCGAGGATATGTACATTATCTATATGAATCGGTGCTGCAGCGGCAAGCATACGATGTGTCTCACCCCATGGACCACCTGGCTCATAGGTCGTCAACGACTCTCCTGTATATTTGTTCATCGTGTAGATGTTCGGATAGAGTGGAAGGGAGGCCTTTAGCACGGCAGGACCGTCGGTGTCGTGGTTACGAAGAATGATCGGTGGGAGATCCGTCCGTCCTGATGCTTTCAGACCGTCTTTGATACCGGGAATCACCGTTTCCGTCATCCATTTGATGTCATTGTCAATACCAGACATCGCCTCCCCGAGACAGATCAGAAATCCCACCTTCGGGTATTTCTCGATGAAGGCAGCGATAGACTTACGCGTATAGTCGGCAATCAGCGGGGTGATAGGACGGTTACGATCCTGTGTCTTCAATCCGTAGTGGTCAGCAAATGGTTTGCTAAGGATGATATTATAGAACATCTGGATGACACGGATACCGCGTCGGTCTGCCTCGTCAACGAGAAATCCGAACATTTCTTGGTTCTTCTGCATCGTCTCATCATCCACCTCTGGCGCAAAGGGATAGTCTTTGAGTTTCACCAGGGAGGCGAAAGGATGGCCGTTCCAGAGATAGACAGTATTCATATTGTTCTCTGCAAGTAAATCCAGATACTTGATCCACAAAGTCTTGTCATAGAACCAAGGGAAGTTCTCGGGGGTATAAGGATATTCGTAGACACGATGACCAGGAAGGTAGACCGTCTTCTGGAGTCCCACACAGGCTCCGCGCAGTTTCATCTGTGGCACCTCACTCTGTGTGGTCAGGTTGCTGAGTGTGGGGTCTTCCTGTAATAGTTCTAATAATTTGTTGACTCCATAAATCGTACCAGCACCATCGTTACCGATAACACGGACATGCTTGTCTTTTCTGAGAAGTGTGAATCCTTCTGCCTCACCGTTGTCAGCCACTTCAACAGACACATTGAACTGACCTTCCTTGCCTGTCAACAGACTGGCGGCATAGTTGGTCTGCGGACTTACGTTCTTGACTTTTACCTTTGCATAGGTAAATGGCGTATTCAATAAGCACAGTGCGAATATCAGTTTCTTCATCATAGACCTATTCTTATTTCTTGTTTTGCTGGAATCTCTATTGCTTTCTCTCCAATGACTAGGGTTCCTTTTCCACCGTCACTATAGATGGTAACCTCTTGTTGGTTCATCGTCACATGTATCTTACCAAAAGGAGTCGGGACATCACCTTCCATCCATTGTAAGTCTCCCAAGGCAGGCTTCACAAGATACTCCTCATAGCCAGGTTTGGTAGGTTGCACCCCTAGGTAATACTTGCCGATCAGGTAAATCGGGCTGGCTCCCCAGGCATGACAGAGACTCTTTCCGTAGGGTCTTCCGTACATGGCAAGGTGTTGTGTACCAGTCTCTTCGGGATTGTATTTCTCCCAAAACGAGGTCGCCCCCTCACGAAGCATACCACCCCAGTAGTCGCGTATCTCCTGTAGCACTTGAGTCTGCAAACCGTCTATGCAGAGTGTCTCCAGTTCGTAGAAACGCATATAGGGCGTCGTGATGGGGTCGATATTTGGGTTGAGCATGACGCTTTGCATGATTTCACGACGTTCTTCTTCATAGGCCAGACCATAGAGGATGGCAAACATATTGGGGAACTTGGTAATCTGCTTGTTCATCTTTCCGTCCTCAATGGCATGATAGTATGCCTTCTGCTCATAGTTCCAGAAAGTCTGCTTGATCTTGTTGCGCAGCTCTTCGGCCTTTACGCGATAGTCGCTCTTGTTGATACCCAATAGCTTGGCACATAGTGCCATCGTCTCCATTGCCTTCATGAGCAGAATCTGCTCGAAACATAGCGTCCCGCGTTTGTGCATGGGGAAATCTACCCAGTCTACGAATATCCAGTCGTCGGGTTGTCCCTCTGCCATGCCGTCCTTGTTCAGGCGTCTTTTGACATACTCCATCAGTGTCACCATACGCGGCCACATTTCCTGAACGAAGTCCTTGTCGGCAGTATACAGGTAGTAGTCGTGGATGGACTTAAACCAATAGAACGTATAGTCCATGATGGTATTGACATGGGCCGTAACAGGATCCTTTCCACGCAACTGGCGGATGGTGCGCTTGACACATTCTGTGTCGAAGCGGAGGTAGTAGTTCATCAGATACGACTGGATGGCATCACCACTCCACGTCCAACGGTCACGCTTGATACCATCCATAAAGAACTCACGGGTGGTGAGGTCCATGGTATAAGCTGCCACCTTCCAGATTTTGTTAATCTCCTCGTCATTGCATCGGAAGGAGCCTGAGCGCTGCTCATCGAAGGGGGCATATTCGTAGTCCATTAGAACCTCGTCATAGGTGGTTCCTTCTTCTGTCTCAATATAAACGAAACGGAAAGCCTTACTGGAGAGGGAAGAAGTAAGTGGAGAGAGCACGTCGAGTGTTTCGCAATGCTCCTTGTCGAGGGCTTCCTCGCGGCTTTCGCCGTAATAGATGTGGAGTGTGCCTTGGAGGTTTTTGATTTTTAGGTAACCGAAAGTCTCCCGTCCGAAGTCATGGAGTTTCCCGTTTGTCGCTATGTCATAGCAACATACAGGACGTTGTTCCTTCCGCTCCAACCGGTATTGTGAGGGTGGTGTTTCTATGCTGTCGAAATTCCAGGAGGCGGCAGATACGTAGATGCCAGAACCGTGGGCAATTCCATTCTCGTCAATCCATATTTTATCCTCATAGGTGGCAAGCCAAGTAGAATCCGTATGGATGGTTTCGCCTTCGATGAATAGGGCAGGGGGAGTTTCTTGATTCCATACCTTAAGATTCAGTTTGTGTTTGCCTGCAGGCACCACAAACGTCTTGGGCATTCCAAACTGCAGTTTTCCGTCGAGGGCGAGGTTGAACTGTCCCTCACAGGCAATGGTAATTGTTTCCTCATATTCGAGATTAAACTCGTGAGAGAACTCCACTGTCACGTAGTGTGAGTCCTGTTTCCAGAACGGAGGAAACATTGCCCCCCGTTCCGTACGGCGGTTATTGAAGATATTCCCCAGCCAAATTTCAAAATCGCCAGGGTACCATATCCACGTTGCTTTATTTCTTTCCTGCATTGTTCTTGATCTGTTCGTTTACCTGTGGTCCATTATTCTCCCAGATATTGCCGGGACCGTTGGCATTCTGGAGGTATTTCTCCTCAGGAGTCCAGTTCTCACGGATGATGATGTTGGAAGACCCTTCGTCTGTATAGAGATAGAACCAATGATTCGGGTCGTGTACATAACTCGGTTTAGCAATGTCGCGCACTACATTCTCTGAGATGACAGTGCCGGGCTGATTACCGAGGGTATAGATGCCAGCACAGTCGTACATGTGTTGGGCATAATCGTAGATGAGGTTCGCATGAACCTTGTTGTCTTTCATGCAGACAAGGTCACGGTTCCATCCCCAACCTAATGATATTCCCGTATAACTGATATCATGGATGGTGTTATGCTCAATGGTGATGCCACTGACATAACCGGCTGCGATTGCTACACATCCCCAGTCTTCATTGGTAACATTATAGAACTCCGACTGCTCAATGGTCTGACCTGTACATACCTCACGGAAGTCGGTAGGCTGATAGGGCAGATGCGTCTCCAGTCCCTCTGGTGAGAACGAACCGCAAACATAGCCGTTCATGGCGATGTCAGTAAAAATGCAGTTTGTCGTCGTGCCACGGCGACAGGCAATAACATAGTCCAGGCCGGAGCCTCCAAGATGTTCGAAGCGACAGCCATCGAAATTAATATCCTCCGTATATCGTAGTTCTACGGCAGCATCAGCCCGTCCGAGCCAACCCTGATTGTCAAGTTTGTGGTTGTTGGGGCGGTCAATCTGCGGACGCAGTTTATAGGCTTCTGTCAGATACATGCCAGCCTGCAAGGGCACATGTCCTTTCTCAGATGGCCGCATCCAGGTAGTATGACTGAAGGTAATCCCTTTGATGTTGATGTTGCGAACGGGACGCTCTGCAGAGCCGATAAACTCCAGCAATGTTTCCTGTACGGGTACGACGGCCTCGCGGATGGTCTCACCGTCACGAGGCTTATAGTAGAGCTTATGCTCACGGATATCATGATACCATTCCCCCGGTTCGTCAAGCAGTTCCTTGGCGTTTGTCAGATAGAATGGTGACGGATGCCCAGTATTGGGAGTCATGGGGGAGGGCCAGGGGTGTTTGAACTGTAGGTTTGCCTCTGGGTTGTGGAAGCGTATGGCAGCAGAGTCGCCTTGTACGGTGATACTCTTGATGCGCAAGTTGGAGGTACACCACATCTCATGGAGGACCATTTCTGCATATGGAGCCTTCAAAATATTGACAACCGCCTTCTTGGGTACCCACAATACTTGTTTTTTCTTGTCGTAGGTCATGATGCGGTGCATCTTTTCAAAATCACTCACATCACGGGCTCTTACCGCCTTCCTGCCGTTGACCCATAACTGGCGGAAATCGATGGGGCGACCGTTGAAGTCGGGAACGTCAGCTACCAGGAACTTGCCTTCTTTCCTCCAGTTCTTGATCTCCATACCGCCGCTGATGACGGCATTCTCTCCTTGAATAGTCAGTCCACTGTCCTCCGGGCGTAATCGTAACGGCTCATAGAGCTGATAGGTGCCTGCACTCAGGTGAATCGTCACAGCCGTTGTCTGTCCTAACCTCTTGGCTTCACGGGCCTTCTGTATGGTTTCTGTCAGAGAGGAGTCGGGCGTTATATAAAAGTCCGATAGGGACGCATATGCTGATGCGCCCCTAACTAATAGACCTAATAGGATAATGGTGATTTTTCTCATAATGTTATCGTGCTAATGGCAACCAGAGAGACATGTCTTGAATACCTCGGTTGTCCCATGCATAGTAGGGAATGAGTCGTATCTTAACTTTCTTCTTGTTTGTGGGGCGAATCTCCCGATAGAGCGTCTGGTTGTCCCATTTCTCCTGATTCACGAGGACAGCCTCACCTTCCAATACAGTCATCTCATGCCCACTGATAGTCATTTTCTGTTCTGTAAACTGTATGTCGGCAGGAATGGCTATGTCATTGATGCGATAGCCGCCTTCGATATCCTCACCTTCGAGACAGTAGACAATAGGACCGCGCTGGACAGCAATCTGATTCTTTGCCTCTTCAACCAGCGGATTCGCCTCTATCAGTCGGGGCCGCATGTCGAAGTTGACTTCGATGACATCACCCTTCTTCCATTTGCGGCTAATGTCAAGGTCTGCTGGTTCACCGTTCACCTTTACTGTATATTCTGTTGCCCAGTCTGGCTTGTGTAACTTGACATTCGTCAGGTTCTTGGCTTTCTTAATAGTCAGCGTGATCTTACCATCCCAGGGGTAGTTGGTCTGCTGTTCTACTTCTAGGTCTTTGGTCTTCAAAGCATTCTGGCCGTAGAGGTTGACGTATAGCGTGTTTTCGTTGATAGCATAAGCATATTCCTGTGCCTCACAGAGGGTGCGCAGGGTGTTGGGAGGGCAACAGAAACAGGTGATGTAATGCTGACGGTGCTTAGGCCATCGCATGACATAAGGGAACTCCTTTGTGCGACGCAGTGCCTCTGTATAGAAGAAGTCTTTACCATCGAGAGAGATTCCAGATAGGATACCGTTATACAATTCGTTCTCGATGTTGTCGATATACTTGCTGTCTCCTGTCGTCTGAAACATACGCCAGGAGAAGAGCATCATGCCAATCTGGGCACATATCTCATTATGGGCAGCTTCCTGCGGCAGTTGGAACTGTCGTCCGTAAGCCTGATGAATCTGCTGGATGGAGGGTTGATTGTAAGTGGTACCATCAGGTGACACTCCGTCGTAGAGTGCACCGCAGCCTCCCATGATGTATATCTTATGCTGGATGATGTCATCCCAGATGGCCGAGAGATTCTTCATCAGCTGTTCCTCACCTGTCTCGGCATAGAGGTCGGCAACTCCGGCATAGAGGTAGTTGGCACGAACGGCATGCCCCATCGCCTCATACTGGTCACGGAACTTGTGACGGTCCTGGTTATGGTCTTCACCGTTCGTCACACTGTCGCGGATGGCAATGAGACCTTTGGCTAGTGTCAGGTATTTCTCGTCACCCGTCTCACGATACATCTCTGCAGCCCCCATATAGTGGCTGGGGCAGATGGCATTGCGCGACAGTTCCGCGGCATCGTTCGTCAGGAAATTATACAGGAAGTCAGCGGCTTTCTTGCTACAGTCGAAGAGTGTAGTCTTACCAGTGGCACGTTTGTGGATAATACCTGCCGTCATGAGGTGCCCGAGGTTATAGGTCTCGAAGTTCAGGCGCGAAGCAAAGGCGTGTTTCTGGTCTTTGCCAATCTCAATACCTGCTGCATTCTCCGTGTTTGCATGAGTGTCGATGCCTGCATTACGCTCCGAGATTACAACGGGGGTATGGATGTATCCGTCGTTGCGCAGGGCGAGTGCCACCTGCTCAATGAACTTGTCCATCAAGGCATCTATCTTCGGGTCCTTGGTGATAGCATAAACGGCGGCACATGCCTCCAGCCATTTATACATGTCACCGTCGTGGAAGGGAGGACCATGGTGCTTGCCCTTTACTGTTCCGGCAGCCACTTCAAAGTTGCGGAAACCGTTACTGCCGTGCAGTCCCATGTCATCGATGATTTCCCAAGGCGTGTTCCAAGTGTTCCACATGTCCCAGATACCCGTGGTGGAGAGCATGTTAAAACGGTCGCCCCAGAAGCCACCAGTCCATTTGACGGCTCCCATAGGCGTATTCTTCATCTGGGCCTGACGACTGTTACTCATGTCTGTCAGTCCCTGTGCCGTTGCTGCAGTCGTGCAGCACAGCATGATGCCAATAATCAGTTTTCTCATATCTTTCCTCCTCTTGCTTTTATCCGTTCATACCAGGCCTCACGCTCTTTGACCAAGTCGTAGCCTCGTTTTGCCAGGTAGTTGTTGATGCGTCCCTTGTATTTTCCGAACACCTCGTGTTTCTTCTTTGAACTCTCTGCGTCAATGGCAAGTTCACGTGCTTCTATCAGCCAGGCAAGAATCTGTGCCTTTTCCTCTTCTTTCAAGGTAGGAATCATGTCGCAGTGTGCCTCGTAGGTCACTTTCACCACATTGAAGGTCATCACATCTTTCACTCGTTCGATGTCCTGAGGCTTCAGGTACATCGAGAGGTCGGCTTCAAAACCGAAGTGGGAGCGATATAGTTTTGAGTCACACTGTGCCTCTGCAAGTTTCTTGTCCGTTTTCTTTACGGAGTCACGCTCAGCATAGATGTCGTTGAGCTTGAAATAACGGTTGGCTATGATATTCTGAACATTCTGTCCCAATGGCGTCCATGTGATGCTTAACTCGTCAGTGGCTTTCCTGGCACGTCCTATAATAGTCTCCACATACTTGCTGTCGCGTCCGGCACTGTCGAGTACTACTGTTGGAGCAGGGTAGGAGTTAAAAGTCTCTTTCAGGTACATCACATTATTGCCGTAGTTCATCTTTACATTTCTTACCATCTTCACGTCACGGCTCCTTTCTACAAACAGCCATCCGTTCCAGCCCATTTCGTCGAGGGTCTGTTTGATGAGCGGCAGGTTGATGGCAGGGTCGTTGCGCAGACAAAGACTGTCGGTATTCGATGCATGGATAGCACAGATATTCCTGGCACCGAGTTTCTTCATGTCCTTAGGAATGTCCCAGCCATGTTCTATGATGGTCTGCCATTTATAGAAGATGGCAATACCATCGCTTTTAATCTCTTTCAGGAGTTTTAGGTTGCCTGCTGCATCTAACGGGGTGTCGATGCCGACTACGACGCCATGTGTCTTGGCTGACTCACCGATGGCATGGAGGCGATTGACAATTTCTTTACGCTTCGTCTTATCGGTTGTCCAGTCGTTGCCGCATCCGCCTAATGGCAGGAAGGCAACCTTGACATCTCCCATGCGTTTCATGGTCTCGAAACAGTCTTCCATCAAGGCGAGGTAGTTGTCACGCAGGGTCAGATCCTGCCCGTAGAATCCGCTCATGGCAATAGCTCCGATACGGATTCCAAGACTGTCGGCTGTGTGTTTGAAGAAAGCTGCGGTCTTTGCATCGCGCATTTTATTGTCGAACATCTCACGCTTGCCGAGTCCGCCCATATCCATCTCTACACCGTCACATGCCAACTCCTTAGCAAGTTGGAACTCACCCAGTTTCTGACGTTTCAGTACCATCCAATCGCAGACCCCCACCTGATAACGTTCTTGTGCCATAATGGTGTCAAGGCATGAGAAACCGAATGCTAAAGCAGAAAAAAGTAAAATGCGTAGTTTGTTCATATGTGCTTTGAATAATCTCTAATTTAATGCTACCGATTGGTGAATAGCAACGATTATCCGCATCTTCAGCTCTTCCTTTTCTTCTTTAGAAAGAGGCTGTAGAGGCGGGATAAAAGAATAGAGGCGTTTCCCCTTCTTGCTATCTCCTTTTGTTGCCATTATTACCTGTTTATTTTAAGACGGAATAATGGCATTGGTGTAACCAATGAAAAGATTTTTATGCGTTCTGTATCATCTGTCCGGCATATTCACGGAGCCGGCTGATACTGCGGTGCATCAGGTTGCGCACGCTTTGATAGTTGATGCCCATAATCTGACAGATGTCATCGTATTTGCGATGCTCTAGGTAATAGAGATTGATAATCTGTCGCTGACGGGGTGATAGCTTGTCGAAAAACGTTGTCACGCTGTCGGAGAGCGACTGACTATGCTCCATCTGCTCACGATTGTATTCATCGGTTTCGGCGATTACCTGCATGCTGGCATCGGTGATCTCACTGTCGCAGAGTCTTGTGTTGCGACGAAACTCGTCGTTCATGCGGTTGCGCAGCGAGATATAAAGGTAACTCTCGATGTTGCTGATGTTGCTGAGACCGTCCTTACGCGTAAACAGTTTTACAAAAACGTCTTGAATACAGTCTTTGAGTGCCTCGCGATCGGTCATGAACTTTGAACCGAAAGCGAAGAGGCCGTCGATGTGTTTGTCGTATAGTTTAGAGAAGTCTTCCATCTCTTTACTTTTTAGTAGTTTTTGCAGTAGAAGTAGTTTGTTGCTGCAAAAGTAGTAACTATTTTTGAGAAGAGCCCCTAAAATATGATTTTTTTTACTTTAAATAGTGTTAAAGTTCGCCATTTGCTTACGCTGCCCCCTCTCGAGGGGTTCAAATATTATTGTGCACGGAGCCACAGAAGTTGACCTGAGGAGGTGGTCTTGGGGGTAAAGGAGCCTTGCAGACGCACGGACTTCTGTTGCAGCTTGATAGCACCACTCTTCATGTCGATGGTGTAAACCTGGTATTTGTCGGTAGGTACCGAGATGGTGGGCGCATCACCCTGAGGATAGACAAGATAACCGGTGCCGGCCTTGCCTGTGGCGATGCAGTCTGTACTCTCAATGGGCGACATCTGACAGACGTCTTTAAGGAACGCCTGCTGTAGCTTGGAGGATTTCTCCAGCCCCTTACCTCCTGTCTCCTGACTCTTGACGGGAATATTCGGCAGCGAACCGCCAGCCATGAGTATTGCCCAGCCGTAGGTGGGATACTGTTGTGAAAAGAAGGTGACGGCTTTCTCAGGATAGCGGTCACGATACTCGCGGACGGCACGGTAGGCTTCCTCGAAACCAGTCTTGCCTACCTTCATTTTTCGCATCCACTGTCGTGGCGCCATGTTCTTACCGCCCTCGGGTGCCCATAGTCCCTGTGTGTTATAATGCCAGTAGCGAATGTCGATGATATCAACGACCTTGCGCAGTTTTGGATCGGCTAGGATGCTGTCCTGTACGTCTTTGGTACAACTGAGTGCTATCAGCGGATGACGACCTGTTTCTGCCTCCCATTCGGCAACAGTCTCCAGCCAGAAACGGGTGAAATGCAGTGGACCCGTATATTCTGCGCTGATGGAATGTATCACGTTAGGCTGGTCTTTCGTTAGTTCAAGACACATCCGGATATACTGGCGGTGCAGTGGACGCAATGTCGGATTCTGTTCGTCATAGAACTGCTCAGCCATGAACACGCGCTTGTCGCCTGCAAAGGGAACAGGTTCAGGGAAGCTTGTGCCGTTGATATTGTTGACGGGGCGCCAAGGACAATCCACCCAATGGGCTCCTGCCTCCAGAATGTTATGCTGGAAATAGTGCTCATTATAGAGGAGAATTTGCTGGTTCGCTGCCTGATGGGCAAATTCGTTCAGTCGGCTCCAGTACCAGCGATTGGGCTTTGTGAGGTCATAGCGTGATAAACCGTCCCATGCAGTTCCTTCTCCAGAGCGGGCGAAGGGTTGTTCGTAGAAGGGTGCCCACACGTCTCCATCGGCACGTCGGATACGCTCATGGTCTGTCCTGCGAAGGTCATACCAGAGTCCGTAATTGTGATATAAAACACCATAGCGATTCGCTGCCATGTAGTTGACAACAGAGTCAATGCGATCAGTCCAGCCCGTTCCTTCACGACCAGGAACAAAACGTGTGATAGCAGGTTTGGCGCCCTGTTCAATGAAGTTGTCTTTCACTCTTCCGCTCCACCAGGGGACATTGTATTGGTTGCCAGTAATCAACTGACCATTGGCGGTCAGATGACCGTTGGAGATGGAATAGCTGGGAAGGGTGGATGGGGTAGGATGGGCGGTTTGAGCCAGACTGGCGGATATACCGCCTTGGGTAGTGGCTGTAAAAGGAATACTGTCAAGCCACATCTCCATAGTGAGTCTTGGCTGGGTTAGTGACTCCTGTGCCAATGCCATTGCCTGTTCCACTGTAGGAGAGCTGGATGCATTGGTGGAACGGGGAAGAATATAGGGGGCGAAAGGCAATTTGCCTAGTCGTTTCTCCAACTGGTCATAGAACAGACTACGGGGTGTTACATGGTCGTTACTGCTGGTCCATTCTCCGTTTCCCGTCAGTGTTCCCCAGCAGCCATGACCACTGCAGCGGTTGTCGGCATCGGGGGAATAGCATTCAATGGTGGAGGCAGTACATTGCCATAGCATCGAGTTGGCAGTGTTCCATCCTGTTCCGAACTGAAACTGTTCCAAGTTGGCAAAGCGGATATCGCTACCATCAATATTGACGATGTCGAAGAGCAGTCCTGCTGCCCATGATCCGATACTACCACTAAACCCCAAAGACTCTTCACCTTCACACTGTACGAAGGCGTTGGGACCTGCGGCACAATAGCCAGCAGCAAAGTCGTGGATTCCCTGTCGGGAGATACAACGCTGGAAGAGCGTCTGTTGTCCACGAGTCAGGAAAACCTGTCGTCGCCATCCTCCTATTTCCGAGACGGGCTCTTGAGCAAGGCAGTCTTCTACGGTGATTCGGCTGGTCTGTTTCTGCAGATTGACGGCAGAGCCTGCCAGATGCAGGAAGTTTACCATGCGCACCCAACAATCGCGGGCATTGTCGACGTAGATACCGTCCCAACAGTGGTCCTCGTCTTTTGGATTCCAGTCATTTACCTCTGACTCTAGAGTCATGTTCTCGATGCCACATTCCGTAACCTCTGAGATATGGTGATTCCTGACGATATAGGCTCCGCCGAAGGCCTGACTGATAGTCGTGGTGATGGGAGCATCGAGGGTGATGGAGTTGCCATCAACGGACTTTACCGTTCTGTCCCATGTGATGTCGATGTCGGTAGGCTTCCAACCTGTATAGTCCAATCCACCACCGAAGTCGTTCATCTTCAGGCTTAGGATCCACTCTTTCGTACAAGGACGCACGATGTGAATGCGCTCGCCAACCTTGAAGTTCCCGCCATTGACTGGCAATATGCAACTGCCTGCAGCAATCTTCTCACTGCTGATTTGCAGGGTATCTGGTTTGACGATTTGAGGTTTGGCAACACCTTCTATATATATCAACGCTCCTCTGTCGACGCCTTGCTTTACCAGCGTTGTCTTGTATCGGCCACGCAGTACGATACCTGAAGTCGTAATGCGCAGGGGCTTGCTGATGGTAAAGCGACCTTCGCCTAAGACGATGGCTCCCCTATGTCCATTGGCATCGGGCTTTAGCGACGCCACATAATCGATGGCCTGCTGGATGAGCTGGCTGCAGTCGCCTGTTTGCCAGTTGACCGATACCATTGTTTCTATATTGGGGATAGCCTGCTCCGAGGCGTGATATCCACAGGTGGAGTAGTCCATGGGGATATACACTTCTTTCTTGGGCTTTGGAGCAGCAGATAGGTTTGCTGTCACAAAGGAAACCAATAACAATGTCGTTAAGCGTAGGATATGATTCTTGTTCATTTTTTTGATGTAGTTTAGAGATAGTTTGAGTGATAGTTTGTGCAAAGGTAGAACAAATTAAGGTAATGAGCAAATTTATTAGCCTTTTTTTGTAAGGACAGCTGTAGCGGTGAAAAAGTGGTACGGTTTTTCAGAAAATGGTACGGCTTTTTCGTGTATTAGCTGTTCTCGCGCGCAGGAACAGCTGTCTCGTAGTTGGGACAAGCTAATACAGCGATGGGATGAGCTAATACGGAGACGAGACAGGCTGATACAGAGACGAGGGGGCCGTCTTTCGCACGTGCGCGCCCGCCTGCACCGCGCGAGAGACGTTTTCGAAAAAATGCTTTCACTTTCACAGTCGCCTTTCTACAGGGCTTTCAAGGCCATTCCCTCGTTTTTGACGTTTCACGAACGTTTCACCGATTTTGTGAAAGCAATGTGAAACGTCCGCACCACTTCGCGCATGCCAGGAACACGTGCGAACCATTTATATACAGGGCTTTCGCATACATGCGGTGAAAGTGAAAGGAATTTTTTGAAAAGGGGAAACTGCTTTAGTGCTGCAATAAAAAACGGATGCACCATTGCGATGCATCCGATAGTGAGAGAGTTATGTGTTTCTAGATTACTCTGCGAGTGGGTCGAAAGTGCCATTAGCACCACTGTTGTTATAGTCTGCCCAACCAATAGTCTGTGGCAGTTCGGGGTTGTGGCTTTGTGCACCCTGGCTCAGCCCTAAGAAGTAGTACTTGGGACGGAAAGCATTGTAGAGCGCATTCTTCTGTGAGTCACGACTATCACCCAACTTATACGATGTAACCAGATTGGTGTTGTACCAGGTCTTGAGTGTCGTTAGCTGAGTGTTGATGTCT
Source organism: uncultured Prevotellaceae bacterium (assembly GCA_946410305.1). Taxonomy (GTDB): domain Bacteria; phylum Bacteroidota; class Bacteroidia; order Bacteroidales; family Bacteroidaceae; genus Prevotella. The sequence continues at coordinate 267,347 of CAMJZV010000001.1, read as the reverse complement.
GCCTGACTGAAGTCTACGCCATCAGGACGTGCAACCCCAGCATTTACCAGCGGGTCACTATTGAAAGTTGTTCCACCAACACCGAACTGGTCTGCAGTACGGAATTCAACACGCTCGCGACGCTGACCGTTCCATGGTGTAAAGCCCAGCCAAGTGCATGTGTTGCCACCCCAACCAGTTACCTTCCAAGATGCTGGCAATGTTTGCTGCTCTGCGTCGGCATCAGCTTGTGGCTCTGTCAGAGTTCCACCGTCAAAAAGCATCCAACGACGCATGTCATCGAAGCGCTTGCCCTCGTAAGCAAATTCTATCTGACGCTCATACAGGATGGCACTCATACATGCTGCTTGCTGGTCACCGATAAAGTCAGCGGTTGTCCAGTCAGGAACACCAGCACGCTTGCGTACTTGGTTCATATAGCCTAAAGCCTCTTCTACCTGGCCAGCACCGCAAGCCACCTCGGCAAGATTCAACAGAACCTCTGCATAGCGCAACTCAATGAGAGGAGCACCTGAATAGAAATGCTGACTGGCAATAGGATCGTAATTGTACAGAGGTGAGCCGTTTACATCTAAGTCATCACTCTTCTTACGAACATAGATTCCTGCCTTGTTGGTCAACAGGTTGTCTGCTGCGTAGGAGTTACCACTTTCAATGTTGCCCTGGTCGTTCTTGTCAACATACCAAACATAGTTCCAAAGTACGTAGTTCTTACCACCATCATAAGATGGATTATTGGCATCGGCTTGAGTAGGATCACCCTGATAAGCCCAGCGGAAGCCTGGGAAAGCAAATGTACGATAGAAACGTGGGTCGCGGTTCATAAAAGGAGCCGACTCGTCGTAAGCATACTGGCTGCGTGCCAACTTAGAATAAGTGTTTGCATAAGTACGTGAACCAGTCTCCAAAGCAGGAAGGCCTGAAAGGTCAGGCATTTTTCCATCAGCCATTGGGAACAATTCTATCAGAGAAAGACTAGCTGTTTTACCACTACCTCCAGTATTCTTCGGACGAATAGCACGCTCCCAACTATTGTTACGCTGGATATCAGAACCGTCTGCAACAATGTTATTGTACAATGCTACAAATACTGCCTCAGGATTGATACCATTCGAAAGGAACTGCTTGGCAAAGTCGCTACCATTGACGTTAGATCCAGAAGTGTAAAGGCCATATCCACAAGCCTTGATACTTTCGAGTTCTTGTTTCATCTGAGTGTAAGCAGTCTTCCAACGGTTTTCATCGTTCTTGCGATTAAACAGAGGACTGCACCACATGAGCAGTACGCGGCCCTTCAGAGCCAATGCCGTACCAGTGGTAACTCGTCCCCAATCGGAACCAGTCCATCCACCGTTCATGGTCTTATCAGCAAGTAATTTTGCCGACTGGTCAAGATCGTTACATATAAATTCAATGCAAGCCTTGGTTGTAGAGCGGGGAGTATAGTTATCCTTGACAGGTTCAAGCACTTCCGTAACGATGGGCACACCACCATACCACTTCACCAGATTATAGTAACACCAGGCACGGAAGAAGTAAGCCTGACCCAGCATGATGTTCTTATTCTCATCCGACAGCGTGCTATTAGTAACACCTTTGATGAAATCGTTGATGTTGCGAATGCGCCCATAGACAGAATTCTGGATATTATTATGAGCGCCCATGAAATAATCTGGGACACCATTAGTACCACTCATTGATGACAAAGCTATCTGAGGATTCGTAAAGTCGGTAAAACCAGAATACTCCTCTGTAGAACCTCCTGCAATATCATTGTTGCCAATAGATACAGACAGGTAGTTAGTGCCTGTGCTCAAGTCGGCCACCTGAGGGAGACACCATCCGTATAGGTCATTAAGACGTGCATTAGCACCTTCAATATGATTATATACCTCGGCAGTCACATTGTCATAGTTTTTCTTGTCCTCCAAGAAACTATCACTACAAGCTGAAAGTGCCATGACCGAAGCAAGACCGAAGCTGATATATTTGATAGTAGTTTTCATAATCATTATCTTTATAATTATTTAGAACGAGAGATTAACACCAATATCCCAACGACGCAATGTGGGATAATTGCCATAAGTACCAGCCATAGGACTTGTAAACTTATCGGGATAAGGGTTGTAGAAGTTGATGAGGTTCTGACCAGTGATGTTCAGACGCACATTCTTGACACCAACCTTCTTAAACCACTGGTTGGGGAAGGTGTATGCGAGAGTCAGACGACTCAGACGAACACTTGCAGCACTAATACGCCAGAAACTTGACGTCACAGCATTCACACTCTGATAAGCCAAATTAGGATACTCCGCATTGCGGTTCTCTTTTACAACAATGTTGCCGTTTGCGTCTGTCACATCCTGATAAGAGTACATGTTGTCTACATTCCAGAATGAAGGCATGTTGTAATACTCGATATTTGAACCTGAAGCCACACCAATAGCAGCAGATGGTAATGTCGTATAGCCACCCCATGATGCACCAAACTGGGCAGTCAACGAAATACCCTTCCAGTCTGCATGAGCATTAATTGTGAATCCGTATGGGTTTGAACGATTTGACAAGCAAACCTGATCGTTATCCTTATCAACGATACCATCAGGACCATCATATTCACCAGTCTCGGCATTGTAAGCACCACGTACATCTTTATATATCAGCATACCAGGGCGAACTTTATCCTTAGTCATACCCATATACGAGGTAATGTGATACTTCTCGAAGTACTCCTCAATATCCTGGAACGAACGGAACATACCAATGCACTGCATACCCCATGTACCAATGTCAGTACGGCTGCCTGGTGTCATCTGTCGATAGATATATTCTTTCTCCCAGTTCATCTCCAAGACCTCATTGTCATGGTAACCCGTGTTTATACCTATACGATATTTGAAGTCCTTTCCAATCTTGTCACGCCAAGTGATACCGATTTCCCAACCCCAGTTGTTCATCTCACCCCAGTTCTGAGAGGCTGTTTGGGTACCGATGGTGGTAGGAATATCTGTTGAAAGGTTCATCAGCATCTCGCGGTTCTTCTCATAGTAATAGTCGACGTTAACGGCCAGACGCTTGTTTAGGAACTGGAAGTCCAGACCGATATTGGTCTTGTATGATTTATCCCAGTGCACATCCTGATTTACTGCAGAATTGTTCTTGTTAATCGTTACACGTCCTTTAGCGTCATTGCTAATACCAGTACCGAAGACGGGACCACGGTTAGAATCCTGTGCATAAATCTGCATCCACTGCCATGCAGCAAGGTTATCACGACCTGTGAGACCCCAGCTTGCACGGATTTTCAAGAAATCAACGAATTTCAGTGCCTTGATATTCTGGAACCAAGGTTCCTCGCTAATGACCCAACCTGCAGAGATGGCAGGGAAGGTCCCCCAATAGTTCTCTGGAGCAAACTTGGTAGATGCATCAGAACGAAGCAGAAATTCAAACAGATAACGGTCTGCATAAGCGTAGTTAATACGTCCGATATAAGACAATGTACCACTCTCAGAACGCGTAAATACCGTTGTTTGCTCACCATCAGCAGAGTTCGACTGACCACTTGTATATGGCATTGGGTTTTCACGCTGTCCCATCAGATACTCTGATTCTGCCTCAGATTTCTCAATGGAGAACAGGGCATTGACGTGGTGGCGACCAAAGTCACGGGCATACTGAGCAGTGAAGTTCATCTGGTAGTTGTCCGTACGGGTCATCGTGCGATAAAGCATATTACCATTCTTCATCGTCATCGCATTGAAGTTCGACGCATCCATATAGTCAAATGAAGCATCGTCACCGCTTGTCGGAGTATAGAGATGATTTCCTGAACCATAGCGAGTCAACATCTGGTATAGTGTGTAGCTTGATCCGTACTGGTTAGTTTTATCGTTGTTGATACTCTTTGAATAGCTAAAACTCAGTTTCAAACCGTTGAGAATCTTACTCCATCCGAAGTCGTACTTAATACTAGCACCAATATTGGTATTTGATGTCATACTGCGGCTGTAGTCACCATTGTTCTGCAGAACATCGTAATGGTAGTTCTGGTTTTGGTTCTTCTGACCACCACTGACACCATAAGCAGGGATAGCATAGTCACCAACGTACTCCGGAATGTAAGTGGGACGAGTCAACAACAGGTTATAATCTTTCTCATCGCCTGATCCACCAACCTTTACCAAGGGCTTGTTCTTCTTTCCATAGTCACCACTAACTGTCAGATTAGCCGATAGCCATTTGCTCAGTTTTACATCCACTCCAGCACGATAGTTCCAACGATCGTAATCAAGCTTTCCTAAGTTACCATCCTGTTTAAAGTAGGTAATACCACCAAAGTAGCTTACATTCTCAGTAGCACCACTGACATTGACAGCATGACGAGTAGTATAGCCACTTGACCAATACTTGTCTAATAAATCGTAGTTCAAGCCCTTCATGGCCTCCAATTCGTCAGCCTGGAATAGGGCAGTTCTTTTGTTCAGCGAAGTATTGGTGGGGTCGGCAGCTGCAATTGCATTATATAGACGACCATACTCGTAGGCATTCAGCATATTAGGACGTGTCACCTCGTCAGTGATACCAATTGAGCCGCTATAGCTGATGCTGGGCGCTCCCTGCTTACCTTTCTTGGTGGTAACAAGGATAACACCATTGGCAGCACGAGCACCGTAAACGGCAGCAGATGCGTCCTTCAGCACAGAGATGCTCTCGATTTCAGAGGGGTCGAGGTTGTTGAAAGCCTCTGCACCTAGGTTCTGTGTTGAGTTACCAACTTTCACATCGTTAGGATAGATATAGCCATCGATAACGAACAAAGGTTGCTGAGCGGTAGAACCTACCTCGCCCAGAGAACCCACGTCACGAATCTGCAGGCGGGCATTCTCACCAGGACGAGAGTCACCACCGCTAACGCTCAGACCGTTGACCAGTCCGCTGAGCGACTGTCCCAAACCGCCATTGGCAAGGTCTTGAATATCGTCAACCTCAACGGTTGATACCGAACCCGTCAAGTGAGCTTTTTTCTGTGAGCCGTAACCTACAACTACCACTTCTTCCAACGTTTGCTTGTCTTCCTGCAGTTTTACAGTACCACCAGGTTTTACCGTCACAGGCATGTAGCCAATATAGGTAATGGTTATCTTTGCGCCAGCAGGGACTGATAACTTATAGTTACCGTCAAGGTCTGTCACGGTTCCTTTACTCTTGTCGCCATTCACCTTTACAGTAGCACCGATTACAGGTTCGCCGAGTTCATCGACTACGGTACCTGTCACCGTTTGGTTTTGTGCCATTGCCGATGCTGAGAACATCAACATCAGACTAAGGCTTAAAGATTTAATATATTTTTTCATAGAATTCTAATTCTTAGTTCGTTGTTATTAGTTCTTAGCAATATTAGGGCAACCAACGTGGGTCACCAGTCTGGCGAGCTACCTGAGTAGCACCACTGATGGAGAAATCGCCATTAGCCCAGTCTGCAAACTGTGGGTCTTCCTCGATGGTTGTGCCAGAGTTGTCATAGTCGTGACTGCCGTCTTCCTTGATATCTTGGAAAGTTCCGTCAGCCTTCATATAAGTATTGTTGTTGAAGGTGACATGAGGCTGGTTCTGCTTACCATGCAGGAAACGACGGGGAACACCCGAAGGTGAGCAGTCAAAGAAGATGCAGTCGGTCATGATCCAGTGTGAGCAGCTGCGTCCACCCATACGGTTGTAGTTACCCCATTGGCCGTTGTTCCATGTAACATGCGAGAATGTAGAATTGGTATAACTAACGGTGTTGGTAGCAATAGTCTTGTCGGCATAGATTTCTTCGCCGCTGACCATACCTGCCTGATAGAAATACTTATAGTCACCAGGATTATCGCCTAACTCATAGAAGGTAGAGTTGGTGATATATAGTTCATTGATCTGCCCACCCTTATTGGTCCAAAATACACCACCGGCAAATGCCTTTTGTGGAGCCAGCTGAACTACACAGTTGTCAATCAACATGGTCATTGCACAAACTTTCTGCTGGTTGTCCCAGAAGAAATAGCTCTGTACGTTCTTGAAATTACAGTTGACAAAAGTAATAGGGTCTTTAATCATCGGATTCTCCCATTTGTAAAGACTTGCATCGATATCTACACCTGTGGGACAAGCTGATGGATCCTTACTGAATGCAAAGATACCATGGTTGGTACTACTGATTTCCATAGCCGAACAGTCAATATCCACATACTTCAGGTTGAAGGCAGCAGCAAAGGTAATAACTGCTTCGCCAGAGAAATTAATTGTGGCGTGATTTGTCTTACTGTTCGAACGGAAAGTTACAGCATTTGTGTTAAAGTCAAGTTCTTTACTCAATGTGTATGTAGCACCACTTTCCAAGTCGAAATTAAGATTCTCCAGATTGTCAGTAGGTAGCGGGTTGGCATCAAACCACTCATTCAAATTCGAACCGGCAGGAATAACTTTATAGGTAGGAGTAAATGTTGAAAACTCCTTTGTAGCCACGGCAGAAGCGTCCGTGTTACCTTTTGCCTTGTTGCCAATAGTCAGAATTGTCAATCTGTACTTGACGTCCTCTTCACGTTTTCCTGTAACCGAACATCCGTCCACAATACTATCGTTAATGATAGGTTCGTCAGGATTGCTGATGTCAATCAGATTTACGCGATATCCACTTGCACCTAAGACTACCGGCCAAGTGAACGTTTGCGACTTACCATCGGCACTGGCGGTAACGGTAATGTCATCAGCTTTTACAGCTTCCATTTGTGTATTTGATACACCGGCATCAAAGCGCTCATCATCGTCGTAACCATCCTCTGCGCACGATGTAAGGAAGAGTGCACTCGCTCCAAGTAGAGCTAATGTGCAGATCTTACTGTACGAAAATAAATGATTTTTTTTCATAAGCAGTTTTTAAGTTAATATTTTTTTGTTGTAGTAGTTGCTAGTCTATTTATTAAAAGACGTTATTTTATTTAAAATGTAATCAAAGGCTCTCCAAAATTTACCAAGATTCCCACCTTGACAATCTCGGTTCCTATCTTTCTTCCATATACCTTATTTATATAATGGACCGAAATTCTGGCAGGCGCGGTAGTCGGCCCCCTCCTTATCCATACCGAAGGCATTCCATGCGGCAGGACGGAAAATGTCCTTGTCAGCAATGTTGTGCATACAGACGGGGATGCGGAGCATAGCACAGAGGGTAATCAGGTCGGCACCGACATGTCCGTAGCAGATAGCACCATGGTTAGCACCCCAATTGTTCATGACGCTGTAGACATCCTTGAAAGCATCCTTTGTGGGGTCGAGACGTGGAGCAAACCAAGTGGTAGGCCATGTGGGGTCTGTGCGCTTGTCCAGTATGTCGTGCGTCTTGGGGTCGAGCTCTACCGTCCACCCTTCAGCCAGTTGCAATACAGGACCTAAGCCTGCTACGAGGTTCAGACGCAGCATCGTCATAGGCATACCACCTTTTGTGACGAAGTGTGACGAGTAGCCACCACCACGGAAATAGTCGCGGTCGGCAGGCATCCATGAGGTAGCCTTCAGACAAGCCTCCATATCCTCGTTCTTCATCTCCCAGAATGGCTTGATAGTTGGATTGCCATCCTTGTCTGTCATAGCGCCTGTAGCATCAAGGGTGGTAGCACCACTGTTGATGAGGTGGATGAAACCACCAGCGGCAGTACCACTCAGCTCTGTTCCAGTGACGCGCTTTACAGCCTCTGGACTCCAATATGTGCGGATGTCTGAGAACATCACGCCACGATTGGTCAACAAGTGTCCAAACAACATCGACATACCATTCAGGAAGTCGTTCTCTGTAGCCAAGGTGTAAGCCTCGCGAGGTCCATTCCAGTCGAACGACGTACACATCATCGACTCAGGGAAGTCGAAATTGGGCTTGTAGTCCGTCCACTGACGCTGTCCCTGCACACCTGCAGCAATGGCGTTGTGTCCGATAGCCTCTTCCTTATACCCCATCTCCAGCAGCTTCTCAGAGCCCTGCATCAGGTCGCGGATAATCATCATGTTCTTAACTGTGAATTCCCAGTCCTCGTCCTTCTCCTGACGGTTCTTGCCCTTGCCTTTGCCGTTGAACGTCGTCATAGGCACGCCAGGGAATAGCGGACGGTCCTCGTTATAGTCGTGACCCTCCTGGGGCTTGCAGTATTTCTCTACCCATTTCATCGCCTTCTCAAATTCGGCCTTGTCATAGATGCCAAAGTCGACACGACGCAGAATCTCTACTAGCGATACATACTCTGTACGCATGCCAAGGTACTGTTGTAGGAAGTCAGCATTGACGATACTTCCAGCAATACCCATACATGTGTTCCCCAGTGACAGATAGCTCTTTCCACGCATGGTTGCTACAGCCTGTGCTGCGCGAGCGAAGCGCAGAATCTTCTCTGCTACATCCTCAGGAATGGTATTGTCGTCCAAGTCCTGCACGTCGTGTCCATAGATGCCATAGGCGGGCAGGCCTTTCTGAGCATGGGCAGCCAGTACAGCAGCCAGATACACAGCGCCCGGCCGCTCAGTGCCATTGAAGCCCCATACTGCCTTGGGATAGTAGGGATTCATATCCATGGTCTCAGAGCCATAGCACCAGCAACTGGTAACAGTGATAGTGGAACCGACACCCTCACGCTCGAATTTCTCAGCGCATCTTGCCGACTCACCGACACGTCCAATAGTGGTGTCGCTGATGATACACTCTACTTTGGAACCGTCACCATTGCGAAGATTGCTCTCAATCAGGTCCTTTACAGCTTTAGCCAATGCCATGGTCTTTTCCTCAAGACCTTCGCGGATACCTCCCTGTCGACCATCGATGGTAGGGCGGATACCGATTTTAGGATAGTTTGTCATATTCTTTATTTGTTTTAGTAAGTTTGTTCCTTCATGTAATTATTCACTCATGTTCTTAATATAAGGTAGGTCAGGTAAATCTCCGAATCGGTAGAAGTCATAGGCATTCCCACCTAAGAGTAAATATTTGTCGTGATCCGACAGTTCAGTAGTTTTCAGAATGAAGTCGTAAGACATGCGGTAGGTGATAGCTGTAATGGTTCTTGGATAGTCGCTACCCCACATAAGTTTCTCCATACCAATCAAGTCTGCTGCCTCGCGAATCGCACGGATGGCAGTAGGGAAGGGATAGAATTCGTGATGGTAGAGCCAAGTGATTCCTCCCATCTCTATCATAACCTGAGGATTTCTTGCTAACAGAATTTGTTCTCGCCAACTGTTGTTCTCCCATGGATTCTTCTGAGGAGGATTTGCCATACCCAGATGTCCAATGGCAATACGAAGATGCGGGCAGTCACTGATGACATCTTTCAGTTCTGCAACCTGCTGATCTCCATCTGCCAAAGTTATGGATAATAACAGGTCATGTTCCTCCATCAAATGAAAGAACTGCATCATCTCCAGCGATGTCAGGGAACGCCCAAGCAGTCTGTGTCCGGGAATGGCCATGCCCTGAAAGAGATCTTCTGATACCAAGCGTTCTGCTTGTTGGTAAAAACCATCGTGGAGATAGTCGCACATTCCACAGATAAAGAATCGGTTAGGATAGCGGCGCTTAACGTCTGCAAGGTAGTCGTTTTGTATACCATCGATGAACTCCTGTACAACTACGGCGGCAGAAACCTGTGCATAGTCCATGTTGGAAAGGAATACCTCTGCCGAGTTGGTGCCATCAATTATGAACGGCGGAACCATCTGAACCTCTTCTCCAAGGAACATGCTACGTCCGTTCTTCATAGAACGAATGATCTTTCCGTTCCATGTCGTATCTTGTTTCAACCACAAATGGCTGTGAGCGTCAATGATTACGAATTTCTCCATCTTACAAACATTTCAGTCTCGTTGTAGACCATGATTTGTATTAGTAAAAATAGTAGTTAATTGTTTACAAAGTACAAAGTTACACATTTTTTTTAAAATAAACAGATATTTTTGAAAAAAATGTGGTCGAAGTGAAGGAAATAGTTACTTCCTCTCACCTCTAATTGCATCACTGCACTGTTCCATCAGCCATTTTGGGGTACTGGTAGCCCCACAGATGCCTATGGACTCGATACCTTCAAGCCAGGTTTGGTCTATCTCTTCAGGCCCCTCGATGAGGTGTGTGTTGGGGTTGACGCGACAGCACTCGTTGTAGAGCACCTTGCCATTACTGCTTTTGCGCCCACAGACAAAGAGAATGAGGTCATGGCGGGCGGCAAACTGCGAGATATTGGGCATGCGGTTGGCTACGGAGCGACAGATGGTGTCAAACGAGCGGAAAGTGGCGTCAGGCGAGATGTGCGACTGGATGTAGTCGATGATTTTGTGGAACTCGTCGAGCGACTTAGTGGTCTGCGAATAGAGATAGATGTCGCGAGAAAAGTCTAGTTGCTTGACATCGTCGAAGTGTTCGATGACAATGGCGTTACCTACCGTCTGACCGACAAGACCCAATACCTCTGCGTGTCCCTTCTTGCCGAAGATGACAATCTGGGAGGTGAGAGGTGAGGGGTGAGAGGTGAGGGAGTACTGTTTGCGGATACGTTGTTGTAGCTTCAGCACCACAGGACAGGTGGCATCGATGATCTCGATATTGTTCTTTTGTGCCAGCTCGTAGGTGGCAGGTGGTTCACCATGGGCACGCAGCAGTACTTTGACATCGTGCAGACGTGCCATCTCGTCGTGGTCTATGGTGATGAGCCCCATCTCACGCAGACGGTCGCATTCCATACCATTATGTACAATATCGCCCAGGCAGTAGAGCGTGCCCCCTTTGGCCAGTTCCTCCTCGGCTTTCTGGATGGCAGTGGTCACTCCGAAGCAGAAACCGCTGCCACTATCTATTTCTATCTTTAAACTCATGGGATTGATGGGGTTAGTAAGCTGTTGTAATACGTATCCAACAGGTTTTGGGCAGCGGTAAAGCTGGTCTGCTGACCTGCCAATACGGCGTGCTCGGCATCTTGCAGTTGTTGGCGAATGACGGGGTTGTTATAGAATTTCAGACGCAGTTGCTCGTTGATGGTCTCATACATCCAATATTTCGACTGTTCGTTGCGACGGTAGTCGAAGTAGCCGTTCTGTTTGACAAAGTCGACATACTCGTAGATCATGTCCCATACCTCTTTGATGCCCGTGCCGAAAAAACCGCTATAGCATAGCACCTTAGGCATCCAGCCGCTCTCTGACTTGGGGAAGAAGTGGAGGGCGTTACGATAGTTGGTGGCAGCCATGTGACAGCGGTCAACATTGTCGCCGTCGCACTTGTTGATGACGATGCCGTCGGAAATCTCCATGATGCCACGCTTGATACCCTGCAATTCGTCACCCGTACCAGCGACCTGTAGCAGCAGGAAAAAGTCGACCATAGAGTGACAGGCCGTTTCTGACTGTCCGACACCTACGGTCTCGACGAAGATCTTGTCGAAGCCGGCAGCCTCGCAGAGAATGATGGTCTCACGCGTCTTTCGGGCCACGCCACCCAGGGAGCCAGCCGTAGGGCTAGGGCGTATGAACGAGTCGGGATGGACGCTGAGCTTCTCCATGCGTGTCTTGTCACCCAAGATGCTACCTTTGGTACGCTCACTACTGGGGTCGATAGCCAAGACGGCCAGTCGTCCACCGTGTTCCTTGAGCACATGGATGCCAAAGGCGTCGATACTCGTTGACTTACCAGCACCAGGTACCCCACTGATGCCTATGCGGATGCTGTTACCACTATACGGCAGACACTTATTGATGACCTCCTGGGCTTTGGCCTGATGGACGGGGTTGACGCTCTCTACCAGCGTGACAGCCTGTGAGAGGATGGTGACGTCGCCTTTCACGATACCCTCCACCATCTCGGCAGCTGACAGCTCACGACGGCGGAAGCGGTTGCGCTTCAGATAGGGGTTGATGATGGACGGCTGTTCTACGCCGCTGTTCACCTGTAAGCCTGCATATTCGGCACTATTCTCGGGATGTTCCATATTCTATTTTGCATTGATAGTGATGGTGACCTTAGAGTGGTCGGGATCATTGGTAATCATCAGAATTCTCGGGCGCGTGCGTACTTTCTTTAACTCATCACGCATGGCTGTAATCTTTAGCTCTGTCTTCTCACTAGGCTTCAGCTTACTCTTGCCGAGAGATACTTTCAAGCCACCCGTAAAGAGCTGAAGCGACGAGATGTCTAACTCGGTACGTCCCTTATTGGTGATTTCGATAACATCTTTCTTCTTGCTCTTGCCGTTGAAGTTGATATCAACTGTGGTCTTTGACAGTTGCATCTTGGGGGCATACTGCTTCTGGGCAGCCGTCATACCGAGGAAGGAGGGCAGCAGGACGGCAGAGACTGCAATCTCGTGGTCGGCACTGACGGTGTCGCCAGGGTTTTCAGCCAGATAGATGGAACTCTGTGTCAGTCCATAGTCGTGCAACAGGTTAGAGTTCAGCGTGACTGTCAGCATGCCAGCACGTCCAGGGCCTAACCGCTCAGGAACCATCGTTGCCGACAGGTAGGGTGGCAGGTGCATCAGGTTGGGCTGTGCCACCTTGGTGCTACCATTATAAATATGTATTACCTGTACCTGCTGGTCACCGCGGTTGATATCGTCAAATTCCAGGTCGCTATGGTCGAGCAACATATCACCCATCGTGATGGGGTAGTTCTTGCTGAGGTCCTGGTATTCTCTGAGCACGATACCCTTCATGCGGATATAGAAGGGCTTGCTGGTAGCGTTGGACACCACAGCAGCCTGCTTGTCGAAATGTCCCAACTGGCGGGCATCGTAGGTCATGCGAATCTGGAACTTGTCGCCCTGCTCCGTCTTGGGATACTCCACCTTAGTACAGTTGCAGTCAGGGCGCACATCTGTTATCTTCACCTTCTTGCTGCCTTTGACGCGAAACTCAAAGACTGCTGTGATGGGCTGTTGGTAACCCGTACGTCCCACGTCGATGGTGGTCTTTTCGATAATCAGCTTCTGGGCGCAGGCGGGTAGCATGCCCAACAGTAGTATGGGTATAATCAGTATTCTTTTCATCATTCTGTAATAGTAAGTGTTGTTGACGGTGCTGTGGCACGGAACTCTGGTGCATAGGCACAACCTACGGTGCAGGTGCCCGTCTCATAGGTACCGGCACGGTCAATGTAGTATTCGGTTTCTAAAACGTGCTTGCCCTTGCTTAGTCCACGATAGAAATAATGGGTGGCATTATCCTTGGGTGAGCAATAGGCGCCATTGTGATAGCCCGACAACTGTTTGACAGGTTCCATGCATGCTGCGCGACGGTCTACTACCTGCACGAAGTCAAGGTCGCGGGTAGTCTCGATGGTGATACGGACGCGGATGCGCTGACCAACGGTCAGTGCGTCCATTGTGGATAGCGGTTTTTCCGCCATCATCACCTCGCGCTTGACAGTGATGCCGCTCTGCGAAGCCTCGATATCAGCAGTCTTCTGCAGGAACTGTGCATAGACAGCACCCCATGAGGTACCTTCGGAGGTCTTCGTGGCAGTGAAGGTGTGCTCGCCTTGATAGGGCTGGGCGCTCTTCACATAGCCGAGGCCGGCGGAGGCCTTGCTGGTGTCGATGGGCGAACCGTCGACCATAAGAGCGGTGGCAGACTGACTGGTTGTCAGCGTGCTACAGTTGCCGTTTAAGAAGGCATAGATGGCGTTGACACTGTTGATAGGCGTGTTCCATGTCTGGGTGCGCTTCTCTTGCAACAACCAACGACGCATCTCGTCGACGGTCTGCTTGTCCTGAGGTGCTACCAGTTGGATAGCCTCAATGGCAGCCACCTCGGTGGGTATCTTGTAGTCATACCATGAATAGCTGGCGCGACGGGTGTCATAGTAACGGCCCATCTCCTCCGTATAGACGGTATACTCCTTAAGACTCTTCACATACTCGGCGGCCTTGGTCTTCTCGCCATGCTTGGCGAGCACGACTGCGGTCATGGCCTTCTCATAGATAGTCTGTCGCTTGATATCCTTCTTCAATAGCTTGATGAGGTATTCGTTGGCGGCCTTGACATCCGTCTTCAGCGTTCTGCCGTCGATGGCGCAGAGGTAGAGCCAGCGAAGGGCGGTGAAGGAGGGAAACGTCTGACGATGGCCTTTCTTCTCTTCCTTCTTCATTTTAGCCACCATCTCCGTCATGTCCTTGCCAATGTAGGTGAAGGCCTTGTTATAAAGAGGTGAGAGGTGAGAGGTGAGTGATGATAGACGCTGCAGGCGGGCCAGCATCTCCTCGATGGCCACGGTGATGTAGGTGCTACCCTCCATGCCAGGATACCATGAGAAGGAACCGTCACTGTTCTGTAGCTCCTTTAATTTATCTATAGCATTTTGCAGACGGTTCGCAATACCGTTCTCGTCGAAGAAGTCGGCCAGACGCTGACGCTGCTCACTCTCCTTGTCAGCAGCAGCTACCCATGGCGTCTCCTGCAGAACGAGGTCCTTGAGATCTTCGTTCTTCTCTAATTGCGAAGCAAGTGAGGATGAATGCGGGGAAACCGCATTCCACTCTTCCTGCTTCCACTGCTCGAAGACGCGCTTGGCCTGTGGGTTCTGGTCTAACAGATGCTTGGCCAGCAGGTTGCTATAGTACGAAGCAGCCTGGTCAATGGCACTGTGCTCATGTGGCTGACCTAAGGTGGGTAACGCCTGTACCATGAGCCATGCAGGATTGTTGGTGTATTCGATGGTCAATTTCTGCTGGTCTGTACCCTGTGGGAACAACTTGGTGAGGTCGATGGTCTTGGTGCCTGCCTCATGCTGTGTGACGGGTACTGTCTTGGTGACATATTCTTTATTAGAAAGGATGGGCAGATAGTGCTGCTCGCCATCGCTGAAGCCCTCGCCCTTGGCAGTGACCTTGCAGATAAGGAGGCTGATGTCAGCGGGCAAACCGCTGACCACAAAGGTGACAGCGGTAGCGGCACTGGCATCGATGGTGAAGGGTGACGACTGCAGGTAGACCACCTTGTCGGTAGCAGGGTCTATCAGTTGCAACAGGGATGTACCGCTGACACTGTGGTCAGTGGTATTGAAAAGACGGGCAGAAATCTGGGCCTTGTCACCCTCACGGATGAAGCGCGGCATGTTGGGCTGTATCATCACATCCTTCTGGGCAACAGCCTCGCCGTCGATGTAGCCATAGAGCATGTCGGCAGTATTGGCAATACCCATGAATCGCCAGGTCGTCAGACTCTCAGGGAGTGTGAATGACAACGAAACGTTGCCATCGCTATCAGTCTGCAGGGTGGGGTAGCAGAACGCCGTCTCGTTGAGGTTCTCGCGGACTTGCACCTTCTGTTCCTCCACCTCATCATGACCCTTTACTCCGTATCCAGCCACAACGACTTCTTCCAAGCCTTTTTGCATCTCGCTACCAGACTCATCGTTGCCCTTTACATCGAATGCACCGATAGAGGTTTCTTCCAACGCTGCTTGTGAATTCAGGGCTGCTGGGGCTGCGGCATTGGCCTTCATGAGTACACCGCGTCCACGGACGCGAATGGGTTTGTAGTAAATGGGGAAGATGCTCTCATCGAAACGACTGAACTGCAGTTGGTCGACATCGATGTACTTCATCTCTTTGTTGGCTGAGGCCCAGATGTTTCTGAATTCTGTATGCTGCCAGGAGGTAGAAGAGACGGGTTGGTACGACGATGGTGTAAACGACCACTGGTGAGAAGTCAGGGCATCGAGGCTCTTGTCGTAGAGTACCGCCATAAGACTGGCGTCAGCGGGTTGCCCATCGGGTTTGTTAATCTTCAGTTGCCACTGTTCCTGCTGGCCAGGTGTCAGACGGTCGCGGAAGGTGGTCCACTGCAGCTTTAATCTCTTGTCGGGCATGGGACGACGTATTACCTGCTGGTGGCTGTAGCACTCGCCGTTCTTCATCCATGCGAAGGTCAGCAGCAGTCCGTTGCCATATTCCTCGCGATAGGTAAATTGACGATTGATGAGTTCACCATTCTTCTTGACGGCACCTTCCTCAATCTTTTGTTTGCCGGCAAAGAGGCTATAGACAATATAGGTGTTGGGATCTGATGCCCCCACCTGTACGGTGACGGGTGTTCCATCGTTGGGGAACTGTTCATGAGAGACGTAGAACCAGTCGTGGGTCTCGAAAGCTGGACGCTTGTCGGTGAGACTGAACACCACGAACGTCTGGTCGATGCTGTCTTGGGCGCAGATAGCCTCTATGCGATGCTGACCACTCTTCAATTGATAGTTAATTGATAATGGACCATTGGCAGACCACTGCTGCCACTTGCCGCCATCGATGCGGTAGCGCAGCTTGCCGGGAATCTCCTTGCCGGCGGCATTGCGACGGGTGAAGGTAATCGCGGGGAACTGGTCGCTGCGCACCTTTTCGGGGATGTTGCAGGTCAGTGAGGTGGCTTTGTTGCCCAAGGGTAGCGACAGACTGCCGTGGTGCGTTTCGCCAGCCTGGTCAGTGACGTCGGCATCGACGACGAAATGGTAGAACATAGTGTGGTGACCAAGGTCTTCGGGCATTACTAACGGCATGCCCACAGTAAATGAACCATCGTCGGCTGTGGTGGCGTCGCCCTCGCTGACAACCGTCTCGCGGAGACCATCACCGAAATAACCTCCCTGCCAATAGCGGCTGTAGGACATCCACCAGAAGGCAACACAACGCTTCACGGTATAATGCACCTTCGCATCCTGGATGGGTACACCGGCATAGCTCATGGCCTTGGCCTTGGCCTGCACGGTGTCACCAGCCTGATAGGATTCCTTATAATCGTCGAACGTCACCTGGAAGGCAGGACGCTTGTACTCCTCGACACGGAAACTGATATTTCCGTTATTGGTGCGGATGGAGTAGCGACCGTTGAGTTTACCTGTAGGCAGGGTGAACTGTACGTTGCACTTGCCATAGCGGTCGGTGGTGGCCTGCTGTTCGGCAACCAACTTGTAGTTGGCGTCGCGCAGTTCAAACTTCACGACCTTATCGCTGACGGCGGCATTGTCAAGGACCGACTGTTCTTTCCACACGATGGCGGTGGCATAGACGGTCTGGCCTGGACGGTAGATGGCGCGGTCGGTAAACAGGTTGGTATGTTCGTTATTATATTGTCGCTCGTAATAGCTGTAGGCACCATAGCCGTTCTGCTCCGGACAGTAACTATCATTGGCGGTGTAGGCAAAGAGTCTTGACGGCCTTTGCTCGCCGGTATAGACCACTTCTCCTTGGCTGTTGCAGGTGAGCACACGGGTGGTCTCAGGACTTTTCCAGTTCTTGCGGAACGATAGACGGATAGAAGCGTTCTTGACGGGTTGTCCTGTAGTGGCGTCGACGACCACATAGCGACGGTTGTTGTCGGGCTGGCCTTGTTGCAGGAGTCGGATGCCCGATACGAAGTACAACTGGCGGACAATCTCAGTCTGAGGAAGGCTGGTGAACTCCAGCAGATAAACACCGGCGGGTAGCCCTTGCAGTTGCAGGGAGTCGGTAAAGATATCATAGACGGCATGTCCTGAGAAGGAAATGGTCTGTGTCATCTCTGTCAGTTCTGTCAATCCCGCTTTTATCTTCTTGTACTCGTCCTTGTTGTTGGGATTAAGTTGTGTGTCACCCTGCAGCGACGTGCGATAGACACGCATGGTCAACTGCGTGATGTTACGTAGGTTCTTCAGACTGACCACCTGCGACTTGCTCACCTCCTGGACACGACGCTCTACATTGGCAGTAAACTGCGATGTCGTCAGGGCGGTCAACTCGTTGCGCATGATGTTGGCACGTGGCCAAGAACCCCAACGCTGCAGTGACTGTTGCAGCCAGTTGTAGCGGTCGGCATTGGTGAACCTGTCGCCATGCATCTTGCTATAACGACCTATGGCCAACTCAGCAGCCTCTGGATAGTCACCGAAGATGGCAATGAGTGAATCGTACTCCTCAATGTTCTTGGCAATATAGCTGGCAGCAATACAGGCAGCAGGGCAGTTGTCGACCTTCGTGTAATAGTCGTAGAGCCATTGCCACTCGTCCAGTTCCATGCCAATGACGCTCAGCAGGTCGTGACCGAACACCTTACTGTCCTTGCCACGCTCCACCAAGGGTTCATAGCCATCGGCCTTTACCTTTGCCAACAGGTCGGGCTGGGCCATAGCCTTTCCATGATAGTGTTTGGCCTTGTCAAAGGTCTCGTTGTCGATAGATGGGTTCAATGAATAGACCTTATACAAGACGGTGGCATAGACCATCTGTAGGACGGGGTCGGTGGCCTCCTTTGCCTGTCGCTCAATGCGCGCTACGGCTGGTGCCAGCGAGTCGGGTGCAATGTCCTGCTGCACATTGGCTGTCAGCAGGGTAGCCTTAAGCAGTTGACCGTAGACCTTCTCCTTTTTAGCCTTCTCCTCTATCTTCTGCAGATGGGTCAACGCCTGTCGCGGCAGGTCCTTGTCGCGGGCGTTCTCCACCTGTTTCCACAATGATTGGTATGTCTGTGCGAACGTATTTATAGGTAGTAGCAGACTGGCTGCTAAAACGACTAACAATGTCTTCTTCATAGTTTCTGTCGAATAAATAATGCACAAAGATACGAAAAACCCGTTAAACAGCCAAGCCATTTAACGAGTTTTACCAATAATATGGTTCTTTTTATTAGTGTGCATCGTCACAGCAGTGCTCATGACAGGGACTGTCGCTCGTTTCAAACTCCAGCGTGGAGTGACCGATGCCTTTCTCTTTTAAGAGAACTTTCAGGCGACCTTTCACCTCCTCCATATGTGCGATGTCCTTGACGACAACGTGTGCTGTCAGGGCATTGTCGGTGGTGCTGATGGCCCAGATGTGCAAGTGGTGCACCTCACTGACATGCTCCTCAGCAGCCATCAGCTCTTTTATCTCATCGGGTTCGATGCCCTCTGGTGTACCGTCGACAATCAGTCGCAGGCTGGCTGTCAGCAGACTCCACGTAGACCAGAGAATGATGAAGGCAATGATGAGGCTGACGATGGGGTCTACGATGTTCCATCCCGTAAAGGCGATGATGATGCCCGATACGACGACGCCTACTGATACCAGCGTGTCGGCTACCATATGCAGGAAAGCACCACGCACGTTGATGTCGCTCTTTTGACCACGCATCAGCAGTACTACGGTGAGTCCGTTGATGAGGATGCCGATACCTGCCGTCCACGATACGGCGACACCGTTGACGTCGACAGGTTCGGTGAACTTCAGGATACTCTCATAGACGATGCCTCCTACGGCTGCCAACAGCAGTACGGCGTTAAGTAGCGAGATGAGTACTGTCGACTTCTTCAGTCCATAGGTATAGTGAGCGCCCGACCGTACCTTGGCAAGATGGAAGGCGATGAGTACCAGTACCAGACTGAACACGTCGCTGAGGTTATGACCTGCGTCAGACAGCAGTGACAGTGAGTTCTGCGTCCAGCCTACAAGGGCCTCGACACCTACAAAGAGTAGGTTCAGTACGATGCAGAAGACGAAGATGCCGTTCATGGAATTCGGCATGACGTGGTGATGATGGTGGTGACCGTGATGCTCGTGACCGTGCTCATGGTCGTGATGATGATGATGTTCGTGTGACATATTCATTTACTTTTTGTTGATTTCTGCTGCAAAGGTAGGGAAACATTGCTGCAACCTGGTTGCAACAGGCAAAGAATATTGATTTTCTGCAACTGTGTTGCAAGATTTTTCCTTTTTCCTGCATGTCGTTTCCATAATATTTGCTATCTTTGCAGAAACTTAAAACAAGAATGAGGATAGAGAGGCTATTGGCACTGAGCTGTGGGCTATTGGCACTGAGTTGTCAGGCGCAGACATTTTCGCTTGAACACAAGACGGATAGTCTGTACCTGTTGACGCTGACCACCGACTCGACCAGTCATCAGTGGCGACTGCCTTATCCCGTCTACCGCATGGAGACGGGCGATGTCGACGGAAATGGTACCACAGAGGCACTGGTGGGTGTCATCAAGCCGACACGCTTCCATCCGGAAATGGGCCGACGCCTGTTTATCTTCAAGAACTACGAGGGACTGATACGTCCCATGTGGCTGGGTTCGAAACTGGGTGGCACACTGTGTGACTTCCATTTCAAGGACGGCAGTGTACGCAGTCTGGAGACCAATGCCCAGGGACAGTATACGGTGGCCGAATACAGTTGGAGCGGTTTTGGCGTAGCCTTCGAGCGATACCTCGTAAAAAATGTGGATGAAACAACAGCAAGAGAAATATTTGAATGATATGAGACATACGTTTTTAGCAATTGGTTTTTGGCTATTGACAATGGGCTGTCAGGCACAAAAGGTGCAACGTGTGATGATACCAGGAAAGGGGAATATCAACGTGGAGCAGCTGAACCAGCCTGTCAACCTCGAACAGGACATCTCGCAGCTGAACCTGACAGAGCTGCGCGTATTGCGCAACAGCTTCTATGCCCGTAGCGGCTATCCTTTCCGCGATGCTTTCCTGCGTGGCATCTTCCAGTGCACTTCGTGGTACGACTCGCTGATGATGGTTCGCTGGGAACAGGTCGAGGAAGTGGATATCAAGTATGACAGCAACGACAGCTGGCGCAACAACTACTACAAGGCCGATGCCAAGGTGCCCATCAAGATCAGTAAGGCGGAACAGGCATTCATCAGCAAACTGCAAGCCCGCGAGCAGGTTCTGAAGCAGGAGAACTTCAACCCCTGCGAGGAGGGTCATCGTGTCAATATGGGTAATGTGGTGAATGCCATGCAGATGGAACAGTTTGACAGTCGTCTGCGCGACAAGTTGGGACGTAACGGTTTTGCCATTGTGCCTGCTCAATACGATCAGCTGTTCCATGTCTATGAGCGTAACGACTATGCGAACATGCCTAACTTCGTGACCACCGACCTCTACCTGCAACTCTACCATCTCTACTTCGACTGTCTGCTGCGTAACATCGAGGAACAGCGCTTGTGCCATGTGGTGCAGCGACTGTGTGAACGTGGTCAGCAACTGACAGCAGAGAACAACCAGTGGCTGAAGACCTACTTCGATGTGGCTCATGCGCTGATAACGGGGCAACCTGGTGTTGCTGGTACAGTGGCTGACGAGGTAAAGAAGGTGATGGCGTCAGAACTGGACTACTCCAAATACCTTGGCTACGAACGTATTCCCTTCACCTACCAGCTGTTCCGTCCACGTGGACACTACACCCGCAGCGACACGCTGAAGAACTATTTCCGTGCGATGATGTGGTTGCAGACAGTGCCCTTCGGAACAGACGTGCCGTCACAGTTGCAGAACGCAGTCGTGCTGGCTGAACTGACGGGGGGCGACGCTGAGATGCGTGCCCTCTACCAGCAGTTGAGCGAACCCATGACATGGCTCTTTGGAGCACCTGACAACATCACCATTCTGCAGGTCTATGACCTCATGAGAGGACGTACGGCCAACCAGCTCTTGAAGAGCAAGAAGTCGATGCGCCTGTTGCGCAAGGAGATAGAAGCGCTAGCCCAGCAACAGACGCGCATCCGTCCGAAATACGAATACAGCAGTCGTTATAAGATCAACCTGCTGCCTCAGCGCTACATGCCCGATGGCGAGGTGCTGTTGGAGATGGTAGACTATGATAACCTCCCCACGCAGCGTGCCCTGCCCAAGGGTCTCGACGTGATGGCTTCGATGGGTGTGTCCTCTGCCGAGCGCATCCTCCTCGATGAGTTACAGGAAGCCCAGCAGTGGGATGGCTTTGTCGGTGCACTCGCCAGGATGAAGCAGCGCATGCAGGAGACTGACTGGCAACAGACCATCAGCAACCGTTGGATGG
This sequence comes from uncultured Prevotellaceae bacterium, assembly GCA_946410305.1. GTDB lineage: Bacteria > Bacteroidota > Bacteroidia > Bacteroidales > Bacteroidaceae > Prevotella. The sequence goes on along the minus strand of CAMJZV010000001.1, from coordinate 245,522 downwards.
ATGCGCTGAAGACAGTCAACGACACCTGTCAGGGCTATCCATATTTCATGCTGACTCCTGAATGGCAGAAGAAGACGCTGAATGCCGCTCTTGCTTCGTGGGCAGAACTGAAACACGATGCCATCCTCTATGCCAAACAGCCCATGGGTGCCGAGTGTGGCGGTGGTGGTCCCCCCGATCCTATCGTCACGGGCTATGTGGAGCCTAACGTCAAGTTCTGGCGTAAGGCTATCAATCTGCTCGATGCCACTGCCGACGTGCTGGAGCGTTACCAGCTGACCACTGAGAAGAGCAAGAACGCCACCCAGCGCCTGCGTGAGGAAGCCGAATTCCTGTTGCGCATTAGCGAGACAGAACTGGCTGGTAGGAAGTTGACCGAAGAAGACTACGAGACACTGGAGCATATCGGTGCTACCTTCGAGAATATCTCCCTCGACCTGATACGTGAAGAGGACCAGTACCTCATGGGGTGGGACGATGTGCAGGGTACCGACCGCAAGGTGGCACTGGTTGCCGATGTCTATACCGCCAATGCCGACAACAACCCTGAGAAGAGTGTGATGTATGCGGCAGTGGGAGCGGCCGACGAGATATACTGTGTCGTGGAGGTCGACGGCTACCTATGGCTCATGCGTGGCGCCGTACTGTCGTACCGTGAGACGCAGCGCCCCTTGGACATGCAGCGACTGACGGACGAGGAATGGCAGCAGAATCTGGAGAGCCATCCTGACGAGGGTCGTCCCGCATGGATGCAGGACATCATCGTACCCCTGAAAGAGACACCCAAGACGAATGAGAAGTTCTTCTATAGCACAGGCTGTTAGAGCGGCTATAGGCTTTTGGCTATTGGCTATTAGCTATTGGCCAACTGCTAACTGCCAAAAACTCACAGCCACCATGACGGGCGACATCCTGCTGGACCGCGGGGTGCGAAAAGTTGTGGAGAAGCAGGGCGTCGACCAGCTGTTCTCAGCAGCTATCGACTCCGTGCTGCAGGCATCCGACGTGGTGGTGGGTAACTTGGAGTGTCCAGCCACCAAGATCAAGGCACCTGTCTTCAAGAAATACATCTTCAGAGCAGAACCGGAATGGCTGGCCACTATGCAACGGCATGGCTTCACCCACCTGAATCTCGCCAACAACCACTCTATCGACCAAGGTCGTGAGGGCTTGCTGGACACCTATCAGAACATCCTGAAAGCGGGTATGACACCCTTTGGTGCTGGTCAGAACAGACAGGAGGCCGTCCAACCCGTGCTGCTCAGTGAGACACCCAGACGCGTGTGGCTAGTCGCTTCGTTGCAGATGGCACTGGAGAACTATGCGCTCTTGCCCGACAAACCCTGCGTCAGTCAGCAGAGCATCGACTCGTTATGTCAGCGTGTCGCCCAGCTACGCAGTGCCGATCCGCAGTGTTACATCATTGTCAGCCTGCACTGGGGCTGGGAGAACCATGTGGAGGTGGTGCCTCGCCAACGCTATGATGCTCATCAGCTGATAGATGCTGGTGCCGACTGTCTGGTATGTCACCATACGCATACCCGTCAACCCATGGAGACCTATCGTGGCAAGCCCGTCTTTTATGGACTAGGCAACTTCATCTTCGACCCACAGCGTGACATCAACCGGCAAGGGGCTATCGTGCGCCTGACGATTACCGACCATGATGCTACAGCAGAGGAGATACCTATCTATATCAGAAACTGCACACCAGAATTATTGAGAAAATAGTAAATTGTCAAATAGTAAATAAAGATATGATTAACCGAGAACTATTACAGCCCAAGAGCATCGTCGTCATCGGCGGTTCCAACAATGTACATAAGCCAGGTGGCGCCGTGGTACGCAACCTCCTGCAGGGAGGCTACCAAGGTACGTTGCGCATCGTCAATCCCAAAGAAGACGAGGTGCAGGGCATCAAGGCATTTCACAACGCCAGTGAGTTGCCGCCGACAGAGTTAGCCATCCTGGTGGTGGCTGCGAAATTCTGTCCGCAGTATGTTGAGTTGCTGGCTAAGGACAAGCAGACGCGTGCCTTCATCATCTTGTCAGCAGGCTTTGGTGAGGAGACCCACGAGGGTGCCCTGTTGGAAGAACAGATATTAGACTCTTGCAAGAAGTACGGCTGTTCACTGATAGGTCCAAACTGTATCGGACTGCTGACGCGCTGGCACCACTCCGTATTCACCAAACCCATCCCACACCTCAGTCCTAAGGGTGTCGACTTTGTCAGCGGCTCGGGAGCTACCGCCGTATTCATCCTGGAGAGTGCTGTCAGCAAGGGTTTGCAGTTCAATAGCGTGTGGTCGATAGGTAACGGCAAACAGATAGGTATCGAGGATGTGCTGCAGTATATGGACGAGCATTTCGATGTCGATACCGACTCAAAGGTCAAGCTGTTGTATATCGAGAACATCTCTAATCCCGACAAGTTGCTGTATCATGCCTGCAGTCTCATTCGTAAGGGCTGTCGCATAGCAGCCATCAAAGCAGGTTCGTCAGAGAGCGGTTCGCGCGCTGCCTCCAGCCATACGGGAGCCATCGCCAGCAGCGACTCGGCAGTAGAGGCATTGTTCCGCAAGGCAGGCATTGTGCGCTGTTTCTCTCGTGAGGAACTGACTACGGTGGGTTGCATCTTCACCCTTCCTGAGTTGAAAGGTAAGAACTTCGCCATCGTGACGCATGCCGGTGGTCCTGGCGTCATGCTGACGGATGCCCTGTCGAAGGGTGGGCTGAACGTTCCCAAGATAGAAGGTCCTGAGGCTGACGAGTTGAAGTCAAAGCTCTTCGCAGGCTCTGCCGTAGCCAATCCCATCGACATCCTCGCCACAGGAACAGCAGAGCAGCTGGGCATCGCCATCGACTATTGCGAACAGCGCTTTGAACAGATTGATGCCATTGCCGTCATCTATGGTACACCAGGTCTTACACAGCTCTACGAGGCTTATGAGGTGCTCCACCAGAAGATGCTGCAGTGCAAGAAACCTATCTTCCCCATTCTCCCCAGCCTGCATACTGCAGGTCCTGAGGTAGCGGAATTCCTGCAGAAGGGACATGTGAACTTCTCTGACGAGGTGACGCTGGCTACTGCCCTCTCGCAGATCATGCGTACTCCCAAGCCTGCACCCCCAGAGGTACAGCTCTATGGCATCGACATTCCCAGACTCAACAAAATCATCTTTGGCCTTGAGCAGAATGGCTACGTCTCTCCTCAGACGGTGCGTGACATTCTCTCCTGCGCAGGCATCCCCCTCGTCCCTGAGATGGTGAGCACGTCGAAGGAGGAGTTGACGGCCTTCGCCAACGAGGTGGGCTATCCCGTCGTGGCCAAGGTGGTAGGCCCTGTACACAAGAGTGATGTCGGTGGTGTGGCTCTTAACATCCGTACTGCTGAGCATCTGGCATTGGAGTTCGACCGCATGATGCAGATCAAGGATGCCACCGCCGTCATGGTACAGAAGATGGTCAAGGGCACGGAGCTGTTTATCGGTGCCAAGTACGAGCCACGCTTCGGACATGTCGTGCTCTGTGGACTGGGAGGCATTTTCATCGAGGTGCTGAAGGACGTGTCGAGTGGTCTGGCACCGCTGACCTATGAGGAGGCTAACTCGATGATTCACTCCTTGCGTGGCTACAAGATATTGCAAGGTACACGTGGACAGCAGGGCATCAACGAGCAGAAATATGCAGAGATCATCGTGCGACTGTCTACGCTGTTACGCTTTGCCACAGAGATCAAGGAGATGGATATCAACCCACTGTTGGCTGACGCTGACAACGTGGTGGCAGTGGATGCACGCATCCTGATAGAAAAATAATATCACTCAACTTTCGCAAGCCCTGCTTGCTCAGTCTCGTAAGGGGCAAGGAGCAAGGAGCAAGGGGCAAGAGAATAGATGATAAACGTAGAAAACGGAGGGATGAAGCGGCATAGAAGGGGAATGACTAACCTCTTGCCCCCTGCTCCATGCCCCTTGCCCCAAGAAAAGTGGAGCATGTGAAACATACGAAACTTGAATAATATCACTAACCAACATAACAGATTTAGACTTATGGAGAATTATGTAGCATCAGACAAGCGCTATGACGCCATGCGCTATGTACGCTGCGGACGCAGTGGCGTGCTGTTGCCTCAGGTGAGCCTGGGCATGTGGCACAACTTCGGAGGCATTGACGACTACCAGCGCTCGCGCAGCATTCTGCGCCATGCCTTCGACAGGGGTATCACCCATCTGGATTTGGCCAACAACTACGGCCCGCCCTACGGTTCGGCAGAAGAGACGCTGGGACGTGTCATGGACGATGACCTGCGCCCCTATCGCGACGAGTTGTTCATCTCTACCAAGGCAGGTTACGACATGTGGGCAGGCCCTTACGGAGAGTGGGGTTCCAGGAAGTACCTCATGGCATCGCTCGACCAGAGCCTGCGACGCATGCACTTGGACTATGTAGACCTGTTCTATTCACACCGCTACGACCCCGACACTCCCTTGGAAGAGACGTTGCAGACGCTTGTCGACATCGTCCGTCAGGGCAAGGCGCTCTATGTGGGCATCTCCAACTGGCCCCTCGAACCGCTACGTTTTGGCATCGACTACCTGAAGGCACACGATGTGCCGCTGCTCATCTATCAGGGCAAGCTCAACATGCTCCATCGTAACCCCATCGACGAGGGCATCCTGCAGCTGTGCCAGCAGGAGGGCGTAGGCTTCATCGCCTTCTCACCATTGGCCCAGGGATTGCTCACCGATCGTTACCTCAACGGCATTCCTGACGACTCACGCATGGCCCGTGGTCACTTCCTGCGCAAGGAGATGCTCTCTGACGACCTGCTGCAACAGTTGCGTCAGTGGAACGACGAGGCGCAGCAACAAGGAATGACGATGGCTGAGCGGGCACTACGCTGGATTCTCGAACAGCAGGGTGTCACTTCGGTACTCGTGGGAGCCAGCAGTACAGAGCAGCTGGACAAGAACCTGAAGTGCATCGAGTAAGCTGAGTATTAATAGAGATATCCGACAGAATGGCAGCAGAATATGTCATTTTGTCGGATATTTTCGTTTCGGCACATAGTTTGTTCGCCAATAGCCAGATAAACAAATAAAAATTAGGAGGACAAAACTATGACATTAGACAAGTTTACCATTAAGGCGCAGGAGGCGGTACAGGAGGCCGTCAATACTGCGCAGCGCAATGGCCAGCAGACCATCGAACCGGTACACCTGCTGGCAGGCGTGATGAATAAGGCCAAGGACGTCGTGAACTTCCTGCTGCAGAAATTGGGGGTCAATGCCCAACAGATTGAGATGCTCGTACAGACGGAGCTGCAACACCTGCCCCGTGTGACGGGTGGTGAACCGTATCTTTCCAGCGATGCCAACAAGGTACTGCTCAAGGCACAGGACTACGCCCAAAAGTCGGGTGACGAATTTGTCAGTGTAGAACCAATTCTGTTGGCTCTATTAACCGATGGAGCTACCGCAGGCCGCATCCTCAAGGATGCTGGCGTCACCGAGAAGGAGCTGCGTGCAGCCATCCAGTCGCTACGTCAGGGTCAGAAGGTGCAGTCACAGTCGGCCGACGACAACTACCAGTCGCTGGAGAAGTATGCCAAGAACCTGGTGGACATGGCGCGTCAGGGCAAGCTCGATCCCGTGATTGGCCGTGACGACGAGATACGTCGCCTGTTGCAGATACTGTCGCGCCGTACCAAGAACAACCCTATATTAATAGGTGAGCCTGGTACGGGTAAGACGGCCATCGTCGAGGGATTGGCAGGACGTATCGTTCGTGGCGACGTTCCTGAGAACCTGAAGGACAAGCAGCTCTACTCACTCGACATGGGTGCGCTGGTGGCTGGTGCCAAGTACAAGGGTGAGTTCGAGGAGCGACTGAAGAGTGTCATCAATGAGGTGACAAAGGCCGAAGGTCGCATCATCCTGTTCATCGACGAGATCCATACGCTGGTAGGTGCTGGCGGTGGCGAGGGTGCCATGGATGCTGCCAACATCCTGAAGCCTGCGTTGGCTCGTGGCGAGTTGCGTGCCATCGGTGCCACCACGCTCAACGAGTACCAGAAATACTTCGAGAAGGACAAGGCCCTCGAACGCCGTTTCCAGACCGTCATGGTCGACGAGCCCGACGAACTCAGCGCCATCTCTATCCTGCGTGGCTTGAAGGAGCGCTACGAGAACCACCATAAGGTACGTATCCAGGATGATGCCTGTATCGCTGCCGTCCAGCTGTCAGAGCGTTACATCTCTGAGCGCTTCCTGCCCGACAAGGCCATCGACCTGATGGACGAGGCCGCTGCCAAGCTACGTATGGAGCGCGACAGCGTCCCTGAGGAACTGGACGAGATTACCCGCCGCCTGGCACAGCTGGAAATCGAGCGCGAGAGCATCAAACGAGAAACCGGCTCCGCCGGTAGCGTGGTCAGCGGTTCTCCCGCTTCCGACAAGCTTGTCCAGCTCGACAAGGACATCGCCGACCTCAAGGAGCAGGAGACGCAGTTCCGTGCCAAGTGGGAAGGTGAGCGCCAGCTGGTCAACAAGATTCAGCAGGATAAGCAGGAAATGGAGAACCTGAAGTATGAGGCCGAGCGTGCGGAACGTGAAGGCGACTACGGTAAGGTGGCCGAGATCCGTTACTCTAAGCTAAAGGCCCTCGAAGACGACATCGCCGCCATCCAGCGCCAGCTGGATAGCGCGTCCGCCGATTCCGTCGGCGGCAGGATGGTCCGCGAGGAAGTCACCGCCGACGACATCGCTGAGGTGGTAAGTCGCTGGACGGGCATCCCCGTCAGCCGTATGCTCCAGAGCGAGCGCGAAAAGCTGCTGAACCTCGAGGCCGAGCTGCACCACCGTGTCATTGGTCAGGACGAGGCTATCACCGCTGTCTCTGATGCTGTGCGTCGCAGTCGTGCTGGCTTGCAAGACCCCAAGCGTCCTATCGCCTCGTTTATCTTCTTGGGTACGACGGGTGTCGGTAAGACCGAACTCGCCAAGGCTCTGGCAGAATACCTGTTCAATGATGAGCAGATGATGACACGTATCGATATGTCCGAATACCAAGAGAAACATACCGTCAGCCGACTGGTAGGTGCTCCTCCGGGATATGTAGGCTATGACGAGGGTGGCCAGCTGACAGAGGCTGTACGCCGCAAGCCGTATCAGGTGTTGCTGTTCGACGAGATCGAGAAGGCACACCCCGACGTCTTCAACATCCTGTTGCAGGTGCTGGACGACGGTCGACTGACAGACAACAAGGGACGTACCGCCAACTTCAAGAACACCATCATCATCATGACTTCTAACGCTACGCGTGAGGAGCTGCGTATGACCATGCGTCCAGAGTTCCTGAACCGTATCGACGAGATCATCACCTTCCAGCAGCTGACCAAGGAGCAGATAGCCGACGTGGTACGTCTGCAGATGAAGAAGGTAACGGATATGTTGGAGCCACAAGGCATCCGTCTTGAAACTACCGATGCGGCCATCAGCTATCTGGCTGACGAAGGCTACGACCCTGACTTTGGTGCCCGTCCTGTCAAGCGTGCCATCCAGACGCTGGTACTCAACGAGTTGTCGCGCAAGATTCTTGCTGACCAGGTTGACCGCTCGAAGCCCATCATCATCGATGAGTTTGGTGACGGACTGGTATTCCGCAATTAAATAGGTAGCGAGAGAAATAATCATAATTACAAGATACGCTAAGCCAGTGCTGGCTTAGCGTGTCTTGTTTCTGGCTACAGCTGTCTTGCATCTGTATTAGCTATTCCCATGAAAAAGTCGTACGGCTTTTCCAAAAGTGGTACGACTTTCTGAAAAGTGGTACCACTTTCTAGCGGGAATGGCTATCTCCCAGCTGTACGAGCTGTATTCGTGAAAAAGTCGTACGACTTTTTGGTGGGAACAGCCCTTTTGCGGGTGCGCACGGGTGTCTCGCGCGTGAGTACTTAAAAAAATCGCTTTCACTTTCACAATCCCCTATTTACAGGGCCTTTGAGCCCCTTTCCCTGCTTTTGACGTTTCACAAACGTTTCACACCTGGTTTGTGAAAGCGATGTGAAACGTCTGCGCCCCTTCGCGCCCGCAGGAAACACCCGCGAACCTTTATTTACAGGGACTTTCAGCATCAGCTGTGAAAGTGAAAGCAATTTTTTGAAAAGTGTTTTTTGAAAAAATGCCTCCACGTTCCACGGAACACTTGCAAAGCCTTTATAGATAAGGGCTCGCGCGGGTGTGCCGTGCGAATGAAGGTTCCACTTTGCCATCACTTAGCAATCACCCGGAGCAAGACACCTATATCTGCTCGTGTATTAGCTGTACACAGGGAAAAACGCTCAGCGCTTTTGCCAAAACGCTCACCGTTTTCCAGAAAATGCTGAGCGTTTTTCTGCGTATATGGCTATCTTGCACACGAGAGTGACACTCTTGCCACTAGGCGTAGCTAAGTGGTGGCTGAGTGGAAGCAACGTGGAAGGGTTGGGCTGCCCCATCACCTGCGCAAACGCCGATGCGCAAGGCCTTCAGGACCTGTCCGTGGAATGTGGAAGCAGATTTTTCATTTGCATTTTTGGGGAAATTTCAATATTATTGTGTATCTTTGCATCCGAAACATCAAGAGCAGTCGCCTTTAGGCGGACTCGCCAACCGAGCTTTAACTTAGCCACGGTGGTCAAGGTACGATGTGGATAGTATTAACATCAAAAACAAAAAGTTATGCAACAACACATTTATTACATTCGTTTTGCTCTGCATTTCGCAGACATGCAAATTTCCGAGTTAGTAACCGCTTTCAACAGGGAAGTCCAGAATCGAGGTTGGACAAGTATGCGTGCCTATCACGACCGGGCACTTATCGATGAGTTCCAACGTCGAGGCATAGATATTTCTGCCGTTTACGATGGAGCCAATATATCCTTTGCCCATCCTGTCAGATATAGCCTTGCTGACAACAAGATTGTCATCTGCTGATACCTTATTATATACATTACTCCGCTCCTACCGTCTGCTCTTGGTAGGGGCGGAGTAAAATTACGCAACAGGGTCGGTTCCGCTGTGTAATTAATCCAACGATGCCTTAGCGTTTTCAATAAATTCTTCTAAACTTGAGGTAAAGAAATCATCATCAATAAAAGCATATATCTGTTCGTCTATTTCCCTTGCCTCTTCATCAACGTAGCCTTTATCATCGTTGTAAAGAGCAATATTTAAAGAGTAAGAACCAATTAATATTGTTTGGTTGCCAGTATTGAAAACATTAGGAATAAACGCTGCGGAATACTCCTTACCTCTATACGATATTGAAATAGTATCTAAACTTGCCATGCTGGTGCAAAGGTAGCGATTATACTCCAAACACGCAAGTTTTATCCTTTCATTTTTCAACTATGATAAATTGAGGATAATGCTTTAATGTTTTGATTTGTTCTATTATTGTCGAAATCAAAGCAGAGTCTTTCACTTCAGACTTAATCCTAAATAGCCAATATTCATCTCCCTTAGGTTTAAACCCAACTCGAGCAAGATCTACACGGCTACATTTTTCTGCATTGCCATTAAGTAGCTCAAATAGTTCAATCCTTCCATTGCGATGGAGTAAAAGCCACTTAATTGGTTTACAGAGTTGTCCATATTGAACAGCACCAGGTCTGTTTCCGCCTCTTATATAATATATGCCTTTGTCCCTTATGATAGTAAAGTCTGCATCACTTTTCACAAATCCGACTAAAGTCAAGCTACGTCCTTTTGCGAACGATGTCAAAACAGAAAAACATTTGTCTATTGAAAGTGCTATATGATACGCTAATCTTGGAGGTACAGCATTGCCTACCATTTTGTATCCTTCAACCACGTTGTTGTAAATGAACTTAAAACTATCTGGAAAGGTTTGTATTCTTGCACACTCCCTGACACTAAGTCGTCTATATAATTGCTCCTTTCCTTTTACAAATACTCTTTTGTCTGGCAACACATATTCCATCTTTGGTGCCTGAGGATGAAGTGGTTCATTCTTGGCTTGTGCTTGAATGGTAAATGACAATTCATCCCAACTTCTTACCCTGTTTCGCGCCATAAACTTTTTATCAAAGGGCGCTTTATAATAATCGTGGTTGGGTATTGGTGATTTGTCAGGACACACCTGTTCATTTGTATATGGTACAGGTGTGTCTTTCAAGTCGCCAATAGCCTGAAATAATGTTACGGGATTTGAGTCCAATTTTGTTGGAAACAAATACTCAACATCAAGATCATCTCGAATGCCAACAATAATGACTCTTAATCTGTCTTGAGGTATTTTGTAATCTGCGGCATTCATGAGTTCGTACCTTATCCTATAACCTGCATTACGAAAGAGGTCAAGAAACTCATTAAACGCCTTAATGTGTTTAGAAGTTATCATGCCTGGTACATTCTCCATTACAAAGAACTTTGGTTTCTTCTCCATGACGATACGGATATAGTCATAAACCAACTTTCCTCTTTCGTCTTCAATTCCAAGGCATTTGCCTCCCAAACTCCATGATTGACAGGGTGGACCTCCAATAATTCCGTCACAATCAGGTACATCCTTTGCTGATAGGTTTCTGATGTCTGAAGTGTTTAGTTCTGTCTTAGGATGGTTCAAACGATATGTTGCATGAATCGTTTTGTCAAATTCATTTGCCCATATTACTTCAAAACCAGCCTTTTCAAAGCCAAGGTCGAGTCCTCCACAGCCAGCGAACAATGAGACAACTTTCATCTTGTATTAGTCTGCCAAGGGAACATGATGACGGAGAAGAGTTTCTCTTATCTGGCGAGCAAGATGGTATGCAAGATTAACAGGAACAGCATTACCAATCATCTTGTATCCATAGTTTACATCGTCATAGACAAAATGGAAATTATCAGGGAAAGTCTGAACTCTAGCGACCTCTCTAACTGTCATACGACGATAAAGATGCTCATAACCAGGAACAAACTGTCTTAGATTCCTATCTACTGATTCCATTTTGGGAGCCTGAGGATGTAACTGGCATTGACGACCACTTGCTTGTACGGTAAAGCCTTGTTCGTCCCAACCTCTTACTCTATTTCTTGACATGAAAATTGAAGAATACCCACTCACATAATATTCGTGGTTATCTACTATGCAGGCATTTCCATTAGAATGGTTATGTTCAAGTGCGGGAATCGCTGTATCCTTCAAATCCCAAATTGCATCTCTTAATGTTACCCTTGGTTCTATTGGATGTGGATATTCAAAGTCATTTATTTCTAAATCTCTTCTGAATCCAACAAAGAATATACGATCCCTGTCTTCTGGGACTTCATAGTCCTTTGCATTCAACATCCTCAATTGAACATGGTATCCATATTCACCTGCATTTTCAAAAGAGTTTAAAAATGCGGTTACTGCGTTGGCATGTCTTGGTGCCAACATTCCAGAAACATTTTCTGCGACAAAGAAGAAAGGTTGTGTGGTTTCCAAAATTCTTATGTATTCAAGGAATAATTGTCCGCGTGGATCGTCAAATCCACGTTTTGCGCCACCTTCACTCCAAGATTGACACGGGGGACCTCCAATTATTCCATCTACATGAAGTGGAAAAATTCCTGCTTCGATGTTTCTTATATCACCTTCTATAAGGTTGACATTGGGAAAATTGTATCTAAATGTTGGGCATATTTTTGCATCATATTCGTTAGCAACAGCTGTTACAAAACCTGCTCTATGGAAACCCAAATCAAGCCCTCCGGCTCCACTAAATAAACTAATGACTGCCATACTTATTTTATCTAAATAAATGTTGTGTGAACAATATGGGAGGATTACCCAAAAGTCTAATGTCAAACTTCAAAGATTGTTCAATGCTTGAACTTGCGTTATGAATTCTGAATGAGATTTCCCAACCGCCATCTAAAATCATGTCCAAAGTGTTATCCTCTGCACCTACTTTAAAATCAAACTCAACGATTCTCGATGGTAAGTTGATAACAGGTATTTTATACTGACTTCTTACTCCATTCGCATTCTTGTTTAATTCGTTGTTTATGTTAAATGCTTTAACTATTACAAGATTATGACTATCATCCTTAATGATTTTGTAGAAGGCATAATTCCCTATAAGATAGCGAATGAGTTTTTCGGGGATTTCTTCGTTGCTTTCATATATTCTCTTTAGTTCATCGCGAAATGCTGTGAGCAGGGGGACATATACTTTTGTCACTTTCTGCTCACCTAAGGAATTGAATGTTTTTCCCTCATGCTCTCTTAGAAAAGAAAAAATGGGTTGTATATCATCCCAATATTGTTTTGAGCAAGGACAGTCAAGCCATTCTTTGCCAAAATCCAAAATGCGACTTAATCTAGAATGTTTAACGGCATCGTTATTGTTTTTTGCAGAGAAACCGATTTCCCATGTGGGTGTGATTCTGCGGAAGACGACATCTCTTACGTCTCCGACAGCACCCTCAGCGTCATTCTGCAATGATATGAATAATGTATCAGAATCGGTTTTTTGTGCTTGCAATCCTGGTTCAATCTTCAACATAGTGTCAATCGTTTGCCTTGCTGCTAAGTCAAACTCTTCTTTCTTTTCGTTGCTAAAAGAATTGTAAAAGCCCCTTGCAACATTCAATGCAGAGTCTTCAACAAGCTTCACATTTTTTCCTTTAGAAATTAAAAAGGAATAATATTGGTATGCTAATGAGAATTCAAAGGCCTTCCCATTCTTCACTTGTTCTCCTTGTGGCATAATTCAAATTAAGTAGTTTGTTTATAAGGAATAAAGTATTCAGATACATCAAGAATTTTCTGATGTGTATTTGAACAGTTGATGAATATCCATTTGTTATCTCGTTTTGTGATATCCACCCTATATCTTTTTTCACCTTTTCTTAAACCATTTTTCCAATAGCAACCAATTTTATAAGCTTGGAATACTTCCATTGGAATTACAACAACTCCCAATAGTCCGATAGTGAAAAGCATATACTTAACTCCAAGTTCTGCATATCTGTCCGCATAAACATAATACCATGCGATATACCCCTTTTCGTATGCTTTGGAATTTGAAATACTCATCAAACAGCCATTTTGTGCTCGATAAACTCCACGAGAATGACGTTCTACATCTAACCTTAACTCGTTAGGCAGAATCTTATTAATGTCCTCAAAGTCCAAAAAGGTTTTTCCTGTATCTGGCCTCTTCATTACTATTCATCCGCCAAGCACCAAACACGGAAAAAAGTTATTAACCTAACTACATACCAAAAAGTGGGTGCTTAACTCATGCCTGTTCGTCGTTCACGGCCTTCCACAGCCTCAGAGAAAAACAGACAGAGAAACACCCACCTAGGAGTATATAGTACACCCGTAAAGTGTGCGTAGAGGGCACAAAGTACCCTCACAGCACACTACGGGATAGTATATGATACACCCCGTGGTGTCACCCCAGCATTTGTTCTTGTTCTCTGTTCGATTGTGGAAGTTTTGAACGACCAAAAACAAAGCGTCAGTAACGCCTTCTAATATGTAGTGCCCCACCCAGCAGCTCCGCACACCTCAGTGTGCCTCACAGCCGCAAGGGCAGATGCAGTTGCAAAGATACAAAGAAATTTGTATTAAAACAAAATAAAACTTGAAAAATGCTTGCAAAAATCAAAAAATATTCTTATCTTTGCAGCGTGAAAGGAACCTATTTAGGGTAAGAGCCCCGTTTGAATCGGCAAGCGACTTACTAAAATAGAAGCACTTTTTGCTCTGTTTAGGACAAGAGCCCCGTTTGGATCGGCAAGCGACTTGTTAAAACGGAGCTTTTTTTTATTTTCTAAGTTCACTAATACTGGCATTGAACGTATGCTCGTCAATGATAGCATAAGGTTTGAAGATATTGCCATCTTCCAGTTTTCGCATACAAAGAAATGTCTTACATCCAAGTTCACGTGAATAGTAGGCGAAGTAAGCACTTTCCATATGTTTTCCTTCAGCTACAGGACGCCAACCAAGGTATTCCGCCTTTTCCAAATAGCTTCGAATATCTCTGGTCAATGCATTTTTAATGGCGTTGAATTTATTGTCTCTAACATTCTTGCCAAGTACTGTTTTCAGGTCGGACTTGGTAATTTCTACATCCATGGTTATACCATTGGTGATAGTAAACCGCATAGGGTGCTCCTTCAAAACTTCTGCCATTTCAAGCACCTCTTTACGAATCCGTTTACTCTCAATATAGTATTCTTCTTCAGTCCTTTGCTTCATAATGCAAAGATAGTTATAATTCTTGAAACATAAAAGAAATCAGCGAGATATTTTCATGAAATACCTCACTGAGTGTATGAAATAATCTATATGATGGGATTAGTTTCCTTTAGTTGTCTTTGTCGTAATCTTCTGGTTGTATAAATCCTATTCTGCGCCTTGGTTTCTGCCTTGGCTCTTTGGATTGCAATTCTGCCAAAGCCGTCGTGATGTTTTCGAGTTGCATGCGGGTACTCTCGTTTATGTCATTTTGGTCATGCAGAATATCCTCTATATCGAGCTTTAACTCTTCGAAGTCCTTGCGGAGCTGAGCAATATCAGCAGAAGAATTTGGTAAAGCAAGAGTTGTCGCCATGCGACGGAACTCCGTAAAAACTCGCATAATGCCAATGTTTACTTGAATAGCTAACGGAGAGCGTAGTACACTACTGAGCATTGCTACACCATTTTCAGTGAAAGCATAAGGCAATTTCCTCGTTCCTCCCCAACTTGATGTCGCATTTTGCGACTTCAAATCATTAGATATTTGTGATGTTAAAATTGTCCACTCACCTTTTGTCAACTGAAACATAAAAGAAATCAGCGAGATATTTTCAAGTTTCAACTCCATTACCGAAAATATTCAAATTTATTTGGTTTTTTACTCGCTTATTCGTACCCTTGAGACTATGTCTCGAAACTACTTTCGCTCGAAAAAACTCAAATTTATTTGGTTATTTGCTCGCTTATTCGTACCTTTGAGACTATGTCTCGAAATTACTTTCGCTCGAAAAAACTCAAATTTATTTGGTTATTTGCTCGCTTATTCGTACCTTTGCATCCGCATTGGAAAAGGAGAGGTGCTCGAGTGGTTGAAGAGGCACGCCTGGAAAGCGTGTAACCGGCAAAACCGGTTCGCAGGTTCGAATCCTGTTCTCTCCGCAAAGCGATAGAAGAGTTTTTTTTATTAGGAAATAACTAAAAACAAAGTATCAATGAAACAAATGAAATTATGGGTGATTGCCGCTGCCCTCGTTATTTGCGGTACAACGACCTGCATGACAGGCTGTAAGAAAGCTAACGTACAGGAAAATAATGCGGTAGAAGAGAGTGTGCAGGACGAGAGTGCTGCCCAGACGGTGAAAAGTGAAGAACTGATACGCACCTCACAGAGCTGGGACGGCGTAGAGTTGCCCGACTATCTGCAGGGTCGTCCTGAACTGGTGGCTGTAAAATATGAATTTCCTGCAGGACAGAAGCTAGGGTGGCACCACCATCCCGTCATGAACTATGGTGTGCTGGTACAGGGCGAACTGACTATTATCGGACAGGATGGCAAAGAGAAGGTTGTGCATGAGGGCGAGGCCGTCGTAGAGATGGTGAACACCATCCACCACGGTGAGAACAGAGGCACGAAGCCTGTCATCCTTTATATGTTCTATCTGGCACAGAAGGATATGCCGCTGGCTGTGCAGCATCCTGAGATACCGCTGGAATAAGCTGCTTATGCGCTGAGGCTGACGCTCTCGATGCGCAGCTTAACCATACCGGCAGGCACACGGACAACGACCGTGTCGCCTGCTTTTTTGTTAAGCAGCGCCTGGGCGATGGGCGACTTGATGGATATCTTGCCTTCACGGAGATTGGCCTCGTGGGGACTGACGATGGTATAGGTCATTCGACTGCCATTGGCCTCGTTGGTAATCTCTACCTTGCTGAGCAGTCCTACGCTGTCAGTAGAGAGGTGGGAGGTGTCGAGCACGCGGGCATTCTCCAGCACACGCTGCATGAAGCGGATGCGACCTAATAGGCGGCCCTGCTCACGCTTGGCGGCATGGTACTCGAAATTCTCGCTGAGGTCGCCCTTGTCGCGAGCCTCGGCAATGGCATCTCTGACCTGGGGCAGTTCGACACTTTCTAACTGGCGTAGTTCGGCAACGAGCTTGTCGTAGCCTTCCTGAGACATATATTCCATAAAGTTACTTTCTTGCAAATTTTCTGCAAAGGTACGAAATAATTCATAATTCATAATGCATAATTCATAAATATTTCGTACTTTTGCACGATTAAACAATGAAACGAATTATGAAGAGATTCATCATGCTGTTGACGATAGCTGCGTGCTTGTGGGCGGTGATGCCAATGACATACGCACAGGACGTACAGCAAAGGGATACGACAGAGACGGTGGTAGCCGACACGTTGGCTGCTGACTCGGCAATGGCGCAGATTGATGCCGACCTGGGCAGTGCCGATGAGGATGCAGACCTACAGGGTGGTGGGCTGCACAAGCAGTTGAAGCGTAAATTTATTGAGGGCTCGGCAGGCTTTATGTCGCTGGTGGCCTTGGCTCTGGTGCTGGGCTTGGCGTTCTGCATTGAGCGCATTGTCTACCTGACTCTGTCGGAGGTGAATACGAAGAAGTTGCTGAAGGATGTGGATAGTCGTCTGGAACAGAACGACGTAGAGGGTGCCAAAGACTTATGTCGTAACACACGTGGTCCAGTGGCCTCTATCTGCTATCAGGCACTGATGCATATCCGTGAGCGTGTGGAAGATATTGATCGCCAGCTGACCAACTACGGTCAGGTGCAGATATCTAATCTGGAGAAGGGGTGTTCATGGATACGCCTCTTCATCGCTGTGGCTCCCTCGCTGGGATTCCTCGGAACGGTGATCGGTATGGTGATGGCCTTCGACCAGATTGAGAGTGCGGGCAATATCAGTCCGACGATTGTCGCCAAGGGTATGAAGGTAGCACTGATTACCACCATATTCGGTATCATCGTGGCCATCGTGCTGCAGTTTTTCTACAGCTATATACTCTCGAAGATTAACCGTCTGACCGCTCAGATGGAGGAAGGTGCCATCATCCTGATGGACAGTATCACTAACTATAAAGCTCGTAACAATGGCTGAGGCAGGTAGTTTCTTTCTGGCAGAGGTGATGCTGTGGCTGATGTATATCGTGATGGGCATTGCTGTGGTGGTGACGATAGTCTCTACGGTGCGTTCTTTCTGGTTGAGTAACAAGAAGTAATTGACAATGATGCGGTTCCGTCGTAAACAGAGTGAGGTTCCCGAACTGAACACTACATCGACAGCAGATATATCGTTCATGCTGTTGGTGTTCTTTCTGGTGACCTCGTCGATGGATACTGACCACGGGTTGGGAAGAAAACTGGCACCGATGGATGATCACCATCAGGAACAACGCGACATCAACCGCTCTAACGTGTTACAGATTAATATCGATGACAATGATGTGCTGTCGTGTGATGGTAAGACAGTGACACTTGACGAGCTGCGCCAGCAGGTGGAGAGTTTTCTGGCTTCTAGACAGACCAGCCAATATGTCATTGCGGTGGAAACGGGGCGGAAGACCAGCTATAATGCCTATTTCGAGATGCAGAACAGTATTGTAGCTGCCTATCGGAAGCTGGATATCAAGCCCATGAAAATCATGGAGGGCGTGAAAGACGCTGACGCTAGTGAATAACGAATAGGAATAACGAACAGTGGGTAGATTCAGACAACAGAGAGAAAGAAGCGTGCCAGGGTTGAACTTGGCATCACTACCTGATTTGATATTCACGGTACTCTTCTTTTTTATGATTGTCACCCACATGCGCGATGTAGACCCTAAGGTGCAATATGAGGTGCCACAAGGTACTGAACTGACGAAAGAGGTCAGCAAGAACGGACAGGTGTATATATTTATCGGTAAGCCCGTCGATGCACAGGGACGCGTCATCTCTGACGAGACACGTATCCAGATGGGTGACCGCTATGTAACGGTGGCGGAGATTGGTAACGAGATTGTCAAGGAGCGCAACCGCATGTCGGAAGACGACCGTCAGCGACTGACGGTGAGTATCCGTGCCGACAGGGATACCGAGATGGGTATTATCAATGATGTGAAGCAGGAACTGCGCAAGGCAGGAGCGCTGAACATCAACTACTCGGCAGAGAAAAAAGTGAAAAAAGAAAGCGTGAAACAAAAAATATAAAGAAGATTTATGGCAACTCAGAAACTTGACAAATTGGATCAACGGATCCTACACATGATTAGTGAGGATGCACGTGTGCCTTTCTTGGAGGTGGCTCGTGTATGCAATGTGAGTGGCGCTGCCATCCATCAGCGTATTCAGAAACTGACGAGCATGGGCATCCTGTGTGGCTCTCAGTTTATTATAGCCCCCGAGAAGATTGGCTACGAGACCTGTGCCTATATCGGTTTGAATCTGAAGAACCCTGAGGACTTCGACCATGTACTAGAGGCACTGAAGAAAATTCCTGAGGTGACGGAATGTCACTATACAACGGGTAATTTCGATATGTTTATCAAGATATATGCCCGTAACAACCATCACCTGCTGACTATCATCCACGACCAGCTGCAGCCCTTAGGTCTATCAAGCTCGCAGACGCTCATCTCGTTCCATTCGGCCTTTGAGCGTCAGTTGCCTATCAGCGAACCTACGGAAGAGTCGGCAGACTAACACTCTAAAAGAAAAAAGCGAACCTTAACGGGTTCGCTTATAATCGGTAAAGGCGTATTCAAAGGCATGGCGTTCATCCTTTGGATGCGTTTCTTTATTGACTACCTGCCAGTCGCTGTAGTCGGGGAAGAAAGCATCGGCCTGTGCAGGGGTGTCGTCAACCTCTGTCAAGCATAGACGATCTGCCATACTGATGGCCTGCTCGTAGACGCGTGCTCCACCTATTATATATATGTCCTCGTTAGGCTGACAACTCTGCAGGGCAGCATCGAGGGTGGGGTAGACGTCGCAGCCAGGCAACTCGCTGACTGTTGTTGACAGCACCACGTTACGGCGATTGGGTAGGGCACCCTTAGGCAGACTGAGATAGGTGTTACGCCCCATAATTATCGTATGCCCTGTGGTCAGCGCCTTAAAGCGCTTTAGGTCGTTGGGTAACCAGTATATTAGCTTATTCTCAAAGCCGATGGCACGGTTCTTGGCTACTGCTGCAATGATATTGATTCTCATTTCGTAGCCTCCTTGAAACGTTCGAGCAGCCACTCTTTCTGCTCAGCAATGGTCATGTGAGAGTTGTCGAGCAGAATGGCATCGTCTGCTTGGCGCAAGGGTGAGACCTCACGATGTGAGTCGATATAGTCGCGCTCCTGCACATTCTTTAGGATATCCTCGTAGTCGGCCTCCATGCCTTTGCCTTTTAACTCGTCATAGCGGCGCTGGGCACGAACCTCGGCACTGGCGGTGACAAAGATTTTCAGTTCGGCATCAGGGAATACTACTGTACCAATGTCACGACCATCCATCACAACTCCCTTGTCCTTGCCCATCTGTTGCTGCTGAGCCACCATGGCCTCACGGACAAAGCCCAGTGTTGCAATAGGGCTGACGTGGTTGCTGACCTCCATGGTGCGGATGTCGGTCTCTACCAGCTCGCCGTTCAGGTAGGTATCAGGACGACCTGTCTCGGCATTGAACTGGAACGATATCTGGATGTTGGGCATCTGCTCGCGCAGCGCTGCCTCATTGATGCCGTCAGCGGTAAACAGTCCGTGACGCAGGGCATAGAGGGTGACACAGCGGTACATGGCACCCGTGTCGACATATACGTAGCCCACTGTGCGGGCCAGGTCCTTGGCCATCGTGCTCTTGCCGCACGACGAATGGCCGTCAATAGCTATTGTAATCTTTTTCATAATATCATCTTTAATCTTTAATCTTTCATTTTTCATCTTTCATCTCCTACACGCTCACTTCTGCCTTGATGTGTGGATGAGGGTCGTAGCCCTCCAGCGCGAAGTCCTCGAACTTGAAGTCGAAGATACTCTTCACGTCGGGATTAATCTTCATGGTGGGTAGTGGGCGTGGCTCACGAGTTAACTGTAGCTTCGCCTGTTCGATGTGGTTCAGGTAGAGATGTGTGTCACCCGTAGTGTGGATGAAGTCGCCTGGAACCATGTCGCAGACCTGTGCCATCATTTGCAGCAACAGGGCATACGAGGCTATGTTGAACGGTACGCCGAGGAAGGTGTCGGCACTGCGCTGGTAGAGCTGCAGAGACAGACGGCGGCGACCATCTGGCAGGGGAGCAGTATAGAACTGGAAGATAGTGTGACAAGGAGGCAATGCCATCTTGTTGACCTCTGCTACATTCCATGCCGATACAATCATGCGACGAGAGTCGGGATTATTCTTTAGCTGATCCACCACATATTGTATCTGGTCTATCACGCCACCATTATAGTCGGGCCATGAGCGCCACTGGTGACCATAGACTGGTCCCAGTTCACCATTTTCGTCGGCCCACTCGTTCCAGATGCGTACACCATGCTCCTGCAGGTACTTCACGTTGGTGTCGCCCTGTAAGAACCACAGTAGCTCATAGATGATGCTCTTCAAGTGCAGTTTCTTGGTAGTCAGCAGAGGGAAGCCGTCTGCCAGATTATAGCGCGACTGTGTTCCAAAGATGCTGATGGTACCTGTTCCTGTGCGGTCGCCCTTCTGGGTGCCCTCAGTCAGTATTCTGTTCAGTATGTCTAAGTATTGCTTCATAGTCGTTGGGAATATGTGTTGTTCTGATTCTCCATTCTTTAGGGTATAGGTTGTTGGCACGGGTGCCGATATTCTTCATCTGTCCTAATGGGTGCCCCATAAAGCTGACCTCTACCATTCCTCGCGGTGTCTGCTCAGGGAGTACTAGAGCCTCACCACGAAGGTAGGCGATGGCCTGCTGGTAAGGTAAATTCAGCCTTTCCCCATCCCCTTCCAAAAGGAAGGGGGGCTCTAACACCTTCTTTAGCTCCCTCTCTCTCTGGAGAGGGCGGGGGGAGAGGCTTCCCTTCTTCTTCAGCACGCATATAAACAGTCCTTCGCTGCGTGTGATGCCAGGGATGAAACGGTAGACGGCCTCGTGGAAGCCTTCTAGCAAGGAACCAGTGATGTTCCATTCGGGCTTGATGTCGATGGGGACAACCTCCATGTCATCGTATTGCTCCAGGAAATAACGGATGTTCTCTTCGTTCTCCTTGGTGTTAAAGGTGCAGGTACTGTAGATCAGCAGACCGCCAGGGTGGAGGCATGCCCATGCGTCGTCAACAATCTCGCGCTGCAACTGCCAGCACTTTTCTACGTTCTGTGGACTCCACTCACGGATGGTAGCCTCGTCCTTACGGAACATACCTTCTCCTGAGCAGGGCACATCGCAGAGGATGAAGTCGAAGCGTAACTTTGATTTACGGTAATCCTTGGGATAATTGTTGGTGACGATATGGTTCTTGTAGCCCCACTTCGTCACATTCTCCAGCAGGATGTTGGCACGATTGCGGATAGGCTCGTTCGAATAGAGCACGCAATCCTCAGGCAAGACGCTGCGTAGTAAGGTCGACTTGCCACCAGGAGCAGCACACATGTCGAGAGCCTCCCCCGACCCCTCCAAAAGGAGGGGAGAATATTGGCGCAGCACTTCATCGAGGAACATGGAGGCGGCTTCCTGTACGTAGTAGCAGCCAGCATGGAGTAGGGGGTCCATCGTGAAGTTCGGGCGCTTCTTTAGATAGTAGCCATTTCGGCACCAGGGCACGGGTGTTCCATCATCAATCTTCCATCTTCCATCTTCCATCTTCCTTGGGTTCACTCGTATGCTGACAGGAGGCTCCTCTTCAAACGACTGTAGGTAGCGTTCGAAGCGTTGTTCGCCCATCAGTTGGCGTGTTTTTTCCGTGAAAGCAGCAGGTAATTGCGTCATTTGCTTGCAAAATTAAAAAAAAAATCGCATCTTTGCAACTAATTTAGAATTAATAACGTCTAACGGGTAAAAACAACAATAAAAAAGGTATGAAAAAAATAGTTTTTGCCATCATGGCACTCGCAGCATTTACCTCTTGTAAGGGGTTGAAGGTAACCTACTCTTCTGACAAGCCCATGGCTGAAGAGCACCGTGCGTTAAAGGACTTTGAGCGTATCACGCTGTTAGGCTCTCTGGATGTTCGGTATATGCAGACCGACTCTTTCTCCGTTATTGTAAAGGGTCCTGTTAAGGCTATAAAGAATGTGGAGACGGAAGTGGAGCACAATACTTTGAAGGTGAATATGAAGAATGGTAAGTCCTTTATCCATTGGGGTGATGAAGATACGGATGATGTTACGGTGTACGTCACCTCACCCGACTTCTTAGGCATTAGCCTCTCCGGTTCCGGTGATTTCAGCTGTGAGCGTAAGCTTGATACCGACAATCTGGACATTACGCTGAGAGGTTCTGGAGATATCAACTTTGAAGACATCATTTGCGATCGAGTAAAAGTATCGTTGGTAGGTTCTGGTGATGTGGCTGTTGACAACGTGGAGACGCAGCAGGCTCAGTTGGAACTGATAGGCTCTGGTGATATCAAGATGAATTTCACCAATAGTGGTAAGGTGAACTCTCGCCTGATGGGCTCTGGCGACATCACGCTGAAAGGCAATGTGAGAGAAATGAACAACAATGTGCGTGGCTCTGGTGATATTGACACAGAGGATCTGGTGGTAAAATAATTGATGTGCAATAAATACAAACGACTACAGATATGAAAAAGATTTTAATTACTTTGACTATGTTGCTGGTGTTGGGCATGACGACAGCAGTTGTTGCCCAGAAACATCGCCACACTCCCCAGAAGAATGAACAGGTGGAGTTGGTGGACTCGACGAGTAAGAATGCTATAGAGGCATTCTCTGATACGACATCAACGTCACAGACATCTGCCATTGACGACAACTGGCCGTTTGATGAAGATGACGACACTCAGGTTGTCAAGAATGCAGGCCGCTTCTTTGATTTTATGGATACTACGATGTCAGGCATGATCTTCGTGCTGATGGTATTGCTTATCGTCTTTGTCTTGTCGCCCGTATTGATTATCATTGCCGTGTTCTACTTCATCAACAAGAATCGCAAGGATAAGATGCGTCTGGCACAGATGGCTATGCAGCAGGGACAACCCATTCCTGACCAATTGCTCAAAGACCAGCCAGGCAATGACGATGAAGAGTATAAGAAAGGTATTCGCCAGTGCTTCGTAGGTGTTGGTCTGATGATATTCCTTGGCTATGCTGCCGGAACGGTAGGCTTTGGCGTCGGTGCTCTGGTGTTCTGCATCGGATTGGGTAAGGTTTTCGTTTCTAAGACGACCCGTAAGAATAGTAATAATGATATCACTCAAATATAGGAGATTGACAACCATGACAAAGAAACTTTATCGTAGTAACGACCGCATTCTTGGCGGTGTCTGTGCAGGAATTGCCGAGTACCTGGATTTTGATCCGGTGGCCGTGCGCCTGGCGTATGCCTTCCTCACTCTCTGCACCTGCTTTTCTGGTGTATTGTTCTATATTGTGGCATGGATTGTAATGCCAGCTAAAGGATTTCAAGTATAAGATAGAAGGGTGGCATTGCTCAGTAGCGACATAGTACTCGTAACGCAGGTGGCGGTATCCGGCAACCGACGGGCTTTCGATGAGCTCGTACGTCGATATCAGTCACCTGTACGCCGGTTCTTCCTAAGCCAGACGATGGGTGACGAGCAGCTGAGCGACGACCTTGCGCAAGATACGTTCATCAAAGCCTATACCAACATCACCTCCTTCCGAGGGTTGGCCTCGTTCAAGACCTGGATCATGCGCATTGCCTATAACGTGTTCTATGACTATACGCGTAAGCGGCAGATAGCAGTTAGCGATTGGCAGTTAGCAGAAAGCCAACAGCCTACGGCTAAGAGCCAACAGCCTATAGCGATGGACCTCTATGCCGCTCTGGCACTTCTGAAACCTGATGAACGTACCTGTATCACCCTGCAACTCATCGATGGTTACGATATTGCAGGCATTGCAAAGATTACACAGATGAAGGAGGGTACCGTGAAGTCGCACCTCTCCCGTGGAAAAGAGAAATTAGCAAACTATTTAAGACAGAATGGATATGACCGAAGATAACGACCTTTTGTTGAAGCAGTTCTTCCAGGACGCTGCGCAGCAGCAGATTCCCGACAACGGTTTTACGGAACGAGTGATGCAGCATCTGCCCCAGCGCTCACCGTTGGCGGCCCATCGTACGTTGCTCACACGTCTGTGGAACCTGTGTTGTGTGGTAGTGTTTGCCATCCTGTTTGTACTCATTGACGGATGGGACTTACTGCTTGTCCAGTTCGAAGTGATGTTGCGCACATTGGCAGTGCAGACCTTCAGCATTAATCTGCTGATGGCAGTATCAGTACTCTTCGGCCTGCTCTTTGTGGGTGTCGGAGAGGTTATTTCTTCGGAAATAGTCCGTAGGTAGTACGCAGCACCACAAATTCCGTGCGGCGGTTCAACTGATTACATTGTTCCTGCTGTTCCTCGTCCAGGGTCTTGATATACTCTTCTGTCAAGACATCGCCTTCCTTGAGGAATGGATATTTCTCCGTCAGTTTTCGACGGATGGTCTTGGGTTTCTCCTTGCCGTAACCTACGGGTTTCAAGCGGTCGCTGGCTACGCCATGAGCCGTCAGGTATTCCACTACACTCTCGGCACGTCGTTGTGCAAGCATCTTATTATATTCTGCAGAACCTTTGTAGTCGCAGTGCGCCGACAGTTCGATAGTCACGTTGGGATTTTCACCCAATAGGGCTACCAGCTTGTCGAGGGCCACTGTCGACTCAGGACGCAGCGTGGCCTTGTTGAAATCATAGAAGATGTTTTCGATGAGTACAGGTGCTGTGATGCTAGCTAGTGGGAATTGCAACACATACTCTTCTGACTCTGTGACAGGTTCCACGCGCAGTTGTTCCTGATGGTTCAGGAATCCTTTGCAGGTACCTAAGAAGACGTAGTCTACATCAGGTTTGATTTGCTGGGTAAACGATCCGTCGCCCTTCACGCTGAGTTTCAGGTTGGTGCCGTCGTTGCCCACCATATAGACCTGAGCCTGTGGTAATTCGTAGCCATCCTGTTCGTACACCCAGCCCTTGACGGTCTGTACAATTTCAGGGTTATAGAACGAGTAGATATGATCCCAACCCTTACCGTCTCCACGATTGCTGGAGAAGAAACCCTGGTTGAGCAGTCCTTCGAAGGTCATGCCGAAGTCGTCACCTTGTGAGTTCAGTGGGTAGCCAGGGTGTTGAACTTTTCCATCTTCTACATAGTAGATGTCCAGTCCTCCCATGCCCTCATGTCCATCGCTGGAGAAGTAGAGGTCGCCATTGGGACGGAACGTGGGGAATAGCTCGTCGCCAGGGGTGTTAATGGGGGCACCAAGATTCTCTACACCACCCAGACCACTCGAGGTGATGGCTACGCGCCAGATGTCGTAGCCCCCCTGTCCACCAGGCATGTTACTGGCAAAGTAGAGCCACTGCCCGTCTGGACTGACGGCGGGGTGTGCGTAGGCTGACAACGTGTCGCGGGTAATGACCAGTTCCGTAGCTTTGCTCCATGCTGCATCCGAGCGGTTGCTAGTCATGATGGTGGCATAACGCGGGTACGATGCATCTGTGCGACACTGGGTGAGATACATGGTACGTCCATCTGGCGAGAAACTACAGGCGCCCTCGTCATCGTCGCTGTTTAACTCTGAGTCTATCACTTCTGGTCGCTGCCACTTGCCCTTCTCGTCTTTCTGCGACATGAAGATGTCGGCATTCTTGGTACCTGTAATGCCGCTGAGCTCATCGCCCTTTGCCTGGTTGCGTGTGGAGGTAAAAAACAGTTGGTTGTTCTCTTCACCGGCCAGCATAGGCGAATAGTCCGCACGTCGTGAGTCGAACAGGTGCTCGCGCTTTACGGTATAAGCCGACCCTTCCTTCTTCCACTGAGGCGCCTGTTGAGCAGACAGCAGACCAGTCTTGGCAAGCTGTTCGTAATTCCGTGATTCCGTGGTTCCGTCATGCCTCATAGAGTCGAGAAAGGTCTTGAAGTTTTTCTCTGCCTCTTTGTAGTTGCCGTTCTTCATCAACTGCTGAGCCAGATGCAGATAGGTCAGTGAGTCCGTCTGCTTATAGCGGATAGCATTATTGTAGGCGGCAATAGCTTTCTGCGTATAATTTATCTTGCGGTAACACTCTGCCATCTTCAGCGCCACCTTACCACGCTGTGTACGTTCTTTGGCAGGGGTCTGCGAATATGCTTTCTTGTATTTCGTGCTAGCATCGTAATACTCTCCCAGGGCATAGAAGCGGTCACCCTTCTTCACAGCCTGTTCAGCGCCACATCCTGTTAGGAACATGGCCACCACTGCTACACATATGATAATATACAATCTGCGCATACCTTCATATAACGCACTTCCTCCCCATTTTATTGTAGTAAAGAAGAAATCTCGCACAATTCGTTTACAAAGCATTATGATTGCTGCAATTCGTCACATTTCCGTGCTGTTTATCCCAGAAATTTGTGAATGCTGCAACTTCGTCATACCTTTGCAGCGTCCAATAGACGAAAATGCTTAATCGAAAAATCACGAACGGTAAAATAGTAGAAATATGAAAAAGATGCTTTTTAGAATGACACTTATGATGGTTGCAATGATGATGACAATGACGACCTATGCAGCCAGTGGCGATGACAACAATGAAGTAGAAGAATACGAAGAGTGGTTGGATGCCGACACCTTGGCAATAGACACTACCCTATGGTATAACCAGACACAACAACTCGGCGGCATCGTGGTCAAGGGCCGTTTGCCCAAGACACGTGTCAAGGGCGACGCTATGCGCACCACCGTCGCAGGTACCATATTAGAAAAGGCCGGAACTGTGAGCGACGCACTCTCTAAAATTCCACAGTTGAAGGCTGAGCGCGATGGGAGTGTAGAGGTTCTTGGGCGTGGTGCTGCCGAGGTGTATATCAATGGACGCAAGGTGCAGGATGTCAGTGAACTCTCTCGTTTGCGCTCTGACCAGATTCAGCACGTAGACGTGGTGCAGAATCCAGGTGCGCGCTATGCTGCCTCGACAAAAGCTGTCGTTCGTATCACGCTGAAGAAGGCGCAGGGTGAGGGTCTGAGTTTTCAGGATAACGCAGGTGGCATCTATAGGTATGGTCACACGCTGACCAACAACCTCGACGTGAACTATCGCACGGGTGGTCTCGACATCACCGCCTCGTTCTGGGCTGGCCGTTATGGTCACCACGAAGGCAGGCAGGATAATGACCTGACATACTATGCCGGTCCCGATTATATTCTAGGCAAGACCACCCAGAACACGAAGAATATCTGGAAGGGATGGTCACCCCAATTGCAGGTGAACTACATGGTCAACGAGAAACACAGTTTCGGTGCCTACTACAAGTACGACCGCCATCCCAGTGGTGAACTGACCAGTAATTTCTTTACCGATTCCTATGAGAACGGTAAATTCAAGGAGCACTCTGAGAGCCATATCTGGCAGGACGACAACTTCCGCAAGCACATCTTCAATGCCTATTATAATGGTAAGGTTGGTAGGTTGGGTATCGACCTGAACATTGATGGACTCTTCGATAAGACAGAAACTCCAGGCAGCACCACAGAGCAGACAACGGCTGCTTCTGTGACTGGTGGTTTACCCGCCAGCACCGAGTCTCGCCTCATCGAGAGCAACACCAACAGCTCGAACGACTTCTGGGCCTCGAAGCTTATCTTCTCTTATCCTATCTTGAAGGGTAACCTCTCCGTAGGTGGCGAGTATTCCTACAACCATCGCATGGATGCCTACTCGTTTACATCTACAGATGCCGTTCCCGTGAAGGCTACCGATACGGAAATCAACGAAAAGTCAGCAGCAGTCTTTGTAGAGTACGGACGCCAGTTCGGTCGTCTCTTTGCCCAGGTGGGTATGCGCTATGAGCACCTGCAGAACGACTACTACAACTTTGGCGTACGTGAAGACGATGTGTGTCGCAACTATGGTGATTGGTTCCCCACGGTAGTTCTATCGGCACCTATTGGCAAGATGCAACTGTCGCTGTCGTATCGTCGTGATATCGAGCGTCCCAGCTACTCAAACCTGACCAGTTCGACCATCTATCTGAATCGCTATGCCTACCAGAGTGGCAACCCTTATCTGAAGCCGACCTACACGCACAGTCTCGTGCTGAATGCGGCATACCAGTGGGCCAACCTGACCATCAACTACGGACGCATCAAGGATGTTGTCACCCTGTCCACCGAGCCTTTCCCTGGCAGCACGGATCCGCTCATCAGCCTCGTCCGTCCTATCAACAGTACTGAAGATTACGACCAGCTGTCTTTCAGCCTGTCGGCCCGTCCAACTATCGGCAAGTGGCACCCGACGTGGTATGCTTATTCTATCTTCCAGAACTATAAGACACCGACTATCGATGGTACGTTGAAGACGCTCAACCACCCCTATCTGACCCTTGCATGGAATAACGACATCGAACTGCCGCACGCCTTCCGTCTGATGGCCAATATGCAGTGGTCTTCGAAGGGCGACTATAACAACAACCGCATCACCTGCCAGCGTTTTAATACTACGCTGGGTGTGCAGCGCGACTTCCGTTTGGGACGTATGGGCTCATTGACAGCCGACCTGCGTTGCTACGATGTCTTCAATACCGACAAAACCGATGCCATCATTTACGGTATCCGCGAGTTGACAACCAGTAATCCCGCTCGTCGCACCTTCATGCTCGACCTCACCTGGAAGTTCAACGAGGCCCGTTCAAAGTATCGTGGAAGTGGCGCTGGAGAGAAACAAAAGGCACGAATGTAGTTCGTATTTGCTTCATACGAAGAAGCCCTCAATTCAATTTGAGGGCTTCTTTTATTGTGGACATGTTGCTGCGCGAGACGGGGAGTGACTCGTGGCAGTGCTTAACGATGAGTTGAGTGGAGCCGGAATGTGAGACAATCTGCTCTACCTGACTAAGATTGACCAAGAAGGCACGATGGCAGCGGACAATCATCGGATAGTTTTGAAGTGTTTCCTCCATCTGTTTCATGGTAGCACGAAGCATGTCGGCATGCACCTGATTGTCGCACAGATGGCTCACCTTGACGTAGTTGCCCACAGCCTCAATATATAATAGGTGGGAAATCTGAAGCGTCACAGATTCGTTAGTGGTGCCAGTGAGGGTAAGTGAAGAATCAATGGGACTAGTCACGCTATTCTGAACATCGTCCGAATCATCGACCTTTGATTCCTGCACCTTCTTCAACTCTTCGTTCAGCAGCCTCGTCTCTTCCAATTCCATTGCCAGATACTTGCTGCGGTACTTGAAGCGCCAGTAGAGTCCAATGGCGAAAGAACAGAAAGCGATGATGACAAGCGTCTCAAGGAAATTGACGACAGAAAACTGATTACCCGCTACGCGGTTGCTCAGCACGAAGTTGCGATAAAGACAGATGCCCAGTGCCACAAGCGGCGTGTTGATAAGCTGGAACCAGAGGTTGCGGCGGATAATGTAGTCGACACCTTTCTGGAACGACCTCGGCATCTTAACAATATACTTCAGGATGATGTCGGTCAACATACATATTGAGAATCCTATCACCCAGAAGGCTACCAGATGCACGTAGGCCTGCCACTGCCACGCATCCAATCCGAAAGGCTTGAATACGGCCAGCGCCACTACCATAAATGTAGTGCTGATGATCCTCGTCGTTATCGTTTCTATACGTCCCTGTTTCATACAAGTCGCAAAAGTACGAAATAAAAGTGACATTCATCACAAAACCATGCAGAATATCCCAGAAATTTGGAGTGATTAACATTACACCGTAATTTTGCAAACAAGTTTGCGAGAACGGGCGGCGCCTCGGCAATTCGAACGAGTTCGATTGCACTCGGCTTGCACCGTCCTTGCACCCAGAAATGTTTAATCATAAAAAAGTAAAGGTTATGAAAACAAGAACGATTTTTGGAATTCTGTTGATTGTGGCTGGTGCATGGAAACTGGCCAACCTATGGGGAATCATTGAGAACGACTGGCTGTGGTGTCAGCCTTGGACGGCATACGTTGCACCAGCGCTGCTGCTATACGTGGGTGCAGGAACTATTGTCGACAGTTATCGCCGTGACCCAGACCAGTGGTTGCAGCGTCCGCTGCCCATCGGCGAGGACGGCAAGCGCATCTGCTGCTCTGTAAACTATGGTGGCGACGAGTACATTTATCGTGGTGAGGCGTTCCATGGTGCCCGTCTCGATGCCTTCTGCGGTGGCATCCGCATGGACCTGCGCGAGGCTGTGATTACTGAGGATGAGGAGATTGACATCCACACCTTCTGTGGTGGCATCGAACTCTTCGTGCCCACCCATGTCAACGTTGAAGTGAAGAGCCGTAGCTTCATCGGCGGTGTCGGTAATCATGCCACACGCAATGCCGACCCGAAGGCTCCCACCATTCACATTGTCGCCAGCAATTTCTTTGGCGGCGTGGATATCAAGAATTAAAAAACTTTTTGTAACTTTGCAGTCGAAAACCATCTAACTAACAAAGAAATATTGAAATTAGCCATGAATATCCGTTTAGAACAAACAAAAGATTACCGCGAGGTAGAGAACCTTACGCGTGAAGCATTCTGGAACGTCTACCGTCCTGGATGCACAGAGCATTATGTGCTCAATCAGTATAGAACAAATCCCGACTTTATCTCCGAGCTAGATTTTGTGATGGAGGAAAGCGATAAAATCATCGGCCATGTGATGTTCTCCAAGGCAGAGATTACGCTTGACGAGGGAAAGGTTTTCCCTTCTTGGACCTTCGGCCCCATCAGCATTCACCCCGGCTACAAACGCAAGGGCTACGGGCTGAAACTGTTGCAATATGCGATAGAGAAAGCCAAAGAAATGGGAATCGGTCTTCTGCAGATGGAGGGCAATATCGAGTTTTACAAGCACGCAGGCTTCGACCTCGCCAGCAAAATGAACATTCACTATCATGCAGAGCCTCGCGATGCAGAAGTGCCTTACTTCCTCGCCCAAGAACTGATACCTGGCTATTGGGGTGATCGTGAGGGAACTTACTGTCCGCCCAAGGGCTATTTCGTAGCCGATGAGAATCCTGAAGCTTTCGAGGTCTACGAAGCCACCTTCTCTTTGAAGGAGAAGTCCTTCCAGGAGGGCCAACTCCCTCAGTTCTGTCAGAGTTGCGGCATGCCGTTGACCCGTATCGAGGACTGCAGCACGAATGCGGACGGCAGCACAAATTTCGACTACTGCCAATACTGCTACAAGGACGGCCGCTTCCTGCAGGAATGTACGATGGACGAAATGATTGAGCATTGTGCCCAGTTCGTTGACGAGGTAAACAAGAATATGCCCCAACCCATGACTAAAGATGAGTACAAGCAGATGATGCGCGGTTTTTTCCCGATGCTAAAGAGATGGAAAAAATGATGACACTTCGACCATTCAACATCAACGATGCTCTGACTATTCTGAACTGGTGCAAGGATAAACATGCCTTCCGGCTTTGGAGTGCTGACAGGTATAAGGATTACCCTGGTCAGCCTGATGAGATGATTGAACAGTACGAGGGAGAAAACATGTATCCGCTCACGGCTGTAGCTAATGATGAGATCGTCGGGCATATCCTATTGAGATTCCCCTCAGAGGATAAAAGTGTCATTCGTTTTGGCTTCGTCATCGTGGACGATTCGAAACGCGGTAAGGGCTATGGCAAGCAAATGCTGCGCCTCGCTATCGATTATGCACAGCAAGAGTTGGGCGCTCAGAAGATTACCCTTGGTGTGTTTTGTGTTAATCTCTCTGCCGTCGAATGCTACAAGTCCGTCGGCTTCCACATCACAGGAGAAGATTCCTATCCAATTGACGGAGAGGAATGGAAAGGTTTTGAAATGGAATTAATAGAATAACAATGGAAACAAATCGTATCATATTGCGTCCTTGGTGCGACAGCGATGCGGAGACGCTGTTCAAGTGGGCTTCCGATCCTGATGTGGGGCCTCGGGCAGGATGGGCACCACATAAGAATGTGGAGGAGAGTCTGGAGATTATCCGCACAGTATTCAACGATGCGCTACACACATGGGCCATCGTGCTAAAAGATACAAACGAACCGATTGGCGCTATGGGCTATGGTCCTTCGTGCGAATGCGACCTGCCAGCCCGCGAGGGTGAGCCGCTCATTGGCTATTGGGTGGCGAAGCCCTATTGGAATCAGGGCATCTGCACGGAGGCACTTCGGCTGATGTTAGACCACATCCGAGAGACGACGGACATCAAATCGCTCATCAGCGGCCATTTCGTAGATAATCCTGCTTCTGGTAGAGTAATGGAGAAATGCGGCTTCGATCCCACTGGCGAGACCTGCATCGATGCGAACCAGTATCAAGGTGAGAACAGACCTATCAGAGTGTTGAGATTGGAATTGCGATGAAATCGAAATAAGATGACTCAGTTGCCGAACATCATAACGCTGCTTAGGATTGCAGGCTCTATGGGCCTGCTCCTTTTTGATGTGGCGGGTGTGATGTTTTGGATAATCTATGGTCTCTGCGGCATCAGCGATATAGTTGACGGATGGCTGGCTCGGAAACTAAAGTGTGTTACCAAGAAGGGAGCATTGATGGATAGCTTGGCAGACATCTGCTTCGTGGCGTGTTGTGCCTGGAAGCTCCTGCCGATACTTGAACTGCCACAATGGCTATGGCTGTGGGCTGGGGTAATCGTCATGATCAAAGTCGTGAATCAGCTTTCGGCACTCGTGATGGACGGGTGTTGCTGCTTCCCTCACACAAATGCGAACAAAATAACAGGATTCTTACTCTTCATTGCAGTCCCCATGACATTATGCACAGTCATCCCCATCACCATTGTAGCCTCTATCGCCACATTTGCCGCAATTCATGAGGGGCATTATATAAGAACGATATGTTAAATCCATGTTAAAATCTTCATTTCTCTTGACTCGTCCCTAAGGTCATGCCTTAACTTTGCGGCTGCTTAGCAAAAACATCGCGCGATATGAGTAAGAAAACAAGGTTAAAAATCGGAGAGTTCTCCCAGTTGATGCAGGTGACGGTAAAGACCCTGCGTCACTACGAACAGAAGGGACTACTCGCGCCTGACGAGGTGGACGAGTGGACGGGCTACCGCTACTACAGCATCGACCAGATGCAACAGTTGAAGGACATTCGCGACCTGCAACGGCTCGGCTTCACGCTGGACGAGATCAAGGATCTGTTCAACGATGGTTCGCACACGCCAACCATCCGCCAGATGACCGAGAAGATCAGGGAAACGGAGGCACAGTTGAAGGCACTGATAGCCCGTCGCAACCAACTGCTCGACTGGAGGAACGCTCGCAAAGAAATGAAGACAATGGAAAAATTCAGCATTCAATCGCTGCCCGAAATCATCGTGGCAAGTCATCGTGAAGTCATCCCCAACTACGCCGCACTCGGCCCGCTGTGTGTCGAGAAGATCGGCCCCGAAATGCAGCGCCTCGGCTGCAAATGTCTGCCGCCGGGCTACTGTTTTACTATCGAACACAACAAGGAGTACACGCCGACGGACATCGACATCGAGTATTGCGAACAGGTGGAGGAGATGGGCCACGACAGCGCCATCATCCAGTTCAAGCGCCTGCCCGCCATACCCCGTGCACTCTGCATGAAGCACATGGGCCCCTACGAACGCTTCTACGAGTCGTTCACCGAGGCTTTCCGCTACATCGAGGAACACGGCTTCAAGGTCGCAGGTCAGCACCGCACATGCTACATCGACGGAGCCTGGAACCAAGAAGACCCAGAAAAATGGCTGTCAGTGATTCAGATTCCAATAGAGTAATCATCCGTCCTGATCGTCCCATATCGTTTGGGACGGTCAGGATAAAAAGAGTTACACAATGAAAGAAATATTAAGAAAGATGAAACACGAGATTATTACGTTAGACGGAGTGCAAATTATTGGCATGACCAAGGAAATTGCATTCTGCAAGGGTCAGAAAGAGTGCCCTAAGTTCTGGGGGGAGTATGTGGAAAGGATCATCAAGCCCGTATTTATGGAGCACAAGGCTCCAGATGCATTTCAGCAGGCGGCCATCGACAACGGCGTCGGCGAGTTCGGACTCTGTACCTGCGACATCCCTAACCATAACTGCATGACCTGTGGCGAGACTAATTTCGGCACTTGCAGCAGCAAGACCTTCACCTACGTGATTGGCGGTATCTACAAAGACGGCAGCGTGCCTGATGGTATGCGACTCTTCCCCATCCGCAATGGCAAGTGGCTGAAGGTTCATTTCGAGGGCGGCATGAAAGCTTTCCAACAGCAGTTCCAGAAGTTTTACAAGGAGTGGCTGCCCCAGCATCCGGAATTCCATTGCCCCAACAATGCTATGACGATGGAATGGTACAACGGCACCGACATCGAGTCACCCGATTACCAGTGCGGCGTGATGATACCTTTGTCTGATTAATAAAGGATAATCGGAGACATGAAAGATATCATGACACTTAGACCATTTAATATCAACGATGCAGAAACGATTCTGAGCTGGTGCAAGGATAAGTATGCCTTCCGGCTTTGGAGTGCAGACAGGTATAAAGATTTCCCTGCTCAGCTAGAGGAGATGATGGAGCAATACACAGGCGAAAATATGTTTCCGCTCACGGCTATCGTGGGAGAAGAAATTATTGGGCATATCCTATTGAGATTCCCCTCAGAGGATAAAAGTGTCATCCGCTTCGGTTTTGTCATCGTTGACGATTCGAAACGCGGCAAGGGCTATGGCAAGCAGATGCTGCACCTCGCTGTCGATTATGCACAGCAGGAACTGGGGGCTCAGAAGATTACCATTGGTGTGTTTTGTGATAATCTCTCCGCCGTTGAATGCTACAAGTCCATCGGCTTCTACATCACAGGAGAAGATGCCTATTCGATTGACGGGGAGGAATGGAAAGGCTATGAGATGGAATTAATACTATATCAATAGAATAACAATGGAAACAAATAGAATCATATTACGCCAATGGCGCGACAGCGATGCGGAAGTGCTGTATAAATGGGCTTCCGATCCTGATGTAGGGCCTCGTGCTGGATGGGCACCGCATCAGAGTGTGGAGGAGAGTCTGGAGATTATCCGCACCGTTTTTAATGATGCCTTGCACACATGGGCTATCGTGCTAAGAGAGATAGACGAGCCGATTGGCGCTATGGGCTATGGTCCTTCGTGCGAATGCGACCTGCCGGCCCGCGAGGGTGAACCGCTCATTGGCTATTGGGTGGCCAAGCCCTATTGGAATAAGGGCATCTGTACAGAGGCACTGCGCCTGATGTTAGACCACATCAGAGAAACAACGGACATCAAATCGCTCATCAGTGGCCACTTCGTAGACAATCCTGCCTCAGGCCGAGTGATGGAGAAGTGTGGCTTCGTTCCAACTGGCGAAACCTGCATCGACGCGAACCAGTATCAAGGTGCTAACAGACCTATCAGAGTATTGAGATTGGAAATAAGATAAAAAATTGGTTCGTTTACCGAAAAGTGATGAAACAGGAAATAAATCTCAAGGATACCAACAGAGCCACCGCCTTCGAGCTGTGGACAAAGTCGCCCATGCCGATGGTGACGCTCACGAAGACGTTCGACGTGACGAGGCTCTGTAAGGTGAGTCGGAAACGGGGCATGAAGTTCAATATGCTGCTGTGCTGGTGTATCGGCAAGGCAGCCTCAAAGATTGAGGAGTTCTATATGCTGCCAAAGGACGGGAAACTGTACAGATACGATCGCATGGCCATCAACATGATAGTGGATAACGTCAAGGGCGGACTGAGCTTCTGTGACGTGGCCGTCACCGACGATCTGGAGGCGTTTAATGCCAACTACCTGCACTTGACAGAGACCATCAGCCAGACCTGCCAGGACATCCTGGACGATGAAGCCATCATCGTCGGCACATCGGCAGTCACGGGCACGGAACTCGACAGCATCACCAACCAATACAGCGGCATCTTCAACAATCCCTTTCTGGCGTGGGGCCGCTACCGCAAAGGTTGGCTGAAGACGACGCTGCCCATCTCCTTCCAGTTCCATCACGCCCAGATGGACGGCAAGCACGCCGCCCGATTCTTGGAAGAACTGCAAAGGATCATCAATACGATATAAATAACTGATTATTTCGCCTTTTTCTTCTTCTCTGCCTCTTCAGGAAGAACAGTGACGCGACGATTGGTGGGGTCGCTGATGACGTCATGTACAATGGTCGTTACCTGTTGCTTCAGCTCGCTGATAAACTGCTGGGCGTCGTACTTCTGTGCCTCGATGTCGCGTAGCTTCTTCTCCCAGATACCCGTGAGTTCACAACTCTTCAGCAGGTCTTCTCGGATGAGGTCAATGAGCTCGATACCTGTGGGCGTAGCCACCAGGCGCTTACGCTCTTTGCGGATGTACTTACGCTTGAAGAGTGTCTCAATGATGGCAGCACGTGTTGACGGACGGCCGATACCGTTCTCCTTCATGGCACGGCGCAGTTCCTCATCCTCTACCAACTTGCCTGCTGTCTCCATGGCACGCAGCAGGGTAGCCTCAGAATAATAAGGTGGCGGCGTAGTCATCTTCTCTGTAAGGGTAGGCTGGTGAGGACCGCTCTCGCCCTTCTGGAAAGCAGGCAGCGTGCGCTCTTGAGCCTCCCCCGACCCCTCCAAAGAGAGGGGCGATTCAGCGTCGTCTTCCGTTTTGGGGTCTTTGGCATAGACAGTGCGCCAACCAGCATTGAGGATGGTGCGGCCAGTGACTTTGAACTCGATGGCTTGTTCTGTAGATTGCGACTCAGTCGCAACAGACCGAACCTCGCCGAGCACGGTGGTCTGAGCATATTTGCAGTCAGGGTAGAAAACAGCGATGAAGCGGCGTGCCACGAGGTCGAAGACCTTGCGCTGCATGTCGGTGAGTGCTGTGGGTATCATGCCTGTAGGGATGATGGCGTGGTGGTCGGTGACCTTCGATGAGTCGAAGACCTTCTTGGACTTTGGCAGTGCCTTGCCGCCTAATGGACGTACCAGCTCGGCATAAGGCGCCGTGCCAGCATGTTTCACCTGGAACAGACCATTCATGGTCTGGGGACACTTGGCATAGACATCGTCGGGCAGGAAGGTAGTGTCGACACGCGGATAGGTCGTCAACTTCTGCTCATAGAGTTGCTGGATGATGTTCAGCGTGGTCTCTGCAGAGAATCCGAACTTCTTATTACAATCTACCTGCAGTGAGGTCAGGTCATAGAGTGAGGGCGGCGTCTCCTTACCGTTCTTTTTCTCCACCTGTGTGATGGTGAACGGCTTGCCCTCAATGGTCTTGAAAGCCTCTTCACCCTCTTCTTTGGAGGTGAACCTACCCTTGGTGGCTGTGAACGTGGTATCACGATAAACGGTTGCGAGCACCCAGTAAGGCTCAGGCTTGAAGTTGTCGATTTCCTTCTGGCGATTGACGATAAGGGCGAGGGTAGGGGTCTGTACACGTCCGATGCTCAGCACCTGTCGGTTCTGACCATATTTGATAGTGTACAGGCGTGTGCAGTTGATGCCCAACAGCCAGTCACCCACGGCACGGCTGAGGCCAGCCATATAGAGCGACTGATAGTTCGACTGGTCTTTCAGCGTGGCAAAGCCCTCGCGGATGGCCTCGTCAGTCATTGACGAGATCCACAGACGTTGTACAGGACATGTAGCCCCAGCCTTCTGCATCACCCAACGCTGGATGAGTTCACCTTCCTGGCCGGCGTCACCACAGTTGATGATGCCATCAGCAGCCTGCATCAGTCGCTCTATGACGGCAAACTGCTTCTTGATGCCCTCGTCATCCTTCAGGCGGATGCCGAAGCGTGGGGGGATCATGGGTAAGGCTGTCAGACTCCACGCCTTCCACATGGGCGTGTAGTCTTCAGGCATCTTCAGCTCACACAGGTGACCGAATGTCCACGTCACCTGGTAGCCATTGCCTTCCATATATCCGTCGCGGCTGGCTGTTGCCCCGATGATACGGGCAATATCCTTGGCCACACTGGGTTTCTCTGCAATACAAACTATCATACGAGGTGCAAAGGTACGAAAAAAAGTTGATAGTTAATAGTTGAGAGTTGAGATTTTTTTGTAACTTTGCAATCGCTATGATAGACAGAGCAACCGTCGATAAGATTATGGATGCCGTGAACATCGTGGATGTCGTGGGCGAGTTTGTTAATCTCCGCAAGTCGGGTGTTAACTACAAGGGCTTGTGCCCCTTCCACGACGACAAGACGCCATCGTTCATGGTGTCGCCAGCACGCCAGATTTGTAAGTGCTTCTCGTGTGGCGAGGGTGGCAATGCCATCAATTTCTTGATGAAGCACGAGCAGATTACCTATCCTGAGGCGCTGCGCTGGTTGGCGAAGAAATACAACATCGAGATACAGGAGCGTGAGCTTAGCGACGACGAGAAGCGTGAGCAGAGTGAGCGCGAGTCGATGTTTGTGGTCAACGAGTGGGCGTGTGAGTACTTCCACAACATCCTGAAGAACGATGTCGACGGCATCGCTATTGGTAAGCAGTATTTCCGCAGCCGTGGCATCCGCGACGACATCATCGAGAAGTTCAAACTGGGCTTTGCCCTCACCAAGCGCGACGCTCTGGCCAACGAGGCCAAGCGCAAGGGCTATAAGGAGGAGTTCCTGGTCAAGACGGGACTGTGTTATGAAAGGAATGCAGATAATGCCAACAGCCAAGAGCCAACAGCCAAGAGCCAACAGCCAAGAGCCAACAGCCAATTAATAGACCGCTTTGCTGGTCGCGCCATTTTTCCGTGGCTCAACGTCAGTGGTAAGGTGGTAGCCTTCGGTGGTCGTAAACTCGACGCTGCCACCAAGGGCGTACAGCAGAAATACGTCAACTCGCCTGACTCTGAGATCTATCATAAGGAACGCGAGCTCTATGGCATCTACCAGGCCAAGAAGGCTATTGTCAAGGAAGACTGTGTGTACATGGTGGAGGGCTATACCGACGTCATTGCCATGCACCAGTGTGGCTTGGAGAATGTCGTGGCCAACAGTGGTACGGCGCTGAGCAACTATCAGATACGCCTGTTGCACCGCTTCACGCCAAATATTGTACTACTCTACGACGGCGATGAGGCTGGTATTCATGCTGCCATGCGTGGTACGGACATGCTGTTGCAGGAGGGTATGAACGTGAAGGTGCTGCTGTTGCCTGATGGCGACGACCCCGACTCGTTCAGCCGCAAGCATACTGCCCAGCAGTTCAAAGAGTATATCGAACAGCACCAGACGGACTTCATCGAGTTTAAGACAGACCTGCTGTTGAAGAACGTCAAGGATCCCATCAAGCGCGCTGAGGCTATCAACAATATCGTGCGCTCGGTGAGTGTCATCCCTGACCCCATCGTGCGTGCTACCTATATCACAGAGTGCTCGCGCCGTCTGGATGTCGAAGAGCGTACGCTGATAACCCAGACCAACAAGTTTATTGCCGGCGACAAAGAAGAGCAGCGCAAAATTGCTGAGCGCGAAGCTAATGGCCAGGAGCCAACAGCTAACGGCCAACAGCTAATAGCCAACTTTGGTCTGCACACCCAGCAGGAACAGGCTTCCGAGGTGGAGCGTCTCCTCATTCAGAATGTGATTCGTCATGGTGAGGAGGTTATCTTTGAGGACTTGGAGACTGACGATGGTGGTACGGTGAATCTGAGCGTGGCACAGTATGTGGACTTCGACCTGTCGAGCGACGGACTGACGTTCAGCACTCCACTGTATAACACCATTCTGAAGGAGGCTGTCGAGCACTCTACAGAGCCAGGTTTCAAGGCTGCCAACTACTTCCTGCAGCATCCCGATCCTGCAATCAGTCAGCTGGCCGCAACCTTGGGTATCGACAGACATCAGCTGAGCAAGAGCTTTGAGATGCGTAGCAGTGGAACGACGCTGCGCCAGCGTGTGCAGCACCTCATCCTCGACTTCCGTCTGGATATTGTCAGTCAGCACCTGAAGGAACTACAGCAGAAGCTGAAGGCAATGGGTACCAACATGACGGAGTTGAAGATGCTGATGGAGGACTATCAGGAAACGTTGGAACTGCGCAACGCATTGGCGCGTCAGCGTGGATCGGACGTCATAGTATAAGTGAAGAGTGAATAGTTTACTACCGCAACAGAGGTGGAGGGATTACTATATATAATAGGTGTCTCGCTGGCATGGATTCTGATAGCAGCAACCATCATCCATGTCATCATGGACAACCGGCAGCCCGCTAAGACGATGGCGTGGGCGCTGGTCATCTTCTTCATACCCGTTGTGGGCATCGTCTTCTACCTCTTCTTTGGCATTAACCACCGTAGGGAACGCATGGTTAGCCAGCGCTCCATGGACCAGCTGACAAAGCGCTCGATGCTGAACTTCGTAGAGCAGGAGGACTTCCGTGTGCCAGAGCGCCATCGCCAGCTTGTCGACCTGTTTGTCAACCAGAGCATGGCACTACCCTTCAAGGATAATAAGATTGACATTATCACTGATGGCTATGTCTTTATTCCTGAACTGCTGAAAGATATTGCCAGTGCCCAGCACCATATCCATCTTGATTTGTATATCATCGAGGACGACGCCTTGGGACGTCTGGTGGCCGATGCGCTGATGGATAAGGCCCGACAGGGTGTCGAGGTACGCCTGATATACGACGATGTGGGCTGTTGGAAGGTCAGCCACCGTTTCTTCGAACAACTGCGCGATGCGGGTGTGGAGGTTTCTCCCTTCTTGCCCGTTCACTTCCCGTCGTTTACGTCGAAGGCCAACTACCGCGACCATCGTAAGATCATTGTCATTGATGGTCGTGTGGGCTACGTGGGTGGTATGAATATTGCCCTGCGCTATGTGAAGGGAACGGGAACCCAGCCATGGCGCGACACCATGTGGCGACTGACGGGTGGTGCTGTCTATGCCTTGCAGCGTGCTTTCCTCGTCGACTGGTACTTTGTTGACCGTACGCTCATCAGCGACCGCAAATACTATCCTCATGACTGTCGTGATGAACAACCTGTCGTCAACAACTGCGTGGTACAGGTAGTGACTAGTGGACCTACGGAGCACTATCCGGAGATTATGCAGGGCTTTGTGCGTACCATCTTGGCTGCCCGTCGCTATGTCTATATAGAGACACCCTACTTCCTGCCCAACGAACCCGTGCTTTTCGCCTTGAAGACGGCTGCGGTGGGAGGTGTCGATGTACGCATCATCTGTCCTTTACATTCTGATGCAGTCTTTACCGACTGGGCGTCGCGCTCCTATCTTCGTGAGTTGCACGAGGCAGGTGCCAAGATATACCTCTACGAGGCTGGATTCATGCATGCCAAGACGCTGGTCACAGACGACACATTGTCAACCTGTGGTTCTACTAACCTCGACATCCGTTCCTTTGAGAATAACTTCGAGGTCAATGCCTTCGTCTATGATGAGGGCATGGCGCTGAGAATGAAAAAGGTGTTCATGGACGACCAGAAGCAGAGCGTAGAACTTAGTGAGTTGCCCCGTCGTGTACATCCCCGTTTTGGGACTCGTCTGCTGGAGTCGCTTACTCGCCTGGTCTCGCCACTATTATAATTCGTGTTCTATTTAAACAGCGAGAAGTTTACACTGCCATACGAACGATGTTCCACGAAGTGTGGATGCTCGGAGAAGTCGTAGTCTTTGCCATGTTCAAAGATGAAGATGCCGTCGGGCTTCAGCAGTTGCTTTTCGAAGATGAGGTCGGGAATCTGGGGCAACTCCTTCAGCGCGTAGGGTGGGTCGGCA
Organism: uncultured Prevotellaceae bacterium; assembly: GCA_946410305.1. Taxonomy (GTDB): domain Bacteria; phylum Bacteroidota; class Bacteroidia; order Bacteroidales; family Bacteroidaceae; genus Prevotella. The sequence continues at coordinate 203,545 of CAMJZV010000001.1, read as the reverse complement.
AAGATAAGGTCATACTGCTGCTTGCATGACTTGATGAAGCGGAACACATCACCGCGGATGGGGATGATATTGGCTTTTGGCTCTTGGCTATTAGCTGTTAGCTTTTTGACACATTCCTGGATGAAGCGATGGTGGTCGCGGTCCAGCTCTACGCTAACCACCTGACTACAGCCACGGCTGAGCAACTCCAACGAGATGCTGCCCGTACCAGAGAAGAGGTCAAGGGCCTGGGCACCTTCGAAGTCCACATACTGCACCAGCACGTTGAAGATGTTCTCCTTGGCGAAGTCCGTTGTGGGGCGCGCCTTAAACGAACGGGGAATGTCAAAATGACGCCCCTTGTATTTTCCTGTGATGATTCTCATCTTTCATTTTTCATTTTTCATCTTTCATCTTCCCTTGACGAACAGCGTCATCATATCGTATGGCATGCCCTTGATTTGCGTGACGTGGGCACGATTGAATTCTCCTGAGGGATTGATATAGAAGACACGCTTCACAAACTTCTGGGCCTCTTCCAACAGTTGCTCGCGCTCATTGATGTCGCCCACCATGTGTAGCTCGTCATGTTCTGCGTCCATGTTCAGCTGTTTCCATACAGCCAGCAGGAAGTAGAGGGCATCGTTAGGGTTGTTGACAGCAAAGGAGTTACAGAACTTAAAACGGTTCTGTGCAAAGCTGAACACCTCCATTCTGCGGTCGTGGAAGTAGCTATAGATCTTCTGGTGCTGACCCGTATAGCTGCGCTGGTGCAGATGGCGCCAGACAGGGGCTACGGCAGCTGTATAGCGCACATCGCTGAAATTGTTGGCAATGACGCTGCGGAGGTCTTTCTGTATGGCAAACAGCACGACGGCATTCAGGTCGGGCAGCACGGTGTGCATCACCTGTTGCTGCTCCATATCCGTGAAGGCGTGGTGATACAGTTCCTCGCTCTCTTCTTCCACGAAGAGGTTGGTAGGCACCATCAGCGTGGGCGTGTCGACCATCACCAGTACACGCTCAAAGTCATCTTCCAGCAAGGGTAGGGTGCGCAGTGCCTCGCGCAAGTTGGCAGCCATCGAGATGCTGCTGTTCAGCGCATAGTCTTCGTAGAGCACGTCGCTACCGTCTGTCGTAGCAAACGAGAGGCGGCCCTTGCTGATGCGTATTATCAGTCGTTTCTGTTTGTTGTCCATCATTGCAGTATGCTCAGCACACACAGCACGGCCAGCGCCAGTGCCACGAGTGCCAACAGAATATTGGTTTTGTGAATACTTGTCATTTCGTTTGCAAAATTAAGAAATAATTCTTAATTATCCATTACCGACGCCCGTTTTCTTTCTAATAAGAATAATTTTTGAAAAGAAAAACAGGGCTCACATATCTTTCTTGCTAAGTGTGCCTATATGAATGGTCATCTTCCGCAATTCAGGGGTTTGGTCTAGCATTGTGGCCACCTTCTCCTTGAAGGTAGTCTCGTCGTAACGACTTTCGTCCTTCTTCAGCTCGTATACCGATGCTTCTTTCCTAATGGGGTCAACCACCACAAGATCTATCTCATTGAAGCCCTTTCTGTCCCACCATTTGCCGACAATGTACCGTCCTTCCTCCTGAAACTTGCGGACGAAGTAACGCTCCATCATTAGTCCCGATAGACCATCATAGTCCCGTTTGATGATGTCACCAAGGGCTTTCAAAGCCTTGTTCTCTACCAATGCCTGGTACTTGAAAAAGAAGCGGAACCAAAATATCAAGAAACAGTCATCCAACTGGTAGCGTACTTTTTTGCTGCTCTCCTTGGCAAAGATGGGCTGGTACTTGCTAATCAGTCCATAGTAGTCTTCCAGACGTGACAGATAGCTGCTGATATTGTCAATGCCCAGTTCGTTCTTGATTTCCGCGCTGGTTTTCATACCACAGGCAATGCAGGTCAGGATAGAGAAATAGATGACGTAGTCCGTACCGAACTCTTCTATCAGAATGTTTTTCCCCTCATTGATGAAGGGAGAGATCTCTTCTGTGAGTGCTGCTAACATCTTCGTTTTACGAATCTTTCCACGGTCGAGCAACAGTGTGACATACCAAGCAACGCCGCCCGTAATGCTGAACAATGCCAACAAGTCCTCTGGTGTGTAGTCTGGATTGAAGTCGTTTAGAATTTCTTTCAGCACATCGGTCTTGAAGGGTTGAAGTATCAGTTTTTCATCGGCACGACCGAATAGTGGCTCCTCGTAGTCCTCAAATATCTTCTTCATCAACGTGAATACGGAGCCGCTGATAATCAGGTTTAAGTGACTCTTTCGTTTCCATAGATCCCAGTCACGCTGCATGTCGCTGAATACTGTTGGATTTACCTTCTGGAAGTTTTGGAATTCGTCGATGATCAAGGTAAACGATTTGCTTTCTGAAAGATGGAGCACGAATTTGAATACCTCAGAAAAGGAGTTGGTCTGTCCCAAAACAGGAACTCCAAGCTTATTGGTAATCTCGGACACAAAATCTTGGCATAGCAGCGACTCTGCTTTCTTTCCTACGAAGAAATAGAGGATGGTGTCATCCCCGCATCTTTGCGAAAGTTCAGTCTTACCAATACGCCTACGACCCATAATGACGGTCATTCGCGCCTCACGCTTACTTTGGTTTAAAACCTCTCTGAGCACTTGTTGCTCTGACGCTCTATCATAGAACTTCATAATCGCAAAATGATAATGTTCATTATTATAATGACGGTTATTATTTTTGCAAAGATACAGATTATTTCTGAATATACAAGCATAATGAAAGAAAAAATGCAATTTGCTTTTCTTTTCTTGAAAATTCTTCTTGAAAAAAGGCTTCACATTCACGCGTAAGCCATTGATTAACTGCACGTTTGGTGTGAACCCTGTTTTTAACGACAAATCTATACTACATCAAAACAAAAACATATCAAAAGACAGTTGTATTTGGTAAAAATTCTCTAGAGAATTTCTTAGAAATACACCTGATATGAAGACAGGACAGGCTAATACAGCGATAGGACAGCTGTATTTTTATTGTTCGACGGCCGTCGAAAGTATTTTTGACGGCTGTCAAACGAAACAGAAAAAGCTGGTAGAGGAAGTGGTAATATAGAGTTGACCAAAATTTTGATTTGTTTTAAAGAAATCGGAGGTAGTAAAAAACAGGGTTCACACTAAACATGCAGTTAATCAGTAACTTACGCGTGAATGTGAACCCTTTTTTAATGTAAATCTCTGTCAACCATGGCCGATACGCAGGAGTCGGACCAGACGTTTTCGGCCGTTTCAACCATATCGATGATGGTGTAGATGGGCAGGATGATGCCAAGAATGGCGACAGGTGCGCCAATGCCCGACATGAGCGAGAGGGTGAGGAAATAGCAGCCCATGGGAACCCCCGCATTGCCGACAGCCGAGACGACGGAGACGAGTATCCACAGCAGAATGGTGTCCCACGTAAGAATCGTTCCACCGTTCTGCATCACAAAGAGCGAGGTGACGAGGATAAAGGCTGCACAGCCGTTCATATTGATGGTGGTACAGATGGGCAGTACGAAGCGTGAAATGTTTTTCTTTATACCAAGTCGGTTCTCGGCAGTGTCCATCGTGACAGGTAGCGTAGCAGCACTGCTCTTGGTAAACAGCGCCATGAGTACGGCAGGCATCATGCGACCCAGGACGTGTATAGGGTTGAGGCCGCGTATCAATAAGAACAGGGGCAGGACAACGAAGAACTGGATGACGTTGCCTCCTAAGACCACCAGCACATACTTTCCAATGCTGTCAGCCACTACACCTGCCGTGACCTGAGCCGACAACTGCGCTGAGAAGGCAACGATGCCAAGAGGCAGTGTCCAGATGAGCCAGTGGATCAACAGGAAGAGCAGTTCTTGTAACCCAACCAGGAATTTCACTACCACCGCTTTATTCTCTGACTCCGGCAGTTTCGACAATCCTATACCAACAGCAAAGGCCAGCAGGAGTAGCGAGAGCACATTGCCATCGAAGAATGGCTTGACAATGTTATTGGGAATGACACTGATGATGTGGTCGATGTAAGATGTCTGAGGGCTGATGTCTGAGGGCTGCGTATTGTTGCTAATGGTCTCGACGGGCAGATTGCCAGGAGCTATCAACACATACAACACGGCACCCACAGCGGCAGCAGCAAAGGTGGTGAGCAGGGTGTAGGTCAGCGTATGACCAAAGATGCGTCCTGAACCTTTCGAGCCAAAGGTGGCGAAGGTGGTGATGACCGCCAACACGATGGTCGGTACGGCCAGCAGTTGGAACAGTCGCGTATAGACCGTTGCCACGAAATTCATTACTTCGTCGAGCCATGCGATGCCAAACAGTCCTAATATAGCACCCACGATGAGTGCTCCAATCCAAATAATCGCTTTTTTCATCTTATAGTTCAAACGAAAGATTCACGTATATATTGCGTCCCTTCTGCGGAATATCGCACCAGTCAGCATAGGTGGTATAGCGTTTGTCGAAGAGGTTCTCGATGCCAAAGCGAATGGCTAACTGCCAATTGCTAACAGCTAACTGATAATTGGCCGAGAGGTTCACGATGGTCCATGCCGGTGTTTCCGTCTCTCCGTACTTCCTGCCATATTTCGCTTGTCGGGCGTTGCCCTGCACCTCAGCCTTGCCTTGGAAGCGGCCGAAGTGGATACCCAAACTCGTGGTGTAGGAGAAGGGTGAAATCATAGGGAGCGACTCACCCTCATCGTCCTGTCCCAAGGCATATCCCAATCGTGTGTTCCATACGAGCCAAGGCTGTATCTTCCATTGTGTGGTCAGCGAGAAATTGGCTATCGTGGCATGCGAGATGTTGCCATACACCTTGACACCCTCAGCACCAACGGTCATCGCACTGAGACGATCTTCGAACTGTCCGATGATGTAGTTGGAGAAGAAGAAAGCGTTGGCGTCTAAACCAATGGATAATTGAGAATGGAGAATGGAGAATTGATAGGCGGCGTTCAGTTCTATCGCACTCTCGTTCTTCAGTCGCGGATTACCAATGTAGTCATACTGGTCGAAGGTGTTGTTCAGATAGTAACCGTAGGCCTCTGTTACCGTGGGCGCACGACTGCCCCAACCTGCACCAAGGGTGAATGCATAGTTCTCAATGCTTAATGCATAATTGGCAGCGATGCGACCTGTTGTCTGGTGGTACTGCTGCTGCATGCCTGGGAAGAAGACGCTCAGTGCATGATAGCCCTCCTCGTTGTTCAGTCGTTGGTGTTGCCATGCCACCTTTGCTGATATGTTCAGTGTGTGGGCAGAGCCCAGTCGGATGCGGTCACTGAGCGCCACACCCGTATTCAGTGTCCCCACGTCTGGCCACGTTACCATATACATCGGTGCTGCTCCGCCAGGATACATCGTCATGTCGGCAAACAGACGATTGTAGTAGAGATCGTAGTTGGCCGTCAGTTCATGGGCACCCTTGCTAGCTCGTATCAGGCTGTACAATCCCGTCGTCCAACTCTTGCCAGGCATATCCATGTGAATCTGGACATCAGGGCGTGTGGTGTCGTCCATCACGTGGGTGATGTGGTTGTAATACACCTTCGTCTCCCACGACTGCACCAGTCGCTCCTCCCACAGTCGCTTGTATGACAGGGAAGTGATGAAGGCCTCAGCTTTTGCCACATCCATGTTCAGGGCAGGGTAGCCCACATTGGTGGCACGGTCGAAGATGAACGTACCCTCGACGGCATCCTGTGGCGAAAGACGGAAACCGAAGTTATTGAATGCGTTGACCTTCTGGAATTGTGAGAAAGAAACTTCTCTGCCACCACCTTCCTTGTAGTTGTCGGCATGACGGTAGAAGAAGCCGCCATTGGTGTAGAACGACTTGGAGGAATATGATGCCTCGCCACCATACACCTGCAGATGTCCATTGCTCTCGTAACCTGCATCGGCACCAACCTTCCATTCTGGGTCGTATAAGAACCCCGCCTTGCGCAGTTTCAGGTCCAGTGAACCACCAATGTTGCCAGTGGCCTGCGGATTGCCGTTCAGTCCTGAGTTCAGCAGGATGCTCTGCAAGTTACTGCTTTCCACATAGCTCGTCACAGGGTCCATCTTGTCCGTGCAGGCATAGAAGATCTTCATGCCGTCGATGGTGGTTGACACACGTTCCATCGCCATGTTGTTCACCACGGGTTCCCAGGCATACGAGCCACGTCGCACCAGACTGACGTTCTTCAGCTCCTTCAGGTGTTCATCGATACTGGCCACCTGACCTTTTGCCGAACGTCGTCCGCCCTGTCCTTTAGAAACGACCACCACCTCGTCCAGATGCTGTGGCTCGGTGGCGGTCGTGTCAGACAATATAATGAATGATAGCAAAAGAGTTTCTATAATCATATTGTTACATCCCAGAATAGCGTACTTCCTTCTTCACCTCCAGCAACTACATTGCCTTCATTGTCTTTCACCTTCAGGTGGATGCGCCAGAGTCCCGTCATTGTCAGGTTGATAGTGCCTTGATAGCTGCCATCCTCCTGTTTTACAAGCGGTGTGTTATTGGGCGACGTGTGGTTGCCCATGTCAGGCATACGTGGGTCGATGTCTACTGTAAACGTCTCCGCAGCCAGTGCATAAGGCGTTGTGATGGGGTTGCTCTTTTTCGACACGTAGGCCTTGATGTTGTTTGCGCCCGTCTTCCAGTCTGTGGGATTCACCAGCGAGAGGAAGAACGTGTCGTCGCCGACCTTGAACGACTTCAGCCATACCTGTCCGTCGGGTAGTGCATTGACCACAATGTCTTTCTTCTCCACACCTCCCGTCTTGCCCAGCACATCTACCTCGTAGGAGTAGGTCCATGAGCCATTCTCACTGGTGTTCATCAAGAACGACACCCAGACGCGCTTGACAGCAAGGTAGTCGTAGTTGACAATCCTCGACTTATCAGAGACAGGAGTGCTGTGATACATATTCATTTTAGACATATACATCAGTGGTGAGTTGCTGGTTACTGTCAGATCCTTGATGTAGTTATTCGTCTCCTTCTTGGTGGAGACAAAATATATGTCGTTATACCCTGTGTGGAAGCCTCCTGTCTTGGTGTAGACATAGACGTTGTACTTGCCATCGATTTCCGTTGTCAGCTCTGGAACGAGCTGGACAGTCTGAAGGAAATTGTAGGTGTTCAGTGCCTCCTCGGCAGAGCAGCAGTCAGCATCGTCGGTAATGGTGATGCCCGGAATCTCGATACCTGCCTGCACGCCATCGTCGTTGCTGTTGCAGGCTGTCAGGGCTACAACGAATAAAATTAAAAACAATCCTTTTGCAATCTTCATAATATATCTTTTTTAATGTGTTGGTTTAATATCCAGGGTTCTGGGGAGTGATTCCCAGGCTCTCGCCACTCTTACCTACAGGAATGGGGAAGCGATAGTACTTAGCCTGACGATTGTCATACTTGGCATGCAGGTGCTTGTAGGTCTTGGCAAAGAACTCGTTGACCACCTTACCGTTTCTGCCAATATTGCCAGCGGTAGCATAGCTCTCATCAAAGTACTCGTTGTCCTTGACGCTCTCGAGGTCTTTGATGACATCCTTCCAACGAGCAAGGTTGAACCACTCTTTCTGCTCGTAGACGAACTCCAGTCCCCATTCACGCTTTACGTCGTCGAGCGTTACAGTTGCAAGGTTGTGAGCGTTGTCGCCATAGGCACGTTGACGAATCTGGTTGATGGCATCTTTAGCCTCGTCAGCTCGGCCAAGAAGTACCAGTGCCTCAGCCTTGTTGAGCAGTACCTCAGCATAGCGCAGTTCCACACGGTCCAGGTCGTTCAGCTTGTAGCACTCGTCAGGACCCTCAGAGCCACGATCTACAAACTTACCATAGCGGGGCAGGGTAACAGGGGCCTTGAACTGGGCAATGCTATCGCCTGCTGCGTCGTAGAGCTCATCGATGTAGCTGACATCACGGCGCTTGTCGGCCTTGTCCCAAGCAGCGAGGAAGGAGTCCTGAGCGGGTGAGAGATGGTTCTCCTGCTCTACATTGAACCCGAAAGTCCATGAGCAGTGTACCTGATGGTTACCTGTACCTACAGCATCACCATCGTGTACGAAGGTCAGGATCTTCTCGTCTTTGGTAGCCTCATTATCCTTACCCCAGATGCTGGCAAAGTTGCTGTTCAGTTTGTAGCCCGTCACCTTGTTAGCATACTCCACAGCCTTCTCCAGTCTTGCAGGAGTGTAAGAAGGAGCTGGGTCGGTTGTCTGATCCTTGATGGCATTGATCTGGTCGTAGGTCAGCGGGTTGCTACCCCAATCCAGATAGACGCGTGACAGTAGACCATAGGCGGCAGCCTTTGTAGGAACAGAGGGCAATGAAGCCGATGCAGGCAGTCCCTCGGCAGCTTCCTCCAGATCTTTCACAATCTGTGTGTAGATAGCGTCGATGCTGGCACGGGTCTTCGTATCGCCATTGGTTGATGTATAGAGAGGTACTTCACCCCACAGTCTGACGAGTACGTGGTAACCCAAGGCACGAGCCAGCTTGGCACGGGCAATGGCTTCTTTCTTGGTTTGTTCGCTGACACCTGTTGCAGCGGTAATCTTCTCGATGGCATCGTTTGCATTAGAAACGGCAGAGTTTTTGTTGTACCAGCGGTTGACAAAATAGACATTCGTAGGAGTCAACTCGTGACGGCTGATCAGTGGACCGTCAGCACTCTCTGGTCCCTCGAAAGAGTGGGTCTTCGATGTGAAGGTCTCTACGATGAAAGACAGTCCGAAAGCCTTATGATAATACTCGAACAGGGCATTGTCAGCCAATGCTAGAGCTTGCTGGTCATTCAGCGTCTCTGCTTCCGTCTGGATGGTGTTCAACTCGTCGTTGTTCTCACTGCTGCAGGACGTTGTTATGCCTGAAACCGATAATGCCAGGATGGCACTTACTAAAGTCTTACTAATCTTTTTCATACTTCTTTCTTTTTTTTGTTAATACTACTATTGAAAATGGTTTGTTGTTTCTTTCAGAAGGTCAACTCTACGCCAAGCGTAAAACTGCGTGAGGCAGGGTAGTCGCCCATATCCACACCACTTTGTATCTCTGGTTCATAGCCCTTATAATTGGTAATGGTGAAGAGGTTTGTTGCTGTTGCCGTCAAGTGAAGGCCTGCCTTCATAAAACGTACAGGAATGCTATAGCCCACTGTCAGGGTTTTCAGCTTGAAATAGTTGGCGTCCTCTACGAAGCGGCTGTCGATATAGCTGTATGGACGTACGTCGGTAACTGCCGGATAGATGTTGCTGGGATTCTCTGCCGTCCAACTGTCGAGGATGACGGATGAGACGTTGTAGCAGTCAGTGGGACTTTCCAGTGTGCGGCGCAGCGAGTTGTAGATCTGTCCGTTTGCCGTTCCCTGAAACTGTATGAAGGCATCTAAACGTCCGAACTTCAGGCTCGACGATAGTCCATAGTTGATGTCAGGATGCGAGTGTCCCAAGATGACACGATCGAACTCGTTTACTTTACCGTCACCGTTGATGTCGCGGAACTTCTCTTGTCCTATCTTTGGACGGCTGCCGTTTTGTGTGGGCAGTTTCGATATGTCCTCGTCGGCCTGTACCACACCGTCGAACACGAGACCGTAGAAGGAACCTACTGCCTCTCCTTTGCGCAGGATGGTATAGCTGTTGACGTTCAGTTCGTCATAGTCACCAAGACTTGTCACCTCATTCTTATTATAGCCTAGGTTGGCCTGGATATTCCAAAGGAGATGCTTGTTTCTAACAGGCGTAAAATCTACTGAAATCTCGAAGCCCTTGTTTTCTACGTTGCCAACATTCTGAAGTTGTGAGGATACACCATATTTGGCCACATCAACAGGTACGTTCAGCAATAGGTCGAGGGTTCTCTTTTGGTAGTACTCCACCGTAATGCCTATGCGGTTTTGCAAAAACGAAGCATCTATACCTATATTACCCGATACGGTGGTTTCCCACTTCAGATTGCTGTTGGCAGCGTTCGACTTGGTGTAGTGTACATTACCTCCAGTGGTGCTGGTTGTATAGGCTGTCGAGTATTGGTAGTCACCAATCTCCTGATTGCCTACAGTACCTATAGAAGCACGAACCTTCAGGTTGCTCAGCCATTTCTGTTTTGCCAGAAAACGTTCACGGTTGACATTCCACGAAAGACCAAGTGAGGGGAACAGGCCCCAGTTGTGGTTCTGTGAGAAGCGCGATGAACGGTCGGCACGGAAGGTTGCCGTTGCATTATATTTGTCGAGCAGCGTGTAGTTGACACGTCCGATGAGAGAATGAAGGTTTGACGAGCTCTCGCCAGAGAGAGGGGCCGCAAACAGGCTTCCTCCTGACAGGTTGTTCTGCTTCAGGCTTTCGTCGGTGTACTTACTTGACGAGCCTGTAAGGAAAGTACGGTTGGTGGTCTGATAGGTATATCCTGCCAGTGCATCCAACTGATGGCTTCTGCCGAAGTTGTGTCGGTAGTTGAGTGTAAACTCCGTCTGCCAGGTTTCCAGACGTCGCTTAGCAATGCTACCTGTACCGCCATTGGCAAGACCTAACGCTGTATAGTGAGGTGCAAAATAGTTCTGCGTCAGATTGTCAAAGTCGAAACCTAAGCTGGCCTTACCAACCAGTCCGTCAGTAAATTCATAGGTTAGACTTGCATTACCAATGATATCGTCATCGATAGACTGTGCCACACTGTTTTCTAAGTCTGATACAGGGTTTGCCGCAATATCTCCCATGGCGAAATAGGCATATTCATAGGGATTGGTATAGTTGTAAGAGCCATCAGCCTTGTAGATGGGCAAAACAGGGGGCATGAGCAAGGCGTAAGTCAAAGAGTTGGTGATGCCGCCTTGGTAAGGTGAGGAATTGAACGAAACACCAGTGGTTGTGGTCAGACCGTCTTGCTTGTTACGGCTGACATTCAGTGCAGCCTCTACAGTGAGCTTGTCCGTCAGTCTGCGGTCTGCATTCAGACGGAGTGCCGTACGATTGAAGCCGGTGTTCAGCACGATGCCCTTTTGATCTATTATGTTAGCGCCCAGCAGGTATCTGTTTTTTTCGTCGCCGCCGCTGATGGTCAGATTGTGTGAATGGCTGACTGTTGAACGCAACACGGCATCCTGCCAGTCGGTACCTGTTCCCAGCGCATCAATCTGCTCGTCTGTATAGCCCCCCTTGTTATAGAAATACTGCTTTTGATAGCGGGCCCACTCTGTGGCATTCAGCACGCTGAGCTTTTTTGAAGGAGTGGCATAGGTCAGCTGGTACTGATATTTGATATTTGTCTGGTTGCGCTTACCCTTTTTGGTGGTGACGATGATAACGCCATTGGCACCGCGCGAACCGTAGATGGCGGTGGCGGAGACATCCTTCAACACCTCTATAGACTCAATGTCGTTAGGGTTGATAAGACTCAACGGACTGATGCCGCCACTGATGCCTGTGCCACGCTCACCTGTGCTGAGGGTACCACTCTCCTTATAATATAAGAGACCATCAATGACATAGAGAGGTTCATTGTTTGCACTGATGGAGTTGCCTCCGCGAATGCGTATTGACGAGCCGCTTCCAGGCTGACCGGAAGTCGTAACCTGTACGCCAGCAACAGAACCAGCCAATAGGGCATCGGCAGTAGGAAACACATTGTTGTTAAGCACATCCTTGCTAATGGTCGTCACACTACCTGTCAGCTGGGTACGCTTCTGTGTACCATAGCCCACCACGACAACTTCGTTCAGTGTCTGAGCGTCTTCGTGCAAGCGGATGCTCACCACAGAGTCGCGCTCACCGATTTTCACACGCAGACTCTCGTAGCCCACATAGCTGACGCTGATATCTGAGGGAAACGACGCAATGTCCAGATGGAAGCGGCCTTCCACATCAGTTACTGCTCCTACCTTATTATTATATATGACTGATGCTCCAATAATCGCTTCGCCAGTAACGGCGTCAGCAACTTTACCATTGATAGGTGTTGCCGACGCCATGTTACTGAAAAGCATGGTTAAAGCAATTACGGTTATTATTCTCTGAAAACTCTTCATACCTTCTTATCCTTTTTAATTGTTTGACGCTGCAAAGGTACGGCGAAAATAAAAGATGCGAAATACCACCAGCGTGGCATTTCGCATCACAATAATATGGTATATTGCCCTAAACGGCTTATTTTACGGCATCTTGCACAACCAATCCTGCCAACATCATGCCGAAAATGGCAGTGATGTGAACGATGCTGCCGTTGCCTTTGTCGTCAGGGTCTATGGGCATTTTGTTCTCCAGAAGTTCGTCGGAAAAGACGCACTGGAACTTACGCTTTGGAAACTGTTTGTCGCGTTTGAAACGATTGCGAAGGGCACGGGCAAGGGGGTCGCCCGTTACCTTCCAGAACTCAGCGGTCTTGATACGTGTAGGGTCGAGCTTAAGGGCTGCCCCCATGGACGAGAAGAGCTTCGCTTTGGTCTGGCAAGCCAAGAGGATGAGCAGCGCCTTGTCCTTCAGTGAGTCGATGGCGTCGATGATATAGTCGTATTCTTCTAACCCAAACTGAGAGGCGCTATCTGCGTTGAAGACCTGTTGCAGGGCAGTAATCTCTGCCGATGGATTGATGGTGAGCAAACGCTCTTTGAGTGCGTCAACCTTCACCTGTCCCACAGTTTTCGTGGTCGCCATCAGCTGGCGGTTGATGTTGGTGACACTCACGCAGTCGCTGTCGACAATTGTCAGTTTCCTGATGCCGCTGCGTACTAAGCTCTCTGCGCACCAAGAGCCTACGCCGCCCACACCGAAGATAATCACACGCTTTTCAGCGATGCGGCTCATGGCCTCGTCGCCTAACAGTAGTTCCGCTCTGCGGAATATCGCTTGCTCTATTGCCATCTACTTATTCTACTTCTGCAACAACCTCAATCTCTACCAAGGCGCCCTTGGGCAATGTCTTGACGGCAACAGCAGAGCGTGCAGGATAAGGCTCCGTGAAGAATTCTGCATAGACGGCATTCATGTCGGCAAAGTCGTTCATGTCAGCCAGGAATACGGTAGTCTTTACCACATTGCCCATGCTAAGACCCACTTCCGCAAGGATGGCTTTGATATTGGTCAGCGACTGACGGGTCTGCTCTTTGATACCTCCTTCGACAAAACTGCCAGTAGCTGGGTCGATGGGAATCTGCCCAGAGGTATAAACGAGATTCCCTACTTTGATGGCCTGACTATATGGACCGATGGCAGCAGGTGCCTTTGTTGTACTGATTACTTTCATAAACCTATTCTGCTTTTATCGGCTGCAAAGGTACGTATAAGTGAGCGAAATGCCAAATAAATAAAGTTAAAGATGTATCTCTTTATCCACCACTTCACCATTCAGAATCTTGAAGGAGTTGAGATGAACGCCCTCGTGGAGAGAGAGGATGGCGTAACGGATGGTGGGGTCGTTGGCCAGACGGAGGTCTTCTTGCGAAGGTCGCGAGGGCGAGGCGGGGTGACTGTGCCAGTTGGCGAGAATCTTTAAGCCATTCTGTCGAGCATACTTCAGTGCTGCGAATTGATCCTTGGGAGCGAAAGAGAAGTGCTCTGGAGAATGGTCGATGTTCTCCATCCAGTAGTTCTCCGTCACCACATCGCCCTCCTCACCGCTAATGCCCAGCAGGTAACCGCACGTCTCGTTCGGGGCATCCTGCCGGGCTTGGCTGATCAATTCATCTATAATATTTTGTGGAATCTTCATCGCTTAGTGGTTTTTGAGGTCGCAAGCGGCCTGTTCGTAATCTATCAGGTGATCGATGGTGGGGTTCGAGCCACAGATGGCGCACGTGTCGCGATGCTTCACGGGAACCGTGCGGAACTGCATGGTCTTGGCATCGAAAGTGAGCAGACGATTGGTCAGCAGTTCGCCAATACCTGTGAAATACTTTAACGTCTCTGCGGCCTGGATAGTGCCCAGCATACCGGCGATAGCGCCTAATACGCCAGCCTGCGAACAAGTAGGTACTGCTCCTACGGGAGGCGGTTCCTTAAACATACAACGATAGCAGGCCGTGCCAGGCATATGGGTAAACGTCTGTCCGTTGAAGCGTAGGATGCCACCATGCGAGAATGGCTTGCCTGCCATCACACAGGCATCGTTGATGAGGAACTTCACGGGGAAATTGTCCGTGCCGTCGACGATAAAGTCGTACTCCTTGATAATATCGAGCGCGTTCGAGGAATCGAGGAACTCATAATAGGTATCTACCTTCACATCGGGATTGATGGCCTTAATCTTTTCTTCGGCACTCTTTACCTTTGGCACACCCACGTCCTTCGTGAAATGAATCACCTGACGTTGGAGATTGCTCAAATCCACGACATCTGCATCCACGATACCGATGGTGCCGATACCTGCTGCAGCGAGGTAGAGCGACACGGGAGCACCCAGTCCGCCGGCACCCACTACGAGCACGCGTGCGTTTATGATCTTCTCTTGGCCCTCAACGCCGACATCCTGCAACAGAATGTGCCGCGAATAGCGCTGTATTTGTTCTTCTGTAAAGTCTATCATAATCTTTCATTTATCATTTATCTTTTTTCATTTAGGGCGTAGCCCGGTTGGCCGCCTCCCATGAAATACAGGAAATCGACCTTGTCGTCTTCCTTTAGTTGAATACTCTCCCAGTCCTCGCGTTCGGCAAACTCCTCGTTCACCTGTACGCTGACCATCTCGGGCTGCAGCACGTTCTGCTGCTGAATCAATTCACTCACATTGAGCGGCAGGCTCACTTCCTGCGCATCTCCATTTACATAAATCTTTGCCATAATCGTTTGAGTTTGAATCACGCTGCAAAGGTACGGCGAAATCCGTACCCCCGCAATCCCATAGGGATGGTAAATCGCATACCATATCAAGGGTATGCAGAATGCCACGAATATGCGATTGTATACGTGGCGAAAACCCCGTAACTTTGCAGCGTGAACTCAAACGTATTTTTTTATGGCAGAAAACAAGAAACTTAGCATCATCGCTTTCAGTGGCGATTTCGACAAACTGACGGCAGTATTTACATTAGGTACGGGCGCGGCAGCAGTAGGTTATGAGGTAAACATCTTCTTCACCTTCTGGGGCCTCGACGCCATTAAGAAAAAGCAAGGTAGAAGCTTTACTGGTGGTAACTGGCTGACGAAGCTCTTCGGCTTCATGATGGGCGGCCTGAAGGTCACTCCCACGAGCCGCTTCAACTTCCTCGGCGCAGGTCCCAAAATCTTCCGCTACCTGATGCGCAAAAACAACGTGGCAACGCTCGAGGAACTCGTCGATGCTGCCAAGGCGCTCGGCATCAACCTCTACGCCTGCGAGATGGCGATGCACGTGCTCGGTCTGAAGAAAGAGGACTTCATCCCTGAGGTGAAGGATGTCCTCGGCGTAGCGTCGTTCTTGAAACTAAGTGCAGGAGGACAGACACTATTTATTTAAACACGAATTACCACGAATTGAACACGAATTTTCCATAAATAATTCATGATAATTAATGGTCATTAATGGTAATTCGTGTTAAATAATAAAATGACTATGGCAACAAAAGTATTAGACATCACGAAGGAGCATTGCCCGATGACCTTCGTCAAAACCAAGATCGAGCTCTCCAAGCTCCAACCAGGCGACATTCTGGAAGTACTGCTTTCTGAGGGCGAACCCCTCGACAATGTTCCCCGCAATGCCAAGGAGCAGGGGTACAACGTGCTATCCATAGAGCACGTCGAGGGAACAACGCATAAGGTCGTCATTAAGAAATAAATCATAAGTATAACCCCAAAAACTCAAACTAATTATGGCAGAATCAAATCTTCAGCGTAGTGTAACTACAGCAACAGCCAGAAGACTGGCAACCACCACCAAGACGGCCCCACAGATGGGCTCCATCACTCCGAGATTACTCCTTAAGTTATTGCCCTGGGTGCAGGTTAGTGGCGGTACGTTCCGCGTTAACAGAACGAAGGTTGAGTTACGTAAGAACGACCGTTTGCCCATCCAATATGTCAACGGCGTACCTTCGTTTACAGCGAAGGACCTCAAGGCGATTCCTCTGTTCTCTGAGTTTGACGACGAGATACTGAACCGTTTGGTCAGTTCGTTCGAGGCCAAAGAGGTCGATGTGGATAAGTTCTTCGTAGAGGAGGGCAAGGACAAACAACGCTTCTTCATTGTGGCAAGCGGACAGGCTGAGGTCATCAGCAAAGGCCCTCACGGCGAGGATTTGCGGATTGCTCTGTTAGGCGATGGTGAATATTTCGGCGAGGCTGATCTGCTTGACGAGCAGGAATCGACAGTTTCCGTACGTGCCATCACACCCACGGTGTTCCTCGGTCTGAAATTGAAGGAGCTGATCAAGTTCATCAAGGAGGTTCCTGACTTCCGCGATACCTTCGAGAAAGCCGTTGATAAGCAGCTGCGTCTGAAGGCATCAGTGAACGACAACGGCGAGAAGCACATCGACCTGGTCAGCGGTCATGAGGAGGACAACATCATCCCCGAGACCTACATCGACTACGAGGAGAATCCAACGGAGTATAGTCTCAATACTTTGCAGACCGTTGTTCGTGTGCATACCCGCGTCAGCGATCTTTATAATAATCCCTACAACCAGTTGGAGGAACAGCTGCGCCTCTCTATCGAGAGCATCAAAGAGCGTCAGGAGTGGGAACTGATCAACAACAAGCAGTTCGGCCTGTTGGCTGCTGCCAATCCAGCCTACCGCATCACCACACGCTACGGCTCGCCCACACCAGACGACCTCGACGAGTTGCTGTCATTAGTCTGGAAAGAGCCCGCCTTCTTTATTGCCCATCCGCGAGCTATCGCAGCTTTCGAACGTGAATGTACATGGCGTGGAGTGCCCCCTGTGACCACCGATCTCTTCGGTACTAGAGTCATTCTGTGGCGTGGCGTGCCACTGATTCCTAGCGACAAGGTGGAGGTCGAGGGCCAGTATCTGACGGGCCGCGGCGTCGGCACGACGAAGATTATCCTCGTGCGTGTGGGTGAGAAGAACCAGGGCGTCATCGGTTTGCACCAGAGTGGTATTCCTGGTGAGATTGCCCCATCGCTGAGTGCCCGTTTGATGGGTCTTGACAAGTTCGGCGTGGCCTCTTATCTGCTCACAAAGTACTTCTCGCTGGCCGCCCTCACCGACGATGCCATCGCTGTATTGGAGAATGTCGAGGTGGGCTATTATCACGACTATCAGCATAGGAATAAAGTTGAGAAGTAAGAGCCTCACCCCCAACCCCTCTCCAAAGGGCGAGGGGAGTAAATAGAATTGTTTATGATAGATATTCAGAATATTAACGGATACGGTATACAGGATCCTGGGTTCGAACTACTGAGGCAGGTGGCGCAACAATACTGTCCCGAGGAGCTTCAGGCGGAGCGGAAGGAGGTTATTCCCGACGAGGCGCTCGACCTGTCGCGGCTGGCCGTTGAGTATGATGCTTTGCCAAAGCATCAATCATCCAGCCCGACCGTCCCGCGCGACGACGGCTTCGGCATCGGCATCCCTGAAACGCAGAAACTGCGCGACCTGCACTACGAGGAGGCGGACACGTTGAACTCCGAGCAGATCAAACGCGACTTCCCCGTGCTCAATCAGAACGTGAACGGCCACGACCTCGTCTGGCTCGACAACGGAGCCACGACGCAGAAGCCAAACCAGGTCATCGATAAGATCTCGGACTACTACCGTAATTATAACTCGAACATCCATCGCGGCGCCCATACCCTTGCCGCCCGTGCGACGGATGCCTACGAGGAGGCGCGCGAAAAGGTGCAGCGGTTTATCAACGCCGCCAGCAGCGAGGAGATCATCTTCGTACGTGGCACCACCGAGGGCATCAACCTCGTGGCGCAGACTTACGGACGACAGTTCCTGACACCAGGCGATGAAGTGATTGTCTCAGAACTCGATCACCATGCCAACATCGTACCTTGGCAGCGCGTGGCTCAGGAGAAGGGCGCGACGTTAAGAGCTATCCCCACGGATCAGAACGGCGACCTCATCCTCTCGGAGTTTGAGCGACTCATCACACCACGAACTCGCTTCGTCTCAGTGGGTCATGTCAACAATACCTTCGGTACCATCAACGATGTGCAGCGCATCATCGAGATCGCTCATGCACACAACATCCCTGTACTGATTGATGGTGCACAGTCCATCGCTCACACGCCTGTCGATGTGCAGGCTTTGGGTGCAGACTTCTTCGTGTTCAGCGGACATAAGATCTATGGCCCCAATGGCATCGGCGTGGTCTATGGTCGCAAGGAACTGCTTGACAAGATGCAGCCCTGGCAGGGCGGTGGCAATATGATTAAGGACGTGACTATCGAGCGCACGGAGTACAACGTGCCGCCTGCCCGTTTCGAGGCTGGTACGCCCAATGTCGCCGACGCCATTGGACTAGGTGCTGCGCTTGACTACGTGAGTCATCTCGGCATCCGAAACATCGAGCACCATGAGCACCAGTTGACAGAGTACGCTCGCGAGCAACTGGCTCAGATCAAGGGCCTCACGCTCATTGGCAATCCCAAGAACCGCGTGTCGGTAGTAAGCTTCGTGCTCGATGGCATTCCCGTACCCGAGGTTGGTACCCTGCTCGACAAAGAAGGTATCGCCGTGCGTGCAGGTCACCACTGTGCCCAACCCGCCTTGCGCGCTTTGGGTTACGAAATGAGCGTACGTCCCACCTTCGCCCTCTACAATACGCGCGAGGATGTGGACAAACTCGTGATTGCAGTACGAAAGATTGTTGGACAGAGATAATATGCAGTACGAAACGAAAATATTAACGACGAAGTATCAGAAACCTGATGCATACGGGGCACTGTCGATGCCAGTCTACTATACGGCGGCGTTTGAGTTTGAGTCTGCCAAGGCCATGGGCGACGCATTTTGCGGTCGCTCTATGGCCCCGTCGTATGCCCGCATCGCCAATCCTACAGTGACCTATCTCGAGGAACGCGTGCGACAGCTGACGGGGGCAACAAGCGTGACAGCACTCAACACAGGTATGGCCGCCATCCATTATGCTCTGACGGCTGTCAGCGCAGCAGGACTCAACATCGTGGCCTCGAAGCATCTTTTTGGCAACAGCGTCTCGCTGCTTCGCGACACCCTCGGCACGTTCGGTGTGGAAGTCCGTTTTGCAGACTTCACCAACCCTGACGAGGTGGCAGCGCTCATCGATGACAAGACCTGTGCCCTGTTCTTCGAGATCATCACCAATCCGCAGTTGTTCGTGGCTGACATCCGCAAGTTGGCCGACATCGCACATCAGGCAGGTGTGCCCCTGATTGCCGATACAACCATCGTGCCGTTCTCCACCTTCCATGCCGTTGATTTCGGTGTTGATATCGAGGTGGTGTCGAGCACGAAGTATATCTCTGGTGGTGGCACGGGTCTCGGTGGTCTGCTCATCGACTACGGAAAGTTCGACTGGTCGCAATCTCCTTCGCCAGCCTTGCAGGCTCGCACAAAGAGGGTAGGGAAAAAGTTGGCATTTACGGCTCGTGTCAAGACAGAAATGGTGACAAATCTCGGTGCTTTGATGACACCGCAGGCAGCCTACATGGAAACCCTTGGTCTCGATACCCTTGACATCCGTTTCCGTCGTCAGGCTGAGACCACGCTCTGGCTCGCCAAACAATGTCAGCAACTGCCAGAAATCAAGCGCGTCAACTATACTGGTTTGGAAGATAATCCCTTCTACGAATTGTCGAAGGAACAGTTCGGCCCCTTGCCTGGTGCTGTCTTCACCATCGACCTCGAATCAAAAGAGGCGGCATGGGCGTTCATCGACAAGTTGCAGGTTATCCGTCGTGCCACGAACCTGTTCGATCGCAAGTCGCTGGCCATCCATCCTGCCTCCACCATCTTCGGTCTCTTTACCCCCGAACAATGTGCGGCGATGTCAGTACCAGATACGACCATCCGCCTCAGCATAGGTCTCGAAGCAGGTGAAGATCTATTAGAGGATATCAAACAGAGTCTTACATAAAAAGGGAAGGCGTGAAAAATTACTTTCACGCCTTTCTTGTCTTTGAGTGTGTCTATTCCTTGGCTGGTGCCTGCTTCAGCTGCTCTAGTGCTCTGCACAACTGATCAGGACATGAGGTGCTCTTGACACCACAGCGGATGCCGTTCAGGCGTGGTATCACGTCGTCTATATGCTGCCCTCTCACCAGTTGGCTGATGCCTTGCAGGTTGCCATTACAACCACCCAGGAAGAATACCTGCTGGATAATGTTGTTCTCGTCTGCTGTGACGTCAATCAGTTGCGAGCACGTTCCGTGCGTCTGATACTGTACATGTTTTGTCTTCATCTCTCTTCTTTTAAAATTCTAGTGCAAAGTTACGAAAAAACGGGCGCAAAAACAAAGAAACTTGTTTCTTTTTTTTGTCGAGATAGACGAACAAGCAATAAAGGGAGCAAATTCTCGTTATTAATCATAAAACAAATCAATGGTATGTATCAGACAATGAAAAGAATGCTGTTGCTGGCTGCTGTAGCGTTGCCCATGATGGTCGCTGCCCAGACGTATCAGTCAGAAGTATGGTCGCCCGACAATGGGGATGGCACGTACACCAACCCTGTTATCAATGCGGACTACTCAGACCCTGACGTCTGCGTGGGAGCATCGGGTGAGGACTACTACCTGACGGCCTCGTCGTTCCAGTGTACGCCAGGCCTGCCCATCCTGCACTCCAAAGACTTGGTGAACTGGGAACTAGTGGGTTACGCCCTGAAGAACCTCTATGAGGGTGACTGCAAACTTTTGGAGCACTTCAGCACTGTGCAGCATGGCAACGGCGTATGGGCACCCAGCATCCGCTATCATGCTGGCCAGTACTACATCTACTGGGGCGACCCAGACCACGGCGTGTATATGGTGAAGACCAAGAACGGCGACCCTGCTGGTGAATGGGAACAGCCTGTCTGCGTCATCAAGGGACAGGGATATATCGACACCACACCGCTGTGGGATGAGGATGGCCGTTGCTATCTGGTCAACGGATGGGCCAACAGTCGTTCGAAGTATGCCTCGGTGCTGACCGTTCGTGAACTGTCGGCAGATGGTACTAAACCCATCGGACAACCCGTCATCGTGTTCGACGGCAATGGCACGGAGAACCGCACTTGCGAGGGTCCGAAGTTCTATAAGCGCGATGGCTGGTACTGGATTATGTGTCCTGCTGGTGGCGTGCCAGAGGGTTTCCAGTTGGCCATGCGTTCCAAGTCGCCCTACGGCCCCTATGAGCACAAGATTGTGTTGCAACAGGGCAAGACGAATATCAATGGCCCCCACCAGGGTGGTTGGGTGCATACGAAATATGGCGAGGACTGGTTCCTGCACTTCCAGGACAAGGAGGCCTATGGTCGTGTGGTACACCTGAACCCTGTGGACTGGTCTACTGGCTGGCCTGTGATGGGAAAGAAGGGAGAGCCCGTGGCAACCTATAAAAAGCCGAAAGCTTCGAGCACCGTGGTGGTCAATCCGGTTGAGAGCGACGAGTTTAACAGCACGACCATCGGCAAGCAATGGCAGTGGCAGGCTAACTACGATGAGAAGTTTGGCGTACCCACCGCCTTCGGTACCATGCGTATTTTTACGCATAAGATGTCTGAGAACTCCAACAACCTCTTCCTCGTTCCCAACATGCTGTTGCAAAAGACGCCTGCCGACGAGTTTACCGCTACCACCAAGGTGCGCTTCACGTCGAAGGCTGACGGACAGATGGCAGGAATTATCATGATGGGACTGGACTATTCGGCACTGGTCGTGAAGCGTGTGGGCAAGGAATTCCAGCTCCTGCGCCTGACCTGCAAGCAGGCTGACAAGGGTAAGGCACAGGAGGAAGAACTCATCGCCACGCTGAAGCCTACCGCTGAGGACAAGATAGACTATAAGCCAGGCATCCACGAGGACATCTACCTGATGTTGCGCGTTGCCCTGCCCAATAAGGATAAGCTGAAGAACAAGGGTGGCTATGAAGGCAAGCCGCAGGTGACCTTCGCCTACAGCATGGACGGCAAGACATACCGTCAGGCTGGCAGTCCTTTCCAGATGCGTCAGGGCAAATGGATTGGTGCCAAGTTCGGCTATGTCTGCGTAGAGGACAATGCCAAGGCCGACCGTGGTTGGCTCGATGCTGACTGGATGAGAATTACGAAGTGATTGCTGACGAGCTGAAATATCGCATACGGGGCGCTTTCGGCTTTGAGCCGACAAGAGAGCAACAGGAGGCCATAGATGTCTTTGCGACATTTATGGCTGACAGTCGTATGATGCCCGTCATGGTGATGCGAGGCTCGGCAGGTACGGGAAAGACGACGCTGGCAGCAGCCATCGTGCGAGCCCTGCAGTCGTTGGAACAGCAGTTGGTACTGATGGCACCCACAGGACGTGCTGCCAAGGTGTTCTCGCTGTATGCGGGCAGTGCGGCTTATACCATCCATCGCCGCATCTATCGTCAGAAGTCGCTCGAGGGCGGCTTCGAGTTGGGCTATAACAATGCCCACGACACGCTGTTCATCGTCGATGAGGCCTCGATGGTCAGTCTCAATGGCGAGGGACGTAGCCTGTTGGACGACCTGATCAGTTTTGTGTATAATGGTCGCAACTGCCGACTCATGCTCATTGGCGACCATGCACAGCTGCCACCCGTCGGCGAGGAGGAGAGTCCTGCGCTGATGGCTGCCGTCTTGCGCAGCTATGGTCTGCACGTCTACGAGTGTACCCTCAACGAGGTGTTGCGACAGAGTCAGGAGAGTGGTATCCTGTGGAATGCTACTGAAATCAGGAGCCTCTCCCCCGACCCCTCTCCAAGTAGAGAGGGGAGTTTCAACCTCCCTGTTACTCTTCCCAAGATACTGCTTGACGGGTTTACGGACATCCATGTAGTGCCTGGCGACGAACTGATAGAGACGCTGGCCAGCAGCTATTCGAAGGTAGGCCTCGACGAGACGATGGTGGTGACGCGCTCCAACAAGCGTGCCAACATCTTCAACCAAGGCATCCGCAATCAGATACTGGGGCGTGAGGAGGAACTGACTACTGGCGACCAGCTGATGGTGGTGAAGAACAACTATTTCTGGACCAAACCAGAGTCCCCTGACTCAGAGGGCTCAAGCTTGGAGTTCATTGCCAATGGCGACATGTGTGTGGTGCGCAAAGTGCGGAACGTCCACGAGCAGTATGGCTTCCGCTTTGCTGAGGTCACCATGACATTCCCTGACTACGACGACTATGAGTTGACAGCCACCGTGCTGCTCGACACGCTGACCAGCGAGGCGCCTGCCTTGACGCGCGACCAGCAGGAAGCGTTGTATAACAAGGTGTTGGAAGACTATGCTGACATTCCTCGCAAGGCCGACCGCATGAAGGCACTGAAGGAAGACCGCTACTACAATGCCTTGCAGGTGAAGTACGCCTATGCCGCCACCTGTCATAAGGCACAGGGTGGACAGTGGGCACATATCTATGTCGACCAGGGCTATATGACTGACGACATGCTCTCCGCCGACTACCTGCACTGGCTCTATACCGCCTTTACACGTGCCACAGAGCAGCTCTATCTGATCAACTGGCCAAAAACGCAAATCGATAATGCTTAATTCATAATGCTTAATGCTTAATTCATAATGCTTAATGCTTAATGCTTAATTCATAATGATATATTTGAATGACGACATAGCACACTTCGACTGGCAGGCGGCATTGCCCCTGCTGTCTGAACAGCGCAGGGAACAGTGTCTGCGTTTTAAGCACGAGCTGGGACGCAAGACGTGTGCGGCTGCCTATCTGCTGTTGTGCGAGGCCCTGCGCAAGGAGTATGGCATCGATGAGACTCCCGTCTTCGAATATGGTGAACACGGCAAGCCCGCCATCGTCGGTCACCCTGACATCCACTTCAACCTCAGCCACTGTCGCGAGGCCGCCATCTGTGTGGTCAGCGACAAGCCCGTAGGCGTCGACATCGAGAGCATCCACCGCTATAGTGAGTCGCTGGCACGCTATGTGATGAGCGACGACGAGCTGGAAAAGATATTGCATGCCGAGAATCCTGCGCTGGAGTTTACCAAGTTGTGGACGCAGAAGGAGGCCGTCGTCAAGCTCAGCGGGCACGGCATCAGCAACGATATGAAGACCGTGCTCACCAGTTTTGCTGGTGATCTCCAGACCGTAGTCACCGATCATTACGTATATTCATTAACAAAACCGATATTACTATGAATCTAAACGGACGACGCGAGAGTTCTAATGTGGAAGACCGCCGCGGTATGGGTGGCGGCAAGAGAGCCGGCATGGGTGCTGGCATCGTGGGTGTCATCATCGCTATGGCTATCGCCTATTTCTCTGGTGGCGACCCCTTGTCGGCAGGCATGCAGGCCTTGCAGGAGAATGGCGGCTTGGGTTCGCTGACAGGCACCAATACGGAGATCAGCGCTGAGCAGCGTGAGTTTACCGAGGAAGAGCAGGAGTTGGCACACTTCTCTACACAGATTCTGGCAGGTACCGAGGATGTGTGGAAGGAGATCTTCAAGGAGCACAACAGCGTGTATCAGGTGCCCACCATGGTGCTCTATACCGATGGCACGCAGACGGCCTGCGGTCAGGGCTCCGCCCAGATGGGACCGTTCTACTGCTCTGGCGACCAGAAGCTGTATATCGACCTGTCGTTCTTCACCACCATGAAGCAGCAGCTGGGTGCCGATGGCGACTTCGCCTACGCCTATGTCATTGCCCACGAGGTGGGTCACCATGTGGAGTATCTGACGGGTATCCTGGAGGAGACGCATGCCAAGATGGCGAGGATGAGTCAGACGGAGGCCAACAAGCTATCTGTCCGTCTGGAACTGTTGGCCGACTTCTATGCCGGTGTTTGGGCACACCACGACAACAAGATGTTCGGCTCCTTGGAGGATGGCGACATCGAGGAGGCCATCAACTGCGCACAGGTCATCGGCGACGACTATCTGCAGAAGAAAGCCCGTGGCTATGCCGTTCCCGAATCCTTCAACCACGGCACCTCACGCCAGCGCATCAAGTGGTTCAAGCGTGGCCTGGAGACTGGCGACGTCTCTCAGGGCAACACCTTCCAGTGCTCTGACGCTGAGCTGTAGAAAACATAAAAGGACACAAAGGGGGCTGACCCTTTTGTGCCCTTATTGTATATAAGAGGTTCTATTTCACTTTTGCAATCAGCGTGTCTGGATAGCTAGGCATTGCTCCGTTCTGCGTGCAGACATAGGCTGAGACCTCTACAGCTATGCGGTGAGCCTCCTCCATGGGTTTGCCGTTGAGGATGGCGGCACAGAAGCTGCCAGTGAACGAGTCACCAGCACCGACGGTATCTGCCACGGTGACCTTGGGCGTCTCTTGGAAAGATGTCAGACCAGGTGCAAAGACGTACGAGCCGTTGGTACCACAGGTCAAGACCAGCATCTTCAACTTGTATTCAGCCAGCATCTTCTCGCAGATGCCTCGCATGTCGAGGTCGTCATAGCCATACATGCGTTTGATGACTACTAACTCCTCGTCGTTGATCTTCAGGATGTTGCAGCGCTTCAGCGACTCCTCAATGACATCCTTGGTATAGAACTGCTGGCGCAGATTGATATCGAAAATCTTCAGGCAGTCCTCTGGCGTGTCGTCAAGGAACTGGCGGATGGTGGCCCAGGAAGTGACATTGCGCTGAGCCAGCGAACCGAAACAAACGGCACGGCACTGACGGGCAATCTCTGCAATCTCTGGTGTGT
This sequence comes from uncultured Prevotellaceae bacterium, assembly GCA_946410305.1. GTDB lineage: Bacteria > Bacteroidota > Bacteroidia > Bacteroidales > Bacteroidaceae > Prevotella. The sequence continues at coordinate 177,764 of CAMJZV010000001.1, read as the reverse complement.
AGGGAATGTTGTCCCATGCCACATTCTCCTTGATTTCATAGGCAGGAATGCCATCGCCCGACAGCGTCACCTGTACCGTACCTGTGGGGTAGGGTACGTGGGGCATCAGATAGTTCAGCCCATGTTCTTTCAATGCTGCAATGGTCTCTGCGGCCAGGGCGTCCTCACCCAGTGCACTGATGGCCAGCGTCTGCAGGCCAAACTGTCCAGCATGATAAGCAAAGTTGGCAGGTGCACCACCCAGTTTCTTTCCTTCGGGAAGCACATCCCATAGTGCTTCACCCAGTCCTACTACATAACGTTTGTTAGCCATAATATTTCATTTTTTAATCTTAATCTTTCATTTTTCATCTTTCATCTTTAATGTTTCACCTGGGAGATATAAGTGAAGAGGTAGATAACACCAATGGCCATGACGGCAACGGCACCGGCCTGTCCCATGGCATCACTCATGACACCCATGATAAGCGGGAAGATGGTGCCGCCGAAGAGTCCCATAATCATCAGACCAGAGACCTCGTTCTGCTTGTCAGGCACAGAGAGCAGTGCCTCAGAGAAGGCCATCGAGAAGATGTTGGAGTTGCCGTACCCCACCAGTGCAATGGCGGTATAGAGTACCATCTTCGACTGTCCACCAAACATCAACGCCATCGCCACTGCCATCAGACACACGCTGATGATAAAGAACCAACGCGTCTTCATCACACGGAGGAAGAACGAACCCGTCAGGGCACCGATGGTACGGAAGATGAAGTAGAGCGAGGTGGCGAAGGCGGCCTCGTTGAGCGTCATACCCACACGTTCCATCAATAGCTTCGGCGCTGTGGTATTCGTACCAACGTCGATACCCACATGACACATGATGCCGAAGAACGACAGCAGTACGATGGGTTTCGACAACAGCTTGAAGCAGTCCACAAATTCTGAGAAGACAGACTGACCTCTCACCTCTTGCTCCTTGCTCCCTGCTCCTTGCTCCTCATAGATCGGTGTCACCCATAGCAGGGCGGTACCCAACAGACCTACCACAAAATATACCAGGAACAGCACGCGCCAGTCGTAGCCGAACGTTGGCATGGTAGCGGTGGCTCCCCACATAGCCAGATAGGGAGCCAAGAACGAGGCAATGGCCTTAACGAATTGTCCGAAGGTCAGCGTCGATGCGAGGTTCTTGTCGCCGATAATCAGCATCGCCAGTGGATTGATGCTGGTCTGCATCAGTGCGTTGCCAATGCCCAACAGTGAGAAGGCAATGAGCATCATCGTAAACGAACTACCCAGCAGCGGGATGAATAGCGACACCACCGTCACCACCAGCGACAGCAATACCGTATTCTTACGGCCTATCTTGTTCATCAGCATGCCTGTAGGTACGCTGAAAATGAGGAACCAGAAGAACACCAGCGAGGGGAATATGTTGGCCACTGAGTCGGAGAGTCCGAGGTCTTCTTTCACATAGTTGGAGGCGATGCCCACCAAGTCCACGAAGCCCATGCAGAAGAAGCAGAGCATCACGGGAATCAGGTAAATAGTTTTGTTTTGCTTAGCCATAATATTTTATAATTATCAATTCTTAATTCTTAACTTGATAGATCGTAGCCTTTCCACCTTTCACCTTGAGGGTGTTGTAGGGCTCCGAGGGGAATACAAGGTTCGTCATAGCCATCTTGCCCTCTGCGTCGAACGCCTCAATGCTGCAACGGTCTATGAAGATGCGTAGTTGCTTGATAGCGCCAAATGTTGGGGCTACGGTTACGGCAGGGAATGCCTCGCTGAAGCTCTCGTCGCCACTCTTCACACGCTCCATGGTGAACGTCTGTTGTTGGCCGTCGTATCTCATCGTCACTTGCTCGCCCTTAGTATTGCTGAGCACGATTTCTGTCTGGTTCTTCGTATCAATGATAATCTCGCAAGCTTCCGTAGGATTCTTCACCTTCGCACCACGCAGAGCCAGCATTTCCTCTGAGGGCACTACACTGACGTAGGTCTCTTCACCATGGCGGAACAGTCCCAGGTCGCGAGGTATTGAGTTGGCTGAGCGGAACTGTTTGGTGGGCACCTGGTTGGCATATTGCCAGTTCGACATCCATGCCAGCACCGTACGGCGGTTGTTGGGCGCATTGTAGAACGACACTGTAGCATAGTGGTCTTTGCCATAGTCAAGCCATTTTGTCACTTTCGGCATCGACTCGCAGGTAAACTTATGGCCGTCAAACTGTCCGATGAAGTACTGGGTAGCACTGCCGCCAAACGGACCGCCTGGATTGATGTTGCATATCAATACCCAATTTTTAATGTTTAATTTTTCATTTTTAATCTCAAAGAGGTCTGGGCACTCCCACACACCACTGTGGTTGCCATACTCCTTGCCGAATGATGACTCATACTTCCATGCCTTCAAGTCCTTCGACGAGTAGATGCGCATCTCTTGACCTGCAGCCAGGATGAGGTTCCACATCTTGGCATCCTCGTTCCAGAATGCTTTGGGGTCGCGGAAGTCGGCAATGTCGCTGGTCGTCAGGATAGGATTGCCGCTATACTTCTTAAAGGTGCGGCCGCCATCCTTTGATACTGCCATGGATTGTGTTTGATGGTGGCCTGCAGAGGTGTAGAAAGCCACCACCTCGTTGCCATTTGTCACACACGAGCCGCTGAAGATAGAACCTAACCAGTCGGCCTCGATAGCCAGTGGCTGAGCCTCCCAGTGTATTAAGTCCTTCGAGGTGCTGTGCCCCCATGTCATATTCTCCCACTGACTGCCGTAAGGATTATACTGGTAGTAAAGGTGCCACACACCGTCCTTGTAAAACATTCCGTTGGGATCGTTCATCCAACCATAGAGAGGGGTGTGGTGGTAGACAGGACGGAAGTGCTCACTGTTCTTGGTGTCGAAAGTGTTGGAATACTTCATCTCTCGCCAGCAAGCAAACTCACCCACAGCGCCCTTCTGGCGGCGGTCTCCGTGGAATTCGATATCCAACAGGCAAGCACCCTTCAGTTCGTAAGGCACATAATAGTCTACGCGGTCAACGGCCAGCTTCACGTTGAGGCGTTGTACCATATTATTATAGTTGTCTAACACGGCGATGGCTGCGATGTCTTCCGTTTCCTGTACAGGCAACAGCAGATAGCGGGAGCTTTGCTCCATTTTCAACATGGCGTGCTTGTCGCCCAGCACGATAGGCTTTACCTGTGCTCCAACCGTACAGGTTAGCATGACAGTCATCAGTGTCAGTAAAAATCTTTTCTTCATTGTCGTTTGATGTTTTAGTGTAGAAATCTGTTGCAAATATACATTATTTCTCTTTTTGCTCCTATAAATTATGATACAAAAGCTAAAAAAAAACGTTCATTGCAACAAAAAAGATAGACAATGAACGTATTTTCTATTTTTTTTTCGTATATTTGCCAACAAAACCTGTTAATACAATTCTAAAATGATGAATAAACAACTTTGGTTGGGGGCTTTGCTGTTGGCGTTGCTACTGACTATATTAGGATGTGCCAACCCTAAACCTCATTATATAATAGGTGTATCTCAGTGTTCGGCAGATATCTGGCGTGAGAAGCAGAACGCTGAGTTGCGTATGGGAGCCTATTGCCAGGAAAATGTAGAGCTGCGTTTCGCTGCAGCCTACGATAGCGACGAGCGTCAGGTGCAACAGATAGACTCGCTGGTGGATAGCGGTATCGACCTGCTGATTGTTGCTCCCAACCAGGTGAAAACCATCTCGTCAGCCATCGACCGCGCCTACGATAAGGGCATTCCTGTTATTGTCTTTGAACGAAAGACCAATTCACAGAAATATACGTCATTCATCAGTGCCGACAACTACGAGATGGGGCGCATCATGGGTGAATACATCGCCAGTCGACTGCATGGCAAAGGACGTGTCATGGAAATCATGGGACTCAAGGGTTCGTCACCAGCCATCGAGCGCCACAACGGTTTCGCTGATGCCCTGAAGAATTACCCTGACATCACTGTTGTTGCTACCCTGCAAGGCGACTGGACAGAGGAGAGTGCCGTCAAGGCCGTGAAAGCCTATCCTGGCAATCTGGACCATATCGACTTTGTCTTTGGCCAGAACGATCGCATGGCCATGGGGGCCCGTCGTGCCTTGCAAGAAAGCCCTCGCAACGCCACACTCTCAAAGAGAGAACAGCCAACAGCTGACAGCCATCAGCCACTCTACTGCGGCATTGACGGTCTGCCTGGTGAAGATGGCGGCATCCGTCTGGTACGCGACAGCATCCTGGATGCCTCCTACATCTATCCTACCCATGGTGACAAAATCATAGAGTTGGCTATCAACATCCTTGAAGGCAAACCCTACGAGAAGGAAACTCTTCTGCAGTCAGCACTGGTTACTCGCGACAATGCCAAGGTGCTGTTGATGCAAAACGAAGAGATGATGCGCCAGGCTGAGTATCTCGACCAGTTGCATAGCAGGGAAGACACCTATCTGAAAGAGTTAGCTACGCAGCATGTCGTCAACTGGATGTCGATGGGTGTCATTCTGCTCTTGGTGGTAACCATCGTGTTGTTCTATCTGTATCATCTCCGTAAGGTGAAGTTACAGCAAGAGCGTGTTGTCAGCACCCTGTGGAATATGGAGATAGAGCCAGCACCTGTTGCTGACGAAACAAAGGAGCATACAGCAGACAGCTCGGCAGACGAGAAACCGTCCGTTGTTGCCGAAAGTGCCTTCCTGGCCCGGTTCCGTGAGGTCGTTGAGGCTCGCATGGAAGATAGCGAGGTCAGTGTCGACGACCTAGCAGCAGAGATGAGCCTCAGTCGTGTACAGCTCTATCGTAAGATTAAGACGATAACCGGTTCTTCACCCGTAGAACTGCTGCGCTCCACGCGCTTGAAGCGCGCCTATCAGATGCTGCTCACCACCGACAAGAGTGTCAGCGAGGTGGCATACGCTGTCGGATTCACTGCCCCCAGCTACTTTTCCAAATGTTTCAAAGAGGAGTACGGTATGGTGCCTGGCGACATCCGGAAATAGCACGGAAATATTTGTCATACTAAGATTATTCGTTCATTCCATTGTAATTTTGTTACATTGCAACAATTTTTGAATGGGATGAACGATATTTTTCATACCAATAACTACATCGTTATTACTTTTGCGGCAGAATCTGAAACAAGAGTATTAACTTTAAAACAAAAGCAAATGAAACAATCCAAACGATTCTTTCTGAGTGGCCTGTTGCTGCTTCTGTGTACAATGATGTACGCGCAGGAAGCAATTACGGGTACAGTGTCCGACGCCATGGGTCCCGTCATTGGCGCTACGGTGATGGAAAAGGGGACAACGAATGGTACGGTGACTGACTTTGACGGCAACTTCAAACTGAAGGTGCAGGCAGGCAAGACGCTGGTCTTCTCGTACATCGGTTACAAGAGCCAGGAGCTACCCGCCAAGGATGGCATGCAGGTTGAGATGAAGGAGAATGCCAAAGAACTGGCAGAGGTGGTTGTCGTGGGTTATCAGACCGTCCGCAAGGCCGATCTGACGGGTGCAGTCTCTGTGATGGATATGAAAGGTGCCAAGAGCGAGAGCGACCCCAACATGCTGAACTCTATGCAGGGTAAACTGCCTGGTGTGAACATTGTGACGGATGCTGCCCCTGGCGGTGGCGGTGCCTCTATCCGTATTCGTGGTATGAGTACGTTCAACCCCAATGCTTCACCTCTTTATATTATAGACGGTGTGGCTACCACTGAAAACCTCAATTCACTGAATGGTGCCGACATCGAGTCTATTCAGGTGCTGAAGGACGCTTCGTCAGCTTCTATCTATGGTTCGCGTGCTGCCAACGGTGTGATTATTATCACCACGAAGAAGGGTAAGAGCGACAAGGTGACCGTCAACGTGAACTATAGTGGTTCGCTGGCTACTGTTGCCAAGAAGTTTGACGTGCTGAACGCAGAGCAGTGGGGACAGGCCTATTGGACAGCCAACAAGAATGCCGGCCTGGTGCCTTCGCACCCCTACTATGGCAATGGCGACACTCCTCAGTTGGAGGAGTATCTGGACGCAGCCCTAAAGGTGCACTCTACCGATACCGATTGGCAAGACGAGGTGTACAGTCCCGCATGGACACACAACGTGTCGGCCTCTGTGTCGAACAGCAGTGAGAAGGGCAGCTTCATGCTCTCTGGCAACTACATCAACCAGAACGGTCTGATGGAGAATACGTTCTATAGCCGCTATACCGCACGTATCAACACCACTTACAACATATCGAAGTACATCGGCGTGGGTGAGAACCTGATGATTGCCAAGTGGAACGATCGTGGCTACACCACTAATGGCGACCGCGGCATTCCCTATACCGCCATGCGTCAGCACCCTGCACTGCCCGTGAAGGACAGCGACGGCAACTACACCAATCCGATGGCACTGGCAGGTTCCGACATCGCCAACCCCATGCACGAGCTGTATAACGGTCGCGACAATACGAACGACTCGTGGCGTATCTTCGGTAATGCCTATATCGACATCAAGCCCTTCGACGGTTTCGTCTTCAAGAGCAACCTCGGTATTGAGCACACCCAGTACCTCAACAGAAATCTGGGTCGTCGCATTCAGACCAGCGATATGAATAGCGTGAGCCGTGCCTACGGACAGGGCGACACCTACACATGGACAAACACAGTTAATTATAACAAAACCTTCAAGGGTGTACATCACCTGACGGCAATGGCAGGTACGGAGTTTATCAAGTACCGCTTTGAGGACTTGTCAGGTACCAACCGCGACTATGCCTTCGAGGATGACGACTACATGCAGATTGGTGCTGGCGGTGGCGAGCAGACCGTTGGTGGTGGCAAGACCGAGTGGGCGCTGTTCTCACTCTTCGGCAAGCTGGACTACAATTTCGCCGATCGCTACCTCTTCTCAGCAACGCTGCGTCGTGACCAGACCTCTCGTCTGTACAAGGACAACAACAGTGGCGTGTTCCCTGCCTTCTCTGGTGCATGGCGCGTCAGCGAGGAGAAGTTCTTCCCCAAGAACAACATCGTCAACGACCTGAAGTTGCGTGTTGCATGGGGGCAGAATGGTAACTCAGCCATCGATGACAACTATGCTTACTATACTCGCTATGCATACGACATCCGTCACGCCTCTTATGACCTGAACGGCACTAACTCGAACGTCGTACCTGGTGTCGTAGCAAGCTCATCAGGTAATAAAGACCTGAAGTGGGAGACCACCACACAGACCAACCTCGGTATCGACGCCAATCTGCTGAATGGTGCGCTGTCGCTGTCGTTCGACTACTTCTGGAAGAACACCAAGGACATGCTGACCGTTCCTCCCACACTGTCGGTAGAAGGTGAGGGTGCTGCCATGTGGATGAACACTGGTGAGATGAAGAACCACGGTTGGGAACTGACCATGACCTATCGCTCGCCGAAGTATGGCGACTTCTCATGGAACGGTACGCTGAACCTGTCGAAATATAAGAACGAGCTGGTGAAGTTCAACGACGTGGTAACCTCACAAGGTGGTGACTATCGCCTGATGGTTGGCCAGCCTATGGCAGTCTACTATGGCTACGTCTGCGACGGCATCTTCCAAAACGAGGATGAGGTGAGCAACCACGCCATCCAGCAGGGTAAGGGTGTTGGTCGACTAATCTTCCGCGACATCAATGGCGATGGCGTTGTGGACGATGACGACCGTTGTGTCATTGGCGACCCCAATCCCGACCTTGCACTGGGTCTGAACCTCGACCTGAAGTGGAAAGACCTGACCCTGTCGGCCTTCTTCTCTGGTGAGTTCGGTTTCGACATCTACAACACCACACGCCGTCAGCTGGAATTCATGCACTACGGTGGCGGTTCATCGACCAACCACGGTGTAGAGGTGCTCAACGCCTGGAGTCCTACGAATACCGGTTCGTCGATTCCTGCACTGACCATGGTGGACAACAACAACGAGACACGCATGTCGACCTATTTCGTGGAGGACGGCTCGTATCTGAAACTGAAATACCTGAAGCTGGGCTACCAGCTGCCTAAGAATATTTGTCAGAAGATCTTTGCTTCGAGCATCAACGTCTTCGCACAGGTGGAGAATGTATTCACCATCACCAACTACAAGGGTCTCGACCCAGAAGTACTGCTGGGAGAGTGGGGCGCTCGCATCGACAGTGGACTCTACCCCCGTGCACGTACTTATACAGTGGGTGTGAACCTGACGTTCTAAGATGAAAGAAGAAAAATGAAAGATGAAAAATTAAATCGAAAGGTTATGAAAACGACATATATTAAATACATCTGTGCAATCTGCGCAATCTGTGGTCTGACAGCCTGTAATGATCAGTTGGATCTGAGACCACAGGGACAGTTTACTGCCGACCAGCTGACGGACGAGAGTCTCGGAGGCCTGCTGTCATCTGCCTATCAGGGCTTGGAAGCTCACTTCTTTGACGACAACAATGCAGCCTTCGCTGGTCCTATCACCAACTGGGTGTTCGACGTGCGTAGTGACGATGCCTACAAAGGTGGTGAGGGTGTGACGATGGAGGCCAACATCCATCAGCTGGAGATTTCAAACATTACCAGTGACAACGCTACCTGTCTGAACAAGTGGGAGAACAACTACCTGGGCATTGCCCGTGTACACAAGGCTATGCTGGCCATTCAAGACGCCGACGTCAGCGACAAGGAAGGCGTGCTGGGTGAGCTGAAGATACTGCGTGCATGGTTCTACTTCGACCTGAACCGCCTGTTCAAGAGCATTCCTTACTTCACGGAGAACGATGACCCGAAGACAGTACCCAATGGCAACCTGTCGAAGGACGAGATCTACGACCGCATCAAGCAGGATCTGAAGGAGGCTTATGAGCAGATGCCTGCGAGCCAGATAGAGCCTGGCCGCTTCTCGAAGTATGTGGCTGCTGCCCTGTTGGCAAAGGTCTGTGCACAGACCAGTGACTGGACGGGTGTGAAGGAGTGGACCAACATTGTTATCAACAGTGGCCAGTATGGTCTTTACAGCAATTTCGGCGACCTCTCGAAGCTGGAGTTCAACAACCAGAAAGAGTCCATCATGGCTATCCAGTTCTCGACAGCTAACGACAATATCCATATCAACTTCTGTAACCTGCTGAACACCACGCGTTCGGATGGTAACCTCTATGGCAACGGCGACGACTTCTTCCTGGGTTCTCAGAACCTCGTCAACGCCTTCCGTACGGATGCCAATGGTCTGCCCATCCTCGATGGTACGTTCAACGATGTCAAGGTGACCAGCGACTATGCAGGCACTGTTGACCCACGCTTGGACTACACCGTAGGCCGTATCGGTCTGCCGTTCCGTGGTCATACCTATACCAAGGGCTGGTGCCGCGACTACGACACTTATGGTGAGTATTCTGGCAAGAAGGGTCTGCTGCATCCTGAACATCCTGACATGGTACAGGGCTTCCCCTGGGGTGCCAGTGGTCTGAACTTCATGCTCATCCGCTATGCTGACATCCTGTTGCTGAGAGCCGAGGCACTCATCGAACAGGCTTCAGGTAACAATGCTGCCACCGATGCTGACCTGCGTACCGCTCGCGATCTTATCAATCAGGTTCGCCAGCGTGCCATCGACACGATGAACGACGCTGCTTACACACCTGTTGACCTCGATCCGTTTACCGCTAACTACAACGTAGGTCTGTATCCTACTACTGGCGATGCTGGTAATCTGCAGTGGACCAAGGACTATGCTCGTCGTGCAGTGCGCATGGAGCGCCGTCTGGAGCTGGCTATGGAGGGCAACCGCTGGTTCGACCTCGTACGCTGGGGTACCGTTGTAGAGACTGTCAACAAGTTCATGCAGCAGGAGTCTGCGCTACGTCCGTACTATGCTGGTGCCAGCATCTCTGATGACGAGATCTATCTGCCTATTCCTATCGCGCAGGTTGAGAACAGTAACGGACTGTATCATAATTAATGCATCATGCTTAATTCATAATAATAAAAGTAGAACGACTATGAAAAAGATATATTTAGGCCTTCTGGCTATTATGACCCTTTTCGCTGCTTGCTCTGACGTCGATATTCCTGCGTCAGCATCCGACTCAAAGGGTGTCGTTAGCAGCATCAGTGCTGATATTCCTGAAGGTTCACGTCAGCTGACACTGAAGTGGACCAATCCTGAGGGTGACATCGTGGCTGTCCAGATAATCAAGGACAATAGCGACATCGTTGAACTGGAGGGTGCTCCTACCAGCTATCTCATCAAGAAGGCTCCCACGAATGTGGAGGTGGTCTATACCATCAGAGCCCGTTTCAGCGACGGTACCGTATCTCACGGACAGTCCATCCGTCTCTATATCCCTTACGAGGCTAAGAAGGCTTCTGCCTTTGTCGCCATGCTGTTGCCTAACGACTACGCCACAGGTTCGGCTGACGAGAAGGCTGCTGCTGACTGGTTCCAGAAGAACTACGTCAACAAGAACAAGGGTGTCATCGTGACGCCTGCCACTATCGACCAGCTCGATATCGAGAAGCAGTCGGCTGTATGGGTGATGTGTGACCGTATTGGTGTAGGAAATGGTTGGGAGAAGCTGCCTGGCGACCTGGCAAGCACAGCAACCATCGCTGCACTGAAGGCTTTCGCTGACGATGGCGGTAACTTCCTGCTTACCAACCATGCCACACAGCTCACCGTAGGTCTGAACCGTATCGATGCTGCCTATGCTCCTGGCATCTTCGGTGATGGTGAGGGTGGCAACAATGGCGACATCTGGGGTGTACATCCTATCATTGGTAATGTGGAGGGTCAGATCTATGACCACAGCGGTCACGACATCTATCGTGGCTTGACCTACGAACCCGAGCTCTTTGCAGGTATCTACTGCTTCGAGGGGCCTGGCGTCAAGGGCGACCACAACTGTATGTGGGATTTGAATGCCTACGGCTTTGCGGCTAATCCTAACGTTGTCAAGACGTGGGAAGAGACCACCAACTCTACCGTATTGGGTACATGGAACCACGTCGTTGACTACTGCTGTGCAGGTATCGTCGACTTCGAACCTACCACCAGCTTCAATGGTCGCATCCTCGCTGTGGGTCTGGCTGCCTACGAGTGGGATCTCGGTGGTGGCGCCAACAGCAAGCAGGACCAGCTGGAGATGTTTACTGACAACTGTCTGAAGTATGTCAGCGAGCCTTCTGAGAACAAGGTCGCTATGCTTGTAGCCAACGACTATGAGCAGAGTGCCGACGAGATGGCTGCTGTGGACTGGTTCCAGGCCAACTACGTGAACAAAGGCAAGGGCGTGCTGCTGAAAGCCTCTGAAATCGATAAGTTGGACATTGAGCAGAACCCCATGGTTTGGGTGATGTGCGACCGCATTGGCATTGGTCAGGGTTGGGAGAAACTGCCTGGCGATTTGGCAAGCACGGCAACCATCTCTGCACTGAAGGCTTATGCTGACGATGGTGGTAACTTCCTGCTTACCAACCACGCCACACAGCTCACGGTAGCCCTGAACCGTATCGATGCAGCCTACGCTCCTGGCATCTTCGGTGATGGTGAGGGTGGCAACAATGGCGACATCTGGGGTGTACATCCTGTCATTGGTAACGTCGAAGGTCAGATCTACGACCACACCAACCATGCCATCTACTGGGGCTTGACCTACGAGCCTGAGCTCTTTGCAGGCATCTACTGCTTCGAGGGCCCTGGAGTCAAGGGCGACCACAACTGCATGTGGGACCTGAATGCCTATGGCTTTGCTGCTAATCCCAACGTCGTCAAGACATGGGAGGAGACCACCAACAGCACCGTGCTGGGTACGTGGAACCATGTTGTTGACTACTGCTGTGCTGGTATCGTCGACTTCGAACCTACTACCAGTTTCAAGAGCCGCATCCTCGCTGTTGGTCTGGCTGCTTACGAGTGGGACCTCGGTGGCGCAGCCAACAGCAAGCAGGACCAGCTGGAGAAATTCACCAGCAACTGCATTAGCTATCTGAAATAAATACAATACACCATGAAGCTGAAAACGAACTTACTTATTGTGATTGGACTGCTGACCCACTCTTTGGGGTCGGCAGCCCAGACAGCGGCAGCCCACTTTGATATGTCGCTACAGGAAAACGGTAGCATCAAGGAACTCTCCTCCGGCACTGCCTACCCAGTGATGTCTCAATTACCCGCTTGTACGGTCAACGGACCTGATGGCGAAGCATTGCGCTTCGATGGCTATAGCAACTATGTCAAAGCAGGCTTGCCTGTAAGTTCGTTCAGCAAGGAGTCTCTGACTGTCAGCATCGTGCTGGCAGCAGAGACTTATCCTATGATGCAGATGGACGCTGCAGAGACAACGCCAACCTATGCTACCATCTGCGGCAATCTGGACGAGACTGCCAAGCAGGGCTTTGCCTTCGAACTCTCGTCACAAGGCAATCTGCGTTTCAGGGCTGGTGTCAGCTATGGTGCCGGTGCCATCGTTACTGTTCTGGGTAATCAGAAATTGCCTCGTGGCCAGTGGAATCTGCTGACGGCTGTCTTCAATAAGGCTGGTAATAGTGTCAAGCTCTACCTGAATGGTACGGAGATAGGTACTAAGAATGCTGCCAACAGCGAACTGAAGCCGTCTACTACTGATTTCTACATCGGTAAAGATGCTACAGAGAAGAAGGCTGGCCCGTTCCTGATCAATACCTTCTGTGGAGCTATTGACGATATTGCCATCTACAACTCTGCAGATGTGCCGACAGCCTATACCCCGCAGACTGCTGTCTTCAACTATCCCGCATCTCGTTATGCCGAGAATATCTGGCGTCCTCAGTACCACGGCATGCCCGCTGGCTCATGGACCAATGAGACGCATGGTATGACCTATAGCAATGGCAGATACCACGTGTTCTTCCAGAAGAATGCCAATGGTCCTTATATGTCACGTCTGCATTGGGGACACATCTCCAGCGAGAATCTCTACGACTGGACTGAGGAGCCCATCGCCATCTATCCTGGCGAATCGTTCGACATCAAGGGCTGCTGGAGTGGTTGTGTCTATGAAGATGGCGGTACACCTTATATATTATATACTGCTGTCGATAATGCGAAGGCACGCATTGTCCAGGCCAAAGCTGACGATGCAACACTTGTAGGGTGGGGTGATAAGAAAGTCGTTATCGATGGTGCACCCAGCGGGCTCTCTGCTGATTTCCGTGACCCCTATTATTTCGAGGCTAATGGCAACAAGTATATCATCGTCGGCACCAGTAAGAACGGTCTTGGTGCCTGTACGCTGCATAAGTGGAATGGTATTGGCTGGAGCAACGACGGCGCCATTTTCTTCCAAGGAACCCATGCTGCTTCGCATGGCACCTTTTGGGAAATGCCTAACGTGACGCCAATGAGTAATGGCAAGTTCCTCTTCACCTGCACCCCATTGGGCATGAGTCAGGGTGTGCGCACGCTCTGCTGGGTTGGTACCATTGCTGCCGACGGCAAGTTCGTTCCTGATGGTGATGGTGTACAATATCTGGAGATGGCTGGTATCAGCCGCGATGGCTATGGCCTTCTTTCGCCCACCATTTATCAGAAGGATGGCAAGACTTTGCTGTTGGGCATTGTTCCTGACAAGTTGGCCGATACGGAGAACTACAAGATGGGGTGGGCCCATAACTACTCTCTGCCTCGCGAGTTGTCGGTTGACGCCAATGGACAGCTGGTACAGAAACCTTATAGCGGACTCACCTCCATGCGCTCTAACGAGACGGTCAGCATAGACGAGACACTGTTGGGTACGAAAGCACTGGTAAGCGGTCGGCAGATAGAACTGTTGGGCGAGTTTACTCCAACCTCTGGCACGTGTGGCTTCCGCTTCCTGGACAACGCCTCACTGACCTACGATGTCGCCAGCAAGAGTCTTACGCTCGACGTGAGCAACCTGCAGCGTGTCGCCAACGACAATGGCAGCTATAACGGTGTCTATACCACCACCGTCCCTGAGACGTTGAGAACACTACACGTTTTCCTTGACGGCAGCATCCTCGACATTTTCGTCAACGACCGCTGGGCCTATAGTGTGCGCGTGTTCCCTACAGATGCTGCTGCCACTGCTACTGAAGTCTTCAGCACGGGCTCTACAGCCGTTAAGGTGCAGTCCTGGACGCTCGATGCAGGCAAGACCACCGCTATCCATGAGAATGTAATAGGGAAAAACAGACAAACCACTATCGGTCCTATTTACGACTTCCAAGGCCGCTGTCTGAATGGCAGACCTTCATACGGACTCTATATTCAAAACGGAAAGAAATATGTTGCTCGCTGACTCCCTCGTAGTCGTTGGTATGGCCACCGTTAGTCTCGGCACTATTCAAGAGTCAGATGGTGTCAAGGAACATTCCTTTTGGTTGTGTAATGTTGGCCAGGAGAGTGTAGCCCTGCATCAGGGCTACACCTCTTGTGGCTGTACGACCATCCATTTTGACAAGGCACGTCAGTTGGCTCCTGGTGACAGTGTCAAGGTTAGGCTGCGCTTCAATCCGCGAGGTAAAGGTGGCGAGTTTCACGAAATGGGTACCATTGAATATGGCAAGAGCCGGAAACGTGTCAACATGGCATTGGTAGGTAACTGCATCACCAGCGAAGAAACGCTGATGCGCCAGTTCCCCATCCGTGTCAATGACCACATCCGCCTTTCCACTAATCGCTTCGACCTGGGGCGCATGCGTCAGGGCGAAAGCAAGGAACGTGGTGTCGTGGTATACTATAGCGACACCAAACAACAGGAGCGCTATCCCATTCGCTTTACCGTTGATGCCAAGACGCCAAAGGGTTTGCAGCATATTTCCTACCCCTTGGCCATCAAAGGCGAAAAGGTGACAATAACGTTAGCCGTTTTCGTCTATTAACGGGTCGCTGGGGGTATTGCCGTTAATCAGACGCATCTGCGTCATGTATCTTTTAGCATGATATTATTTGGTGGTTTGGCAAAAAACATGTATCTTTGCAGACATAAACAACCGATAGACATGAAGTTTGCCAAATCATTATATCTCCTTTTTCTCTTGCTCGTCTTGGCAGCTTGCACAGAGGAGAAAATCTATAAGATTGGCGTCTCTCAATGTGGTGCAGGACAGTGGCGCGAAAAGGTGAACAGCGAGATGCTGGCCGCCCAGCATCTGTATGACCAACCAGTGGAGATGAGTATTACCTGTGCTAACGACGACAGCCAACGGCAGATAGCGCAGATAGACTCGCTGGTGGACAGTGGTATCGACCTGCTGGTGGTGGCTCCCAACGAGGCGGCGCCTATAGCAGAGACCATTGCCAAGGTGCGCCAGAAGGGCATCCCTGTGATTTATTTCGACCGAAAGGCGACGGACAACCAATATACAGCTTTCATTGGTGGCAGCAATCAGGAGGCAGGCAGCATCGTGGCTCGCTATGCCATAGAACTGGGTGGTCAGCATGTGCTGGAAATTACGGGTAGTATGAGCACATCGCCAGCCCTTGAACGCCACAAGGGATTTGCCAGTGTGATGGGTGAACAGAAAGCTGTTGACTATGTCTGCAAAGATGGCAACTGGTCGTCTGACAAGGCCTATAGCATTGTGGTGGAACAGGTCGGGGCAGGACATGTGCCCGATGTGGTGTTTTGCCATAACGACGGAATGGCTACGGGTGTCTACAAGGCTGTGGCGGAACTGGGGCTGGAGGGCAAAGTTCAAATCATCGGCATCGACGGACTGCCCGGCGAGGGTATAGAGTACGTGCAGCTGGGCCATCAGGCAGGCTCCTACATCTATCCCACCCATGGTGAGAAGATAGTAAAGCTGGCTTTGGACATTCTGACGGGTCAGCCCTATGAGCGTGAGAATATCCTGAAGGGTATGATGGTGACACCTTTGAACGTCAACCTCATCGATTTGAACGAGCGTGAGTTCATGGAGCAGAATACACACATGATTACCATCAACGATAAACTGGAGGAATATTTCGGACTCTATAACACGCAACGGAAGCTGTTGTTGGCAAGCATAGTGACCATTCTGCTGCTCATCGTTTCGGTAGCGATAGCTTGTCGAGCTTGGTGGCAGACCAGGAAGACCATCCGCCAGCGCCAGTCGATGAACGAGGAGCAGTTGTTGTTCTATACCGATGCCAATAGTCGTAAGATTGCCGAGATATTCAGTACACCACAGGAGAAACTGCCAGCCCCCAAGAAGCAGGACACGCTATTTGCTGAGCAGCTGAACGAGGCCATCCGCAGGAATATGTCGAATCCGAACCTGAAGATGGAAGAACTGGGCGAGGAAATGGGGCTCAGCCGCGTGCAACTGTACCGAAAGGTGAAGGCTATCACTGGTGTTACTCCTGTAGAATTGTTGCGAAGGATGCGCCTTCAAGAAGCCTACGTGCTGTTAGGTTCTACCACCAAGACCGTGGCTGAGATAGCTTTTGAGGTGGGTTTTAATACACCAGGTTATTTTTCAAAGTGCTTTAGAGAGGAATATGGTAAACTGCCGGGTGAGATAAGGGAGATGTAAAGCATTCAACGAAACAAACTTTATAGTCAACATTTGTTTCATGTATCATTTTTTACGTTCTGTGAACGATAATTGATACTTTTGTATGTGTTAGTTGTTTACCTTTGCGTCAGAATCTGAAACAAGAGTATTAACTAAAAACAAAAGCAAATGAAACAATCGAAGAGATTCTTTTTGAGTATTCTGACGCTGCTGCTGAGTACAATAATGTACGCACAGGAGATTACGGGTACGGTGTCGGACTCTTTCGGTCCAGTCATTGGAGCCACTGTCATGGAGAAAGGCACTGCCAATGGTACGGTGACGGACTTCGACGGAAACTTCAAACTGAAGGTGGACGCTGGCAAGACGCTGGTGTTTAGCTATGTGGGCTATCTGACGCAGGAGTTGCCTGCTCAGAATGGCATGCAGGTCATGCTGAAAGAAGACAGTAAACAACTGCAGGAAGTAGTAGTGACAGGTTACACCACCCAGCGCAAGGCTGACCTGACGGGTGCTATCTCTACCGTCAGCGTTGACGAGATGGCTAAGCAGAACGAGAACAACCCGATGAAGGCCCTGCAGGGTCGTGTGCCAGGCATGAACATATCAGCCACTGGTACTCCTTCTGGTGCTGCTACCGTGCGCATCCGTGGTTTGGGTTCACTGGAGCATAACGATCCTCTTTATATTATTGATGGTGTACCCACCACAGCCGGTATGCACGAGTTGAACGGCAACGATATCGAGAGCATCCAGATTCTGAAGGATGCTGCCTCGGCATCTATCTATGGTTCGCGTGCTGCCAACGGTGTGATTATTATCACCACGAAGAAGGGTAAGGAAGGTAAGATTAAGGTCAACTTCGACGGTTCTGTCGCTGCCTCGTTCTATACCAACAAGATAGAGACCATGAATGCCTCGGAGTGGGGACGTGCCTTCTGGCAGGCTAACGTCAACGATGGTATGAACCCCTCGAACAACAACCTGGGTTACAACTACGACTGGAGCTACGATCAGAATGGCAACCCCGTGCTGAACAAGATGACCATGAACATGTACCTCGACGAGAATGGTACCGTACGTGCCGGTGACACGGACTGGTTTAAGGAGGTCACGCGTACGGGTGTCGTTCAGCAGTATAACCTCTCTGTCAGCAATGGCTCAGAGAAGGGTAACGCCTTCTTCTCATTAGGCTACTACGACAACCAGGGTACCATCAAGGACTCTTGGTTCAACCGTCTGTCTGCCCGTGCAAATGCAGACTATAAGCTCTTTGATGGCAAGCTGATCATCGGTGAGAACTTCACGCTGAACCGCAACAAGGGTGTCGATGCTCCTGGCGGTATCCTGCAGAATGCACTGCAATTCAACCCCAACTTCCCCATCTATGCAGAGAACGGCCAGTATGCTCAGGCTCTGGGTGCTTACTCAGAGCGTGAGAATCCGCTGAGCATGATAAGAAATGCCAAGGACAACGAGTATACCCTGTGGCGCATGTTCGGTGACGTTCACCTGAGCGTAACCCCGTTCAAGAACTTTACCTTGCGCACCACTTTAGGCTTGGACTACACCCAGAAGGAGCAGCGCTTCTTCATGTACCCCATTGCCAATGGTAAGGTAAAGCGCACCGACACAGCCGTAGAGAGCAAGCAGGAGCACTGGATGCGCTGGATGTGGAACGCCATTGCTACCTATAATCTGGAGATTGGCAAGCATCGTGGTGATGCCATGATTGGTATGGAGGTCAACCGCGAACAGTATAAGTGGAGCAGTGCACAGCGCTATGAGCTGGCCATCCTGAATACAGACTATATGTGGCCGTCAGCCGGTTCTGGCAAGCAGTTGGCTTTAGGTTCTGGCGATGGCTATTCACTGGTGTCCTTCTTTGGTAAGGTCAACTATACCTATAATGACAAGTACCTGGCTTCGTTCACCATCCGTCGTGACGGTTCCAGCCGTTTCGGTAAGAACAACCAGTATGGTACCTTCCCCTCTGTCAGTGCCGGTTGGCGCCTTTCTGAGGAGTCGTTCATGAACTTCACCAAGAGCTGGCTGGACAACCTGAAGGTTCGCTACTCTTGGGGACAGACAGGTAACCAGGAAATCTCCAACATCGCACGCTATACCATCTATAAGTCTGTGGTATCTACAGGCTTGTGGGGCAGTGGTCAGGCAGGTTCTGCCTATGACATCACTGGCCGTAACGGCGGCTACGACCTGAGCAACGGTTACGTTCGTCAGCAGCGTGCCAATGAGGACATCAAGTGGGAGACCACCACGCAGCATAACATCGGTGTCGACTTCGCCTTCCTGCACAACAGCATCTATGGTAGCTTTGACTGGTTCGACAAGAAGACCACCGATATTCTGCTCTTCATGGACGGCATCGCCTCGATGGGCGAGGGTGCCTCACAGTGGATCAATGCCGGTGAGGTGAAGAATACCGGTTGGGAATTCAGCCTGGGCTACCGTCATAAGCTGGCCAATGGTTTCTCATGGGACATCAATGGTAACATCAGCCGTTATAAGAATGAGATTACGAAGTTGCCTGAGACGGTAGCTGCTAAAGGTACGTATGGTGGTAATGGCGTGAAGAGCGTCGTCGGTCGCCCCATGTATTCTGAGGTGGGCTATGTCGCTGACGGCATCTTCAAGAGTCAGGAGGAAATCGACAACCATGCACAGCAGGACGGTGCAGGACTTGGTCGCATCCGCTATAAGGACCTGAACGGTGATGGCAAGATTACTGAGGCCGACCAGGACTGGATCTACGACCCGACACCCGACTTTACATGGGGTCTGAACATCTACCTGCAGTACAAGGACTTCGACTTCACCATGTTCTGGCAGGGTGTGCAGGGTGTTGATGTCAACTGTATTGGTTATAAGTCGCAGACCGACTTCTGGGCCAACTCTAACGTCAACGTGCCTTACCTGAACAAGGGTACACGCGTGTTGGACGCCTGGAGTCCTGCCAATCCAGGCAGCGACATCCCCGCACTGACCACATCAGACACCAACCGCGAGGGTCGTCTGTCAACCTACTACATCGAGAATGGCTCTTATGCCAAGCTGCGTACCGTACAGCTGGGCTATAACATGCCAAAGAGCATTACTGAGAAGCTGAAGATGGACCGCATCCGTCTGTACGTCTCTGCCCAGAACCTGCTGACCATCAAGAGCGGCAAGTTCACTGGCAACGACCCAGAGAATCCTGGATTTGACTATCCTATTCCTCTTAACCTCACCTTCGGCGTGAATGTAGGATTCTAAGTGAAGATGAAGATGAAAAATGAAATATTAAATCGACAGATTATGAAAACGATATATATGAAATACATCTGTGCCATGTGCGCCATCTGCGGTCTGACGGCTTGTTCTGATTTCCTGGAGGAGCAGGTGCCACAGGCTACGCTGACTCAGGACGAGGTGAAGAAACCTGAGTATATCGATAATGTGCTGATTTCTGCCTATGCCGGACTGCTCAGCATTGAGGACATGAACTCCTCGTTCTCTCTATGGAACTACGACACTCGTTCCGACGATGCTTATGTAGGCGGTGCTGACTTCTCCGATGGTGAACCTTTCCATATCCTGGAGCTGCACACCACCGTGATGACCAAAGACTGGCCATACAATGACATCTGGCAGCGCTTCTATAAATTCTTGTCACGTGTAAGCTTGTCACTCGACATGCTGGACGAGGCTGACCAGAGCAATGCTACCATCCAGCAGCGCACTGCCGAGATGAAGTTCCTGCGTGCCTATGGCCACTTCCAGCTGAAGCGCCTGTTCAAGAAGATTCCTTTTGTCAACAAACTGAACATGACAGAGGACGACTATAACAACATGTCGAACACGGAGTATACCAATGACGAGGGCTGGCAACAGATCATCAACGACCTGGAGGATGCCTATGCCGTACTTCCCGTGACACAGAGCGAGAAGGGCCGTCCCACCAAGGCCGCTGCAGCAGCCTTCCTGGCAAAGGTCTATCTCTATAAGGCTTACCATCAGGACAATGCCACCAGCAACCAGGTGACCAGCATCAACGAGGCTGACCTGCAGAAGGTCGTTGACTATACGAATCCTTCTATCTATGCCGCTGCCGGCTATGGCCTGGAGAGTGACATGCACAACAACTTCCGTCCTGAGGAGCAGTATGAGAACGGCAAGGAGAGCATCTGGGCCATCCAGTACTCTAAGAACGACGGTACCACTTGGGGCAACCTGAATTTCTCGAATCGTCTGATAGTACCCTGTATTCCTAAGGTACATGACTCTGGTTGCGACTTCTACAAGCCCTCTATCAACCTCGTCAATGCCTATCGAACCAATGCCGACGGACTGCCTCTCGTGGCTACAGCAGCCACCCAGGACTATGAGGTGGGCTCTTCACAGACTGTCGATCCACGTCTCTTCGTTACCGTTGGTCTGCCAGGTACTCCCTACATGTTCAACACCAGCTACATGATGAGCAAGACCAATACGTGGAGCCGCTCAGGTGGTAAGTATGGCTACTTCGTGTCGCTGAAGCAGAACGTAGACCCCGCAACCATCAACGAGTACATCTTCAATGCCGACAACCAGTGGGCCAGCTCTATGAACCGCGTCGTCTTCCGCTATGCTGACGTGCTGCTCATGCGTGCTGAGGCGCTGGCTCAGCAGAACAAGCCTGCCGAGGCCATCGCACTGGTCAACCAGGTGCGTGAGCGTGCTAAGTCGATGGCTGCCAACAGCGTCGTGTCTAACTATCCTAATAAATATGGTGTACACTTTGCCATCAATAGTTATAAAGGCACCTACGACAAGGATGCTGCTATGGAGATTGTGAAGACTGAGCGTCGCCTGGAACTGGCTATGGAGAGCGAGCGCTTCTTTGACCTCGTACGCTGGGGCGATGCTGCTACCGTCATCAACAAGTTCTATACCTCGGAGAGTGAGAAGATGAGCTTCCTGAAGGGTGCCTGGTTCACTGCCGACAAGAACGAGTATCTCCCTATTCCCTGGGAGCAGTTGTCTGCCTCTAACGGTCACTATACACAGAATTGTGGCGAGTGGTAATGAAGAGTTTAAAGTTTAAAGTTTATAGTTGAAAGATATGAAAACGATATATAGTATCATTTGCATGGTTTGTCTGCTTTGCGGGTTCACTGCATGCAACGACGACCATACGGGCAGCATCAATGTTGGCGGCTCGTGTCTGGTAGAGTCTTTTGAACTCAACAACCAGTTCAAGGCTACCATCAGCCATGAGAAGCGTCTCATCAAAATCAAGGTCCCTGAGACCTTTGCACAGAAGGACGACATGGTGATTACCAGCCTCTCCCTGCCTGCAGGTGCCTCTGCTAACCTTAAGTTGGGCGACCACATCAATCTGAATGCAGACAAGACACTGCGCGTCACCAATGGCGACCTGCAGCTGGAGTATCAGGTTAGCGTACGCAACGATGAGGCCCTGCTGACACAGTTCCTGCTGGAGGGTGTCAAGGGTGCCATCAACCAGGATGACAAGACTGTTACCGTCAGTGTGATGGCCAGCAGCGGCATCGACCTCTCTAATGCAACCTTCGAGGCTGTGGTTAGCGAGGATGCCACCTGCAGTCCTGCCAGCGGTACGAAGGGCAACTTCACAGAGCCTTTCCTGCTGACTGTCAATGACAATACGGCAACCAATGTATATACCGTCAACGTGACGCTGATACAGGCTCCTGTCGCTATCTTCGTGGGCGACGCTGAAAATGTAGAGGCACTGAACGACGAGGAGAAGGCTGCTGCCAAGTGGCTGACAAGTAATGTTGCCGGTTCGGCATATCTCTCATGGAGTGATATTAACTCTGGCAGCGTGTCGCTTGAC
Source organism: uncultured Prevotellaceae bacterium (assembly GCA_946410305.1). Classification (GTDB taxonomy): domain Bacteria; phylum Bacteroidota; class Bacteroidia; order Bacteroidales; family Bacteroidaceae; genus Prevotella. The sequence goes on along the minus strand of CAMJZV010000001.1, from coordinate 155,400 downwards.
AAGGTTCGCCTGGTATTCTTCCATCGCCACTGCCCAGCTTATGGCAACTATAATGGCTTTGCCGATGCTGAGACAGGCGCTATGGCTGCACTGCCCAAGATGAAGGAACTCTACCAGAACGGAGTAGGCTTCGTACTGCAGCGTTCAGCTGTCAACTATGCCATCGCACTGGGTGCACAGCCTGAGGACTCTTATCCTAACAACGTCTGGGGTGGCAACGGAGAAGGTTCCGACGTGATGGGACCCGAGCCTTGGACCTATCGTGTTGCTGACATCAACCATCCATTGTGGAAGGACCTGAAGCGCTCAACAGGACTGGGCGACGACCGCATCATCACACTCGACGAGGGCTACACCATCTGTAACACCACATCACAGTACGGCTTCTGGGGTGACTATCCTGACGAGAATGCTGTGGCTGCCAAGACTGGCGGTCGTGTCCTCGGTGGCGACGGCAATGTCTCTTCATGGGAGTTGAAGAATGCCGCAGGCAACTACGGTAAGGGAGGCATTGTCTGCTTCGGTACTGGTGTCTTCGACTGGAACTCTCCGACTCCTTACACCTCTGTATACCACGACAACATGGGTCAGATTATGCTCAACGCACTGGAATACCTGGGCAAGTAAATACTCACACAAAAAAATAGAATGATATGAAAACAATGATATTTTCAGCAATCGCACTCATGCTGTCAGCCTCTGCCCTGACGGCATGCAGCAGCGACGACGATGTGACGGGCGATGCCGCTCGCAACTGGGCAGGTACAACAAATGCGTTCACCCCCACTGATGAACAAGGCTTTGGCACCTACTACATGCCAGCTATCGGACGCGTCGGAGACCCCATGCCTTTCTACGATAAGAAGGCTGGCGACTTCAAGGTGCTTTACCTGCAGGAGTTCGACAACAATATGAGCCACCGCTTCCATCCCATCTGGGGCGTCTCTACCAAGGACGGCGCCAGCTACCAGTCACTGGGCGAAGTGCTGCCCTACGGCAGTAACGACTATGTGCAGGATGCTGCGCTGGGTACTGGCTGTGCTTATTATGACGAGGCAAACGGCATGTACTACATCTACTATACCGGCCATAATGGCAACTGCCAGTACCGTGAGGTTGTCATGCGTGCCACCTCTACCGATTTCAAGACGTGGACAAAGGATGAACTGTGGGCACTCAATGGTCCCGACTACGGCTATTCTGCCAACGACTTCCGCGACCCGCAGATCTTCATGGCTGACGATGGACTCTACCGCATGGTGATCTCTACCTATCCTAAGAATGGTGGCGACCCGCAGTTTGCTGAGTTCAAGTCCAGCGACCTGAAGAACTGGGAACATGTCGGTCCCTTCAAGATGATTTGGGACCGCATGCTGGAGTGCCCTGACATCTTCAAGATGGGCGACTACTGGTATCTGGTCTACAGCCAGAGCTTCCGCGCCAGCTGGAGCCGCAAGGTGAAGTATATGTTCGCCGACAGCTGGGAAGCACTGAAGGACTGCTTCAACAACGGTCCCAAATGGCCTGCCGATGGTCCGCTGTGGCGCGAGGGCAATCTCGACACCCGTGCCTTCTATGCAGGCAAGACAGCCTCTAACGGCACCGACCGCTTCATCTGGGGCTGGACACCATACCGCTCTGGTGCCGACATCCATGAGAAGAATGTCAACGTCGGTGCTGGCGATGGCAATGAACCCAACTGGAGTGGTGCCCTGGTATGCCACAAACTCATCCAGCATGCCGATGGTACGCTGTCGATGGGTGCCGTGCCCGCCATGGCAGCCAAGTACAGCAAGCCCCAGGAAGCCCAGGTGATGGCATCCAATGGCTACGACAATGGCAAGCTCAGCGGCGACGATGCCTATGTGCTCTATAGTCGTCTGGGCACCTGCAACCACATCTCGTTCAAGGTGACCACCTCCAACAACAGGGATAAGTTCGGTGTATCCTTCGTACGCAGCACTGACCCCGACTACTACTATACGCTGGTTGTCAATGACGAGGAGGAGAATGTCCGTAAGGTGAACTTCGAACAGGAAGGCTATCGCCTCAAGACCAACGACCAGGGCGAAGAGGAGAAGGTCTATGGCAAGGGCTTCATCGAAGGTGCCGACGGCTACGGATTCTATCATCCCGAGAACAACGAGTACAACATCGACATCTACACCGACAATAGTGTTCTCGTCATGTACATCAACGACATCGTCTGCTGCACCCACCGCATCTATGGCATCCAGAAGAACTGCTGGAGCATCAACAACTATGGTGGTAACATCACCATTAGCGATTTGAAGATTAGTCAGCAGTAAGCAGAGAGAGAACATCATACTCAACATTTCGGACTTTGTAATCAATGATTGTTACAAAGTCCGATTTTTGTTACTCTATGAAACAATATTGATAGTCCTTATTGTATTTTAATACTAATTTTGCACCAACAAAACACAATATTAACTCTAAAACAACAACGCTTATGAAAAAAGTATTTTTACTCATGTGCCTCATGGCAACCACAGTTATCGCTTCAGCAACCGACGTTTGGGAAGGAGAGCACGCTGTTAGCTGGGGTAATACCCTGACAATCGAAAAGGGTAAGTTTACAGATATGAAGGTTGGCGACAAACTCGTCATTGAGTTTAAGGACGCTACAGGCGAGGTTATCGAGCTACATAGCAACGGAGGAATGCTCCCCGGCACACGCTTTGAACATCACATCTTCTCCGACCAGAGCAGTGTTGAGGTCTTCGCTACCCCTGCAATGCTCGCATCCCTGAAGGAGTATGGCCTTGAGGTCTGCGGTGTCGACTTCACCGCTACCAAGATATGGTATGGCGATGGCAAGGATAATATTGATGAGAACACCGCATGGAGCGGCTTCTTCTGGATGGACGAATGGAGCACGCTGGAGATTACAAAGAACTGCTTTGCCGGCGTTGATTGGAGTAAGGTCAAGGCTATCCGCTTCTATTCTGAGGCCAACCGTACCGACTACGTCATCAACATTCTGACCAAGTGGGGCGAAGGTGGCAAACTGGGCGATCAGACCACGATGACTATGACCACCGAATATGCAGAGCTCAATGTAGAGAATATCAATATGGAAGCAGCCCTTGCTGATGTTGACCGCCTCATGATTCAGTGCAATAAGGAGGCTGGCAATCCTTTCAACTTTACAGCCGTCGTACTCGTCAAGGATGGTGGCACTGGCATTGCTGCCGTTGCCAAGAGCCAAGAGCAAACTGCAAACAGCCAATACTTCAACCTCGCTGGTCAGCGTGTCGCTCATCCTGCTAAAGGCCTGTATATCGTCAATGGAAAGAAAGTTATTGTTAAATAGTTAGGTTTGGTTAGTAGTTTTTTTTGATGAAAAGATTGTTAGTTAGTTAGTTAGTGTGCCGCCCGTAGTCTATAGAGACTGCGGGCGGTTTTCTATTGCCAGAGCAGTTTTTTGAAAAATATTGTAATAAAAAAGGTAGAAAGACTTGTTTTTAGGTAAGATTTTCCTATCTTTGCATCACGAAACTAACCAAAACAATTGTTTACGGATGAAAAAGATAGCTGCGCTACTATTGCTTTTGGCAATGCTGACAGCATGTTCGCAAAAGGAACAGACCTACAAGATAGCCGTGTCGCAATGCTCCGTCGGAAACTGGCGGTTTAAGCTGAACAATGAGATGCTGGCAGCACAGCACTTGTATGAAGAGGATGTCAAGGTGGAGATTATCAACTGCTTTGACCAGTCGGATGTGCAGGTGCGACAGATAGACTCGCTGGTGAATAGCGATGTTGACCTGTTGGTGGTGGCTCCTAACGAGTACGAAGAGGTTGCTCCCGTCTTAAGACGTGCCAAGGAGAAGGGCGTGCCCGTCATTCTGTTTGATCGCAGAGCCGATACTGATGACTATACGGCCTTCATTGGTGGTGACAATGTCAGCGTGGGACGTATTGCTGCCGAACATGCGGCAGGTCTGGCTGCCGAGATGGCTGAGCGTAAGGTGCTGGAAATTGCCGCCCTGCAAAGCACGTCACCTTCGCGTGACCGCCATCAGGGGTTTGAGGAGACTATGCGCCAGCACCCTGAGGTGGACTATGAATGTATTTTCGGTGACTGGGACGATCACCACACGCAGGATATTGTGCAGGAGGTGCTGAAGCGTGAACATCGTCCTGACGTCATCTTCTGCCATAGTGACTTTATGGCTCGCGGCGCTTACTGGGCTGTGAGGGATGCTAAATTGGAGGGGCAGGTGAAGATTATTGGTGTAGACGGTTTGCCTGGTGCTGATGAAGGCATTGAACACGTGCAGCAGGGGCACTTTGCAGCTACTTGTGTCTATCCCACCCATGGTGAGCAAATAGTTCGTCTGGCCTTGGACATTCTGACGGGTAAACCTTATGAGCGTCAGAATGTATTGCCCAGCGTGCTCATAACGCCTGACAATGTGAATATGGTGGCTCTCTATGGCAATGAGCAGATGAAGCTGAACAACGACTTGGTAACTATTCAGGGCAAACTGGAGAACTACTTCGGACTCTATAACATCCAGAGCCGTCTGTTATGGTCGTCGATGGCTGTCATTCTGCTGTTGCTGGTGGCTGTAGGGCTGACATGGCGCGCCAGAAAGCAGATCAAGCGTGCTCATCGTCGACAGAAAGCACTGAACAAGGAGCAGACACTATTTTATACCAATGCCAGTCACCAGTTGAAGACACCACTGACGCTGATAGCCGGACCTGTTAAGGAATTACGCGAGCGACAAGTGCTGAAAGGGGATGACGAACAGCTGCTGGAGATAGCTGACAGGAATATCCGCCAATTGGAAGATATGGTGTCGAACGTGCTGTATTTCCGCAAGGAGGTTGACAGCACGATGATGCATGATAATAACGTTAGTCAGGCGGCTGAGGAAAGCGCTGCTGACTCGGAACAATTGGTTCAGGGAGAGCACCTGAACATGTTGAAGCAGGACGATACTGACGAACTGCCCAACATTCTGATTATTGACGACAATGCCGATATGCGTCGCTACCTGCGTACGTTGTTGGCTAATAACTACTATGTCATGGAGGCTGACGACGGACAGAATGGTCTGCGACTGGCTCGCGAGAGTGTGCCCGACCTCATTGTCAGCGACGTGATGATGCCCGTCATGGACGGCTTGGAACTCTGCCAGCAGCTGAAGGAAGACTTCATCACCAGTCATATCCCCGTCATTCTGCTTACTGCCCGCTCGACGGAGGCTCAGCAGATGGAAGGGTATGAGCATGGTGCAGATGCCTATCTGACCAAACCTTTCAAGGCTGAGCTGTTGTTGAGCCGTATCAGCAATTTGCTGAAGAGTCGTCAACAGCTGCGTCAGTATTTTGGCGACCAGTCGTCAGCTGCGTTGCCTGCTGGCGAAGATGCCAAGCCCGTGAAACTGACCACACAGAACAGCCTGTTCATGGACAGCCTGAAGGAGGCCGTGCGTAACAATATGTCAAATCCGAATCTGAAAATGGACGATTTGGGTGAGCAGTTAGGTATTAGTCGTGTGCAGCTATACCGTAAGGTGAAGGTGCTTACAGGACTGTCACCCATCGAACTGTTGCGACAGATGCGCTTGGAGCGTGGTAAGGTTTTGCTGAACAGTACCACCAAGACTGTTGCCGAGATAGCCTTCGAGGTCGGCTTTGGTACTCCCAGCTATTTTACCACCTGTTTTAAGAAACAGTATGGTAAATTGCCTATGGAGTATCGGTCGGAATAGCAAAAATAATAAAGAGTATCTTTGGATTGTTACATGAAACAAAATTTTTAGTGCCAGAACGATAATTGTTAGTCTTTTGCGCGTAAAGAGCGTACTTTTGCGCCAGTGAAATCTGAAACAATAGTACTAACAAAAACGCAAAAGCAAATGAAACAATCCAAACGATTCTTTCTGAGTGGCCTGTTGCTGCTTCTGTGTACAATGATGTACGCGCAGGAAGCAATTACGGGTACAGTGTCCGACGCCATGGGTCCCGTCATTGGCGCTACGGTGATGGAAAAGGGGACAACGAATGGTACGGTGACTGACTTTGACGGTAACTTCAAACTGAAGGTGCAGGCTGGTAAGACGCTGGTCTTCTCGTACATCGGTTACAAGAGCCAGGAGCTTCCTGCCAAGGATGGTATGCAAGTCACCATGGAAGAAAATGCCAAGGAACTGGCCGAGGTGGTGGTGACAGGTTATACCACCCAGCGTAAGGCCGACTTGACAGGTTCTGTTGCCGTGGTACAAACCAAGGAGCTGAAGACCAGTGCAGACACCGATCCTATGCGTGCCCTGCAGGGTAAGGTTCCTGGTATGACCATTACCAGTGACGGTTCTCCTGTTGGTGCTGGTACGGTACGCATCCGTGGTATCGGTTCGTTTAACTCGTCACAGGACCCTCTGTTTATCATTGATGGTGTGCCTACGACGACGAATCTGAATACGCTGAACATGAACGATATCGAGTCCATGCAGGTGTTGAAGGATGCTGCCTCTGCCTCTATCTATGGTTCGCGTGCTGCCAACGGTGTCATCATTATCACCACTCGCCAGGGTAAGAAGGGCGACAAGGTGAAGGTGGACTTCTCTGCCAACCTGACAGCTCAGTTCTACAATAAGCAGACCATGATGAAGTTGTCAAACTCTGCTGAGTATGCTACCGCTATGGCACAGGCTGCCCTGAACGACGGCTTGAATCCAGAACAGTATGCCAACAACTATGGTCTGACCCTGCATGCTGAAGATGGTACACCGATTTCAGCCTATAACCCTGCTACAGGACAGATGGAGAACTATATTGTCAACGGACGCTATGGTGGCTATCTGAACGAGAAGCGCACTATGCGCTATAGCGATACTGACTGGCTGGATGTGATTTCTCGCACGGGTTTCTCACAGAATTACGACCTCTCTATCTCTGGTGCCACTGACAAGTATTCAGCACTGTTCTCGCTGGGTTATAAGAAGAACAAGGGTATCTTGAAGTACACTGACTTTGAGAGTATCTCTGGTCGTCTGAATACCAGTTTCAAACTGAACAAATACATCACGGTTGGTGAGAACGCCACCATCACCTATTCTAATCAGGTAGACTGCCGTCCGCTGGAGAATGCGCTGAAGATGTCACCTACGCTGCCCGTTTATGAAGAGGATAATACTACCTTCTCAGGTCCTGTCGGTGGCATGAGCGATCGTCAGAATCCTCTGCGTGAGCTCTACCACAACCGCGACAACCGTCTGAAGATGTGGCGTATCTTTGGTAACGCTTTCGTCAACATTGAACCTGTCAAGGGCTTGATGCTGCGCTCTAATTTCGGCATCGACTATTGGTCAGAGTTTATACACAGCGTGACCTACACTTGGCACTCTGACGTGGTGAACAACGATACTCCATCGACAAACCTTGGCAACAAGACTTCGATGAAGTGGACGTGGTCAAACACTGCAAACTATAACCTCACGCTCTTTGGTGATCACACCTTCAACCTGCTGGCAGGTATGGAGCTGCACAGAGATGTGGAAGACCGTTCGTCTGCTTATGCACAGATGTTTGCGCTGGAGAACTATAAGTATATGTGGCCCGATGCTGCTACTGGTACACAGCGTGCAGGTGGTATTGAGGAAGGATATGCACTGGTCTCTTTCTTCGGTAAGGTTGACTACAACTGGAAAGACCTGGTGCTTGCATCGTTCACCATCCGTCATGATGGTTCCAGCCGCTTTGGTGAGAACAACCGCTATGGTACGTTCCCTGCCTTCACACTGGGTTACCGTCTCTCTCAGAACCTGAAGCTGGAATGGCTGGACGACCTCAAGATTCGTGGTTCGTGGGGACAGACAGGTAATCAGGCCATCTCTAACTATGCTCGTTTCGGCCTCTATGCCGCTACTTATGGTGGTGAGCGCAATGAGTCTACTGCCTATGACCTGTCTGGTGTCGGCAAGGGAACCTATCCCTCTGGCTTCCGTGCTACCCAGTCGCAAAACAACGACCTGAAATGGGAGACCACTGAGCAGTTGAATGCTGGTCTTGACTTTACCATGTTCCGCAACTCTCTGTATGGTTCGGTAGATATTTATAAGAAGAAGGTGAAGGATATGCTCATCAGTCCCGCTTATCTGGGTTCGATGGGTGAGGGTGGTGCCTCTTGGCTTAATGGTCCCTCTCTGCAGAACTGGGGTATGGAATTTGCCCTTGGCTTCCGCCACACCACGAACTATGGTCTGAAGTATCATGTCAATGGTAACTTGGACTTCTTCCGCTCAAAGGTGACTTACCTGCCTGAAACGACCACAGGTTCATACGTACATACTTCTAAAGAGAATCTGGTAGAGTCTGGCAAGCCTTATGGCTCTATTGTGGGTTACGTTGTTGAGGGTCTGTTCCAGAATCGCGAGGAGGTTCTGGCCAGCGGACAGGAGAATGCCCGTGTGGGTGGTCTGAAATATGCAGACCTTGATGGCAATGGTGTTATCAATGACAAGGACCAGACTTGGATTTACAATCCCGTTCCCAATTTCTCTTGGGGTTTGAATATTGAACTGGCCTATAAGAATTTCGACTTCTCGATGTTCTGGCAGGGTGTAGCCGGCAAGGATGTCTATAACGACCAGAAGTTCCAGACGGACTTCTATTCTATTACTGACCCAGGTTCTAACAAGGGTAACCGCATGCTTGATGCCTGGACAACAGCCAATACGGGTAGTGATATTCCTGCACTGACCACGAACAATACTGGTAATGAGAATCGTACGTCAAGCTACTTTGTAGAGAATGGCTCTTATGGTAAGCTGCGCCAGGTTCAGCTGGGATATAATGTTCCCGACAAGTGGTTGAAGAAGGTGAAGATGACCAGTGCCCGCGTATATGTATCAGCTCACAACGTGCTGACTATTAAGAGTAGCTCGCTGACCTGTGCTGACCCTGAGAACCCCGGATGGGCTTATCCTAACTCTACTTCCATCTCGTTTGGTGTTCAAACATCGTTCTAATTAAATTGTTCATCAATCATTGTAAATAGTTATGATTACTAAGATATATAAAACATTATGCGCTGGTCTGGTATGCTGCGGTTTTGCTGCAGTACTGACAAGTTGCGACGATTTCATTGATGTCGAACCTCAGGGTGTCATCGACGAAGACCTGGCTATGAACCAGCCCAATGAGATGGTGACATCGGCCTATGCCAAGCTGGGTGACGACTGGTATACTTATCCCTTTAACCTCTGGCCCTATGGAGACGTGTCGTCTGACGATGCCATGAAGGGTGGTTCAGGTACAACAGATACGGATTATCACTCTGTGGAAGTTTGGTCTACGCTGACAGCCCTTACACCTGGTGGCCATATGGATGAGCTATGGTACCACCTCTACTGCTCTATCAGCCGCTGCAACCGTGCCCTCGTTTCTCTGGATGAGTATGGTGTTAAACTGCTGGGTGAGGAGACAACCAATATCCGTCGTGGCGAGGTGCTCTTCCTGCGTGCCCATTTCTACTTTAAGTTGGTGCAGCTTTGGAACCGTGTGCCCTGGATTAATGAGGCCGTATATCGTGACCATAGCGAGGAACAGACCTCAAATCGTGAGTTTACGCACGACGAGTTGATGCAGAAGATTGTAGCCGACTTCAAGACTGCTTACGACCTGCTGCCTGTCAAACAGACGGAACTGGCCCGTGCCAACAAGATTGCTGCTGCTGCCTATCTGGCTAAGTGCTACCTGACGATGGCTTGGGGCGACGGTTACGAGGCTACTACTGGTGTCAGTCACATCAATAAGCAGTACATGCAGGAAGTGCTGAACTACACCAAGGTAGTGGAAGAGTCAGAATATGGCTATCTGGAGGACTTCGGTGACATCTTCCTGCCTGACTACAAGAATTCGAAGGAGAGTATCTTTTCCGTACAACACTCTGGTTATGAGGAAGATAATACCCGTTTTGGACGCGCCAACTGGTCAAATATGCTGAACGGTTGCTGGCAGATGTGGTCGTGCGGATGGGACTTCCACAAGCCCACGCAGAACCTGGTCAACGCCTTTAAGACACAGAATGGTCTGCCCATGTTTGACACTTATAATGATGTTATCGCTTATCCTATCAACGGCGCTCCTACCGCACAGAAGTGGGATCCACGTTTGTTCCATACTGTTGGCATGCCAAGCTTCCCCTACAAATATGAGGATGCATTCACCATGACCAAGGACAACTCGCGTAACCCCAGCACCTATGGCTACTATACCTCACTGAAGGAAGTGCCTCAGCGCTCAAAGGGCGAGACATACGACAACCCCTGGCAGGCTTTTGCCATGAACGACTACGTGCTGCGCTATACTGACGTCATGCTGATGCGTGCCGAGGCTATGGTAGAAACGGGTGACCTGACAGGTGCTCTTGCCATTGTCAACGACATCCGTCAGCGTGCCAAGAACTCTGTTGGCAAGCATATCGGCTATGCCGCTGACCAGTGTGAAATTAATCTCTACACCAACAGCGATTTCTCGACAGCTGAGAAGGCACGTCTGCGTGTTCAGTGGGAGCGTCGTCTGGAGATGGCCATGGAGCAGAGCCGCTTCTTCGACCTGCGCCGTTGGGGAATTGCCTCACAGACACTTAACAAGTTCTTCGAGAAGGAGCAGAACAGTGTCTACGATGGTCAGGAGTATGGCAAGTACTACAAGGATGCTCACTTCACACCTGCTAAGAACGAGTACTTCCCACTGCCTTACAACCAGCTGTACTATGTATCTGGATTGTACGACCAGAACAAAGGTTATAACTAAAAACACGATAGCTATATGAAAAAGTTTATTATAAATTTTGGTATAGGTTTGGTTTGTTGCTGTCTGACGGCAACAACCCTCACCTCCTGTCAGGACAAAGACTACGACCAGGAATCAATGAAGGTCTCTGCACCTGATGCAACTCAGATCAGTGGTCAACTCTCAGGCGATGACTACACCCTTACATGGCCTGCTTTGGCCAGCGGACAAACCATGGTAATCTCCATTTATCGTGACGGTACGCTGTCGTCGGTAGAGCGCGTTACGGGCAATTCGTTCACTCACAAGAATGTTCCCACGAACGTACAGTTTGAATATGTATTCAAGATTGTTGAAGGTGATAATTCATCAACAGGTGCCGTAACACGCTATATGCGTAAAGGCGCTACCAGTCTCACTGGTGTACAGATGCGCCAACTGGACAAGTCGGGTGGCTACGATGCGCTGGTAGAATGGGACAAGGCGGCTGACGCAAAAACCATCCACTTGACGGCTACCAACGGTGCAAAGACCATCAAGCAGGACTTGGCTGGCACCGCTACATCGTTCACCATTCCCGATGTGCTGACAGGCGACACATGGAACGTCAGTCTGGTTGCTGAGAATGAGAGTGGAACGGCGCTGACGGTTTCTGCCTCACTGCGTATCGGCAAGACGGCCATCGGGTTCCTGAGCGTCTACGCAACACCTGAGGAGTTAGTGGCTAATGGTGACGATGATGAAGCCTCAGCGTGGCTGTGGCTGCACGACAACTATCCCAGCGCTAAGTTTCTGCCTTTCAGCAGCATCAATGAGGCAAGTGACGTAGAGCCCTTCCGCGTACTCTTCTGGCTGCGCGACCTGGAAGGTGTCGGTGAGGCTGAAGTATTTACCATGCCTGCTGATGTAGAAGCTGCAACTCCCATTATCAGACAGTGGTACAAAGACGGTGGTTCATTGCTGCTCTGGAGCCATGCTACCGTTTATGCAGGACACCTGGGACGTGTCAGTCTGGATGACATGAAGAGCAACGATCGTACTATTGGTGCCGGTCCTGGTGGCATTAACAATGATATTTGGCGTATGGCTGTTGAGCTGAATCCTGACCACAAGTTCAAGAAGGACCACTCGTCGCACCCCATCTATAAAGGACTTGAGGTAGAGACGAATGTTGACACGAAGCTTATCGCCTTCAAAGGCCCAGGTTGGACGGAAGACCATAACTGCCTGTTCTTCAACCTGCCATCATTATGGACTGGTAAGGGCAATCAGGACGAAGCATGCTACACACAATGCACCCAGACGCTCGGCATCTATCCGTTGGGAACATGGGACAGCCAGATCTGGTGGGTCAGCCAGCTCAACGTCTGGGAGGCTCAGCAGGGCAATACAGACTTCAAGGGTACCGTGCTTTGCATTGGTAATGGTGGCTGTGAGTTCTCTATGAAGAATCCTGACGGTACGCCAGACAAGAGCGCTTATCCGAAGAATAATCTCTATCAGGACAACGTCCTTACGTTGGCCAAGAATTCACTGGAATATCTGAAGACCCGCTAAAGTTTAGACCGTTATGAAAAGAATATCATCATTATTCCATATGGCAGCTGTCGTTCTGACAGCTACCATTGTGGGATGCAGCGAAAATAATGATTACTCGCAGCAATACAATCCCCTTATCGATAACCCCAAGGAACCTGCCGAGGAACCTGTAGACCCAGAAAGTCCATCGGGTTACGACGAGAAGTATCGTCCGCAAATCCACTATACGCCAGCCAAGAACTGGGTCAACGACCCCAATGGTCTGGTCTATGCAGATGGAGTGTACCACCTCTTCTATCAGTATAACCCGAAAGGAAACGATTGGGGCAACATGTCGTGGGGGCATGCAACTTCAAAAGATTTGATGAACTGGGAGGAACAACCTGTTGCGCTGACTCGTGATGAGTTGGGTGACATTTTCTCAGGCTCATGTGTTATTGACAAGAATAATACGGCTGGTTTCGGTGCCAACGCGATGGTTGCAGCATATACATCTGCTGACGGTAAACAGCAGCAGTCTATTGCTTACTCGACAGATGGTGGAAAAACGTTCACTCGGTTTGCGAATAACCCTGTTATTCCTAATGATGACGATAACCTGCGCGACCCGAAGGTGTTCTGGCACGAGGGTTCACAGCAGTGGATCATGGCCCTGGCCAAGGGTTGGAAGAAAGGTGTTGACTTCTATGGTTCTAAGAATCTCACCAACTGGACTTTCTTGAGTAACTTCTTCGTAGACATGAGTAGTTCAGGACGTCACGACCTGCAGTGGGAATGCCCTGATCTCATTCAGTTGGGCGACAAGTGGGTGCTGCTGCTTAGTGTGAATCCGGGAGGGCCATGGATAGGTGATGGCCTTATGTATTTCGTGGGTCAGTTTGATGGAATAAAGTTTACTGCCGATGCCCTCGACTATCCACTTTGGCTGGACTACGGTATGGACAACTATGCATCTGTGACATGGAGCAATACAGGTGATCGTCGCATCATGATAGGCTGGATGAATAATTGGAGCTATAGCGGCAACGTTCCCTGCTCTCCTTGGCGCTCTGCTTTTACGCTGCCTCGTGAACTGGGTATTACGATGTATGATGGCAAGCCCCTCGTCACCAGCACTGTCGTCAAAGAGATTGACAATATTGCAGGCGAATGGAAAGAGGTCAACGGTGCTATTGATGCTAAAGATGCATATCAGTTGCGTGTGACTGTTAACCTTGACAAGAATTCAACGATTACGTTGAAGAATGACATGGGTGAGTACTACACGGTTGACGTGAAAGCATCAGTCCGCGAGATTTTTGCGCACCGCAATGCACATACAGGAAAGGTAGACTTCAATGGCAACTTCTCACTGCCCAGCATGCGTGCTCCACTGAAGGTGACGGGTGACAAAGTTGTCCTCGACTTCTTCGTAGACCAATCTTCAGTAGAAATCTTTACCCAGCAAGGTACGATGGCTATGACCAACCTCGTATTCCCATCATCTATTTACAATAGTGTAGAGGTTGAGGGTGCTGATTTCAAGTGTGAAGCACGTAGTCTGAAGAGTATCTGGAGAAAATAAAGACATGTAAATCAAGGTGTAAATCAAGGGACTGGCACCTGATCTGTTCCGTCAGAACGAGTGCGGAACAGTAACCTGTCACCAGTTCCTGTCAGCGGCCTCACCGTTAGCGGCAACTATCAGTATGCAGGTCTCTTCGGCTACATTTCCAGTGAGATGGAGCATGGTAGCTATATAAGCACACAGAAGGACTCAGGGGGTCTTTCCCCCTGAGTCCTTCTGTGTGCTTTTCCAGGAAAAATAGGTTTTCAAAAAAAAGGTTCCACCTTTCACGGATTTGCCGGAACCCCAGTAAATAAAGGGGTTGCGGGGGTGCGGGGGCGTTCAAAACGTTCCACAAACGTTTCACAACCCTTTCACAAATTATATAGGTTCGCGAGATAGCTGTACCCGCGCGTGGGATAGCTGTAGCCGTGAAAAAGTCGTACAGCTTTTCCAAAAGTCGTAGGACTTTTTGGCGAGAACAGCTATCTCGTGGTCGTATCAGCTGTAGCCAATGGCAAGATAGCTGTAGCCAGGAAAAAACGCTCACCGTTTTCAGAAAAACGCTCAGCGTTTTTTGGCGAGACAGCTGTTCCCGCAGTCGTATCAGCTACTCCCGTTGTCGTATCAGCCCCTGTGGAAGCACTGTGAAAGCAATGTGAAACGTCCGCGCACACGCGAAACGTCCAGACCCCCTTTAAATAAAGGACTTTGGGCATATCCGTGGAAGGTGGAACCTATTTTTTGAAAACCACATAGCGCGCGCACGCGCGAACCTAACATATTGCAAGTGTTCTGACAGGGACGGATATGTTAGGAACTTGGTTCCTATGGAACAGTAACCTGTCACCTGTCCCTGAATTAGTTGAATGATTAGTGTGCCGCCCGCGTCTATAGAGACTGTGGGCGGTTTCCTTATTGTCGCTGAAATACCTTCCCTTCACTGGCGTCAAGCGCTTTTTAATATTAGTCCCTGTGGCATCTGTCCCTATGGCATCCGGGGTGTGATGTGCCGTGCGAGTGAATCGCACGGCAGTTTTCATCATCGTTTCACCACCTTTTGTGGATCAGGATGTTTATACCAGTCCTGACATTTGGTGCGGTCACTCGCCCATGTGTTGAACTCAGGATAGGCATCCTTGATACAGGTCTGTTCCGTAGGCCACTGCCACTTGCCTGGTATGACAATGCCGTGAGGGTCTTGGCCTGCTGTAGCGATATGGATGTGGTAATAGTCACTCACATAGACGCCTTTCTGGTCGTCCTGGAACATGGCACCCAGCACGAATGAACAGGTCTGGAAGTCAAAGCCTTCGGGCTTAGGACCATCATAGACGACAACGGGATTGGCCTTAGTGCGTCCTGTGTTGACCAGTGTGCCGACACTCACGCCTAACACCTCATGCAGCTCTTTATTGATGACGGGCTTGTGGTCCTTATACGACTCAGCATTCTTTGAGTCGAAGCCTAACCACAGGCGGCGGGCACCACCTAACGCAACCAATGTCACCTTTATCTGGTTGGCATCGTCAGCATGCTCTTCCACCTCTATCACGCAGTCGTTCATGTCGTAGTCGCCAAAGTCCTTGTCCTCCCATACGTAGGTCCATATTTGTGGGGTAGGGGCTATGGGTTCAACATCTGCTTTGGGGGCAGGCTTGCCACCACCTGTAATCAGGAATATGCGGTCGTGATAATCCCATTTGTCGCCAGTATCGAAAGCCAGATAGCTGTTGTCGTTCACTGAGAAGCAGGTGGCATGGTTCATGTCGTCGCTCAGGTCTTCCTCGCCATGTACCACGAAGAAGTCTATCTTTGAATTTGCTGGTACCTTGAACTCATACTTCTCCGGCTCATAGTTCCAAGGAATTGACGCACCCCACAATAGGTAGAGAGAAGTCTCATAACGAAAATATTTTCCGTTGAAGATGCCGTCCTTCAGTACGTAGGTCTGGATACCAGTGCCCGACTGTGAAGGATCAATGCGACAGCCTATCTTCACATCGTCCACTCCTGGACGTGAATAGATGCAGTTCAGCACGATGTCGTTCTCGCTGTCAGTGATAATCGAGTAGCTGCCGAGAGCCTCCACCTGCGCACGGTTGTTCTGCTTGGCAGGAATAAAGCGATTAGCCTCTTCCAGCAGGTCTTCCAGATTCGTTACGCCATTCTTGAGGTCCCAACAGTCTTCATTATCCGCCACTATGGCGTTGTCAGCCAGACCACGGGTAGCCATCATGGATAAGGCCTTACGCACTGCTGGTGTCTGGAACGACACGACAGCATCCTTCCCGGGCAGGAAGGGCCGTGCGATATACTGCTGGCCGCTGGTGATACAGGCGACATAGCACAGACTGTCAGCCAGGGGGGCCTTGAATGTCAACTCTTTTGTCTCATTCTGATGGGCAGTCGTCTTTGCCAGGATGCTGGTACTCCTCACGAAGGGGTTGCCATCGAGAACAGCTATCTCTTGGATGCCATCGAGGTCAGCATCCACATTCACTTTGACGCTATAATTAGCGGTCAGCGCCCAGTCCTGCGTTCTATCAATAATCGTGTTCAGCGTCTTCTGCGCATATTCTAAGCGCTCACTGTCACTCACCGTATAGGGCTTCTTGACGTAGTCGTCTGAATCATGCTTACACGATGTGGTCACCATCAGGCCTGCGGCCATCATGGTAGTCAATAGGCATAAACTCTTTCTCATACTCACTATGCTTTAATTTACGAATTCCGGTTGATACAAGCCCCCTTTTCCCGAGGGAGGAATAGAGGCGTCAAAGCGGGTCCAGTTGATGGTAAAGATGCGGTGCAACTTGTCGCAATAGTACGACAGTCTCACCATCGCACCAGTCTCGTTGCTACCTACTATCAGAGGAAACAACCACTGGCCTTCCACCTGCTGTGGGGTTGCTACGCCACGCACCTCGTCATTGATAGTGGCACAGAGCAGGTCTTGCTCCGAGGCATACTGTACCAATGCGTCTTGCAAAGATACGTCTACTATCATGGTCTGTTCGTAGAGGTCGTAGTCAGGTCCTGTCCATGTAGGACGGGCATCGCTGCCTTCAGGGATTCCCGTAGGCCGTGTGTCATCATTGTCCGAGGAGCAGCCCCACGCCATGAAGGCGAGGGTTGCTATTGCCAATATACTCTTTTTCATATTCTTCATTTTTGCACTATTCACTTAATGGTCTTTACTTTTCCGTTGTAGATGTACAGTCCGCTACGTGTCGGCTTCTTGCCAATCAACACACCACCCAAGGTGTACCACTTACCGTCGTGTGGTATCTCGGCGAGTGACATGAAGTTGATGGCGGTAGGCTTCTCAGGCGTGCCAAGCACCTTGTTAGCAGCATAGCTGATGCGGCTGCCCGTTATAGCCATCATCTCACCATTTCGCTCCAGCACGAAGGTCAGCGTCTGGTCTGTGTTGTCGTCGCTACCAATGTTCAGGTAGTAGTGCTGCTCATTGTCGGCAACAGCTTCAGCCATGCGCTCTGCACCACGGTAAACGACCAACTTGTCGCCAGTCTCAGTCACTATGCCCTCCACGGCAGCCACGATATTCATCGTCGTAGCCGTGTTGACGGCTGAGCGCTTCGGCGCATGACTCTCGCTGGTACTGCTATAGCGTGAGTCGTTGAGGTAAATAGGATACAAGAACTTCACCTCGTCATCAGCCTGTCGTTTCAGCATGTAGCCCTTACCAGCCTCCATATACTGCAGCGAGCCCTTCCATACCAGTCCGGTAGCCGATTGGCTGACAATGGCAAATTCGTCTTGCGACTTCACTACATCACCCACCTGAGCATGTCCCAGGTAGTCGGCCAGTGCTTGTGCGATAGGCAGGTTAATAGTAGAATTGTAACCTAAGCGGTTCCAGTTCTTATGAACGGTGATATAACGGCGTGCAAACTCACCTTCCAGATAGATGGTCTTGTCGCTCTTTGAGAAGATGCTGTACATCTTCGATGGGTCAATGGTAATAAGCTTATTCTCTTTTTCCCACCTCTGACGACTGTCTGCAAGTGAGTCCGAACGACAGGTAAAGGTTTGTGTCCTTTTTCCGTCGATCAATACAATCTTATCGCCGATTTCCCACTTAGACATGCTGTTCATGAACTGTCCCAGTGTCGTACCTTCTTTCGGAACCAGATTGAAACTTACCCAGTTCCAGCCCTCCTTCAGTTTGATGGTCTGTACAAAGTCGTAGCTGTTCTGCAGGATAACAGGGTTGACATCCGTGCCGATGATGGCATCCTGCTTGAAGGTATAGACCTGACCGTCGGCAGGCTTCACACTGTAGACATTGCCAGAAGAGGCATCAAAGAAGCGGAAGCTCAACTTAGGTCTTGAGGCATCGTCTTTCAGATAGCCATAGATGGTTAGATAGGCCAGTGCTTCGTTGGCGTTGGCATTGTCATTGATCTCGATATGAGCCACACCCAGTACTCGATGATTCTCGTCGAATGCAGCCAGAATATCCTCCTTAGAGCTTGCCACCATACCGTCAATCTTGACGCGGGCCACCATCATCATGGTCTCGTTCATCTGTATCAGACTGTCGCCGACAGCCCAATCCGGTTCGTCGCCACGCACACGCAGCGTGATAGGTAGCGGCTCCGACATCTTGTTGTCGCCGACCAGTGCTACCTGCTCGTTATACGTACCTATATTAATAAAGTCGCTGACGGTGAACGTTATTTTCTGCTCATCCAGTGCGTCAAGCACGCCCTCTGTCTGTGAAGCGTTAATCCATAGCGGCAGGTCTTCCACCTTGAAATTCTGTTTCACACCGCTCAGGTTCTTGACCGTTGCCTCGAAGCTCACTCCCTCACCGTAGTTGACATCTTCGTCGATGCGTTTCACATCCCAGCGCAGTGGGTTGCGAGAGACGTAGAGGTTCATCGTGACGGGCGATGCCATCGGGTTACCCTGCAGGTCGGCCACTTCCTTCACAGTGACGTAGATATTGGTCTTCTCCACCATGTAGTCAGGCTCCTTGATGTTCATATACAACTCGTTGTCCTTTGCCACATAGCTATAACGCAAGTTATCCAACTGTGCGTTGCTCGTCATCGGCGCATAGAAGTCACGAGCTGCCATTGCTTGAACGTCAGCATCAGCCACCAGCGTATCGCGTCGCTCAGTAATCTCACCCTGATTGGTGCTATATCGTTTCAGACTGATTCCTGTAGGCTCCAGATACTGCATATTGTTGTCCAGCTTCACCGAGCGTCCGAAGTCCAGATAAGCCATCATGGCACTCATGGTGCCCAGCGGTGTGTGGTTCGAATACTCTTTGATGAGGTTCAGCGGCAGTACACTCTCGAACATACCCACCTCGTCGATGTGTCCGTTCATCACGTTCGTCGGGGTGTTCTTGTCAATATAGGTAGCACCCAGTGCAATATGGTTACCCATGATACCTGCCAGACTGTCAGCAGGGAACGATTCAACCAGCTTCTTGTCCACATAGACATTGCTGATGTTCTGCGAACGTGATACGGTCATGGCGAAGTGGTGCCAGGTACCTTCCGATACATAAGCAGAGGTCTGCACCTCAAAGCCTTGTGAACGGACGTAGAGCTTACGGTTCTTCACACCAATGTTAATCTGGTTCTCCTGATCGCGCTTGGCCTCGCCATTAGAGAACAGGGTAGCGTTCTCATCGTTGGTGCGGAACCAGAAAGTCAGCGTGTAGTCGTGGCTCTTCGTACGCATGAACTTATCGCTTTTCAGGCGCAGGCCCTTGTCGCCCTTGAACGCTATCGAGATGCCAGCAGGTCGTTTCCAACTGGTTCCTGTCAACGTGAGGTCCATGCTACCTGCAGCCTTGTCATAAGCCCAGTCGCCGTCGCCTTCGTTCAATGGATAGTAGTCGAGCAAGCCCGTCTCGTAGCCTGTCAGTTTCTTTTTGGCGTAGTCAGCCAGATCACCACCAGACATGGCTCGGTTCCACAGGCGGAACTCCAGCATCTCACCCTTATACGATAATTCGCGGGTGAGGTCAAAATCAGCACCTAAGAGGATTTCCGAAGAAGCTCCTTCATAGCGCTCTTCCAATTGTTTCACACCGATAGCCCTATTGCCGTCGTAGAATTTCACGGTAGTCGTCTCGCCGCTTTGGTCGAGCACGTAAGCCACCTGGTGCAGCGAATTGTTGAAGGGCACAATGGTGTCGGACTCCAGCGTCTCGCCATTGATGGTAGCCGAGAGCTTGCGGTCGGCAGTCACTCCGAAGCGTACACCCTTCTCGTCGCCACCATGCGAGAACACGGTCATCTCTCGCTCGTCGTCACTGGCAGGGTTCAGCATGATATCCACGGTGAAACTCTTGCCCTTCAGGTTGCGTTCACCCTGAGTACTTGCCGTTGAATGGCCGTCGAAACTCAGCGATGTTGCCGTCGAGATATCGTTGCTCAGCAGTGTACCCAATACTTCGAAATTGTTGACCTTGCTCAGATAGTTGCTGGCAATGGGTTCCGAGAACTTGATGAGGATGTCGTCGCCGATGCCTAAGATACCATTGGTAGGTTCTGGTGTTCCGAATATCTCAGGCAGACGAGTGTCCTTGATACCCGACAGAACGTTTGACGAGCGCGTCAGGTAGCCGCTGCCATTTCTGCAGTAGGTCACAGCACGCAGGTCATAGTATTGCTCCACGGGGTCTTTCTCGCCATAGAAGGCGGCATCGATGAATCCTTCATTCTTCATCAGTTCACGCGCACCAGAGGCCTGAGCCATCAGTGCCTCGCCCTCCGCGTCGTTGCGATAGTACGAACAAACGTTCACCCAGTCCTTGTCGCTTTGCGTCGATAGCTTGTATTGCAGTTCGATGTGGTCGAAGTTGCGGAAGTTGACGTCGAAGCCATCGATATGCACAGGCAGGTAATAGGCCTGACGTTCCTCGTCGTATGCCGACTCAGTATTGACAATCCACTTATCGCCAGGCTTGGAGATATTCACGGGACCGGCAGACGGTACGAAGTGTGCCGAGAGTGTCACCGTCTTGAGGCGCTTGGGATCGTTCTCGTCGTAGATGGAGATGCCTAGGTTCTCGTAGTCGTAACCTGCTCCAGCAAACACCTCTACCTGTTTCTCCACGATGGTGCCTGGTTCCAGATACAGGTTGGTGCCAGACCCCGTCAGGGGAGCGCCATCGATGAGCACCTTGGCTCCGTCGGGGTTCATAGAGTCTTGCAGGAAGTATTTCAAAGACTTGGTGGCACGTGCGGGCATTTCACTCTCGTTAGCCATATAAATGGTGAAGCGTGCGGGATCACCATAGGGCACATTGGCCACTGAGGCCTCCTTGGCCCAGATGCGCAACTGGTCAATCTCCTGCGTCTTCTGGTCGAGTATCGTACCTGGAGTGTAATAGATGGTGCGACGCTCGTCTTCCCAAGGCGAAGCTGTGGCACCTGCCAAGGTGCGATAGACGAAGTTGCGTGCACGTGGTGTGCTACTCAGGTTCCCAAGATAGCTCGTCGTATTGCTGCTGCCCGGACGTCCGTTGTAAATCAACTTCAGGTTCTCTTCTACATGTTGATAATAGAGACCCGCCTGGCCCAGTTCAATAAGTGCCTTCAGACTGTCGCCGCTGATTCCATTATCACGATAGACGCCTACGGTAAGGTTTGAATTGCGACTGCAAGCCAGCGTAAATCCAATCTTCTTCGTGAAGGTGCTGTCGACACCGTTCTTATAGTTGAAATTGAAATTGGCAATGGGCTTTATCTTATATTTCAGTGCGATACCGCCAATTGTGTAATCAAATTCAGGGTCACCATCACCCAGGTCCATCGCGGACGTACTTCCGCCATTATTAGTACCTCCTGAGATTCCGCCGCCGCTAATGCCGGCACTTGCAGGGAGTATGATATAGCGGTGCAGTCCACTTGAGGTGTTGAACGATTCACTGTAGCTCACACTGGTAGAACCGTCGAAGTCATAGACGTTTACTTTTTCCGCTGCTTCCAGTTTGGCTTTCTCGTTGGCACCAATCATGCCGACCCATACACGGATCTCGTTGTTCAGGGCCTTAATCGAGTCGCTCCACTGGATTGTCGTATTCTGGGGCAGATATTGGGTATATTCTCCACCAAAACGAGTATCGGTGGTAGCCACCTTGCTCACATAGACAGGAGTCTGCAGATTGTCAGCCATAGCCTGTGCTTCACTGGCAGAGGTGGTGTAATCCAGCAACAGACTGTTGCGTACGCGCACAAGACTGGGAATGAGCTCATCCGTCAGGTAGTGTTGTGAATGGGCAAAGGTGGAGGTTACCTTGTTCTTCAGTTGCAGCACCTCGTCGCGAACAAGATAGACAGAGTCTTCCTGCTCTGTATCATAGCCACGAGCCAGAATCTTGGCAGTACCCGTCACCCTATAGTCGTGACCGTCGACAGTCACCGTACCACCCATGCCCGGTTTCAGTCGCTCCATGCCTTTACTGTTCACCACACGCACAGCAATGCCGTCCTCTAAAATCACGTTGTCTGTGATGCCTATATAGACATCGGCATTGGCACCAATCTCCTTGCTACTGCTGCTGGTCGTTATCTTCTCGTTTGTCTCAATCGTGTAATTATAGCTCCAGTCTTGATAATAGCCAGTCTTTAGGTCATATCCCAGAGCGGCGTAGTTCTTCACAGAACCAATGTCGCCGGCCTCTGTGGTACCTCCCACGACACCCGTATAGTAGTTGTTACCGGCACCGACGCCTATTTCAAAACCAATACCAGCTTCCACTTTGTAGTCGGCTGTATAACTGTAATTGAACTTCGTGCCTTTCTCGATGTATGCCGAACTGCCGCTTCCTGGCGGGTCGCGCAGGACATCCACAAGATGGGTGTTACGTCCGGCAACGACACGACGTCCCTGCAACTTGGGCATTGATGCCATCACATAGCCTCGTATCGGCTGAATGTCGTAATAGACGCCGTCGTAGAGCAGCGTGATGTTCATGGTGCGCAGTGCCACGTCGTCCACCTGCGTGAAGGTGGTGTTCTGAGGTGTGAACACATAAGAACCCTGTCCGTCCTTGTCCAGTGCCACCGAGTCAGAATGGTTGTTGGCAATGAGTCCATTGTTGATAATCACCTTGCCGCCATCCAGTTGTACAATATCCAAATTTCCGTTCTTGTCGTTGTTGTAGTAGTATTCCTCACGAGCCGACAGCATCATAGGCACCGTTGAACCTGCCATAAACACGGGGTGTCCCAAGGTGTAACTGTTGTTGCTCCACAGTTTTACAATCTCGCTGTTGCCGGCATTATCACGCGAAGTGTATTTCTTGATGCCGTAGTAGCGCTCGTCAGAACCGTTGAACTGCCATACGTCAAGTGTGGGCATTGAGTGATAGATGCGCGAGTAAGTGACCGAGTCGCCATCATTGCAGCTGTTCAGGTCTATGACTTCGCTGACCATTCCGTTCTGGAACAGCGTTGAATAGCCCTTGGCATAGATTTCCGTCACCTTGTACTTTGCGGGGCAGACTGGCATCAGGTATTCACCCGTCATCTTGTCGGGATGAATAACGATGCGGTGGCGATAGGCATCGACACGTGTGGTGTCGGTCTTTCCGTGAGTAAACACCTCGTGACGCTCCGTCACTGTGGGATCCTTTTGGTCGCGAACCAGCCACGATGTGTTGTCGCCCTCAAGTTGGAGCACGATTGTAAGGTCGTCGCCCAGATTGTTCTTTGACAGCGACTCACCCAGTTTCAAACTGCCCTGATCCTTACCGCCAGCGACACGTCCCATCAGGTTAACCTTCGTCTGGTCCCACAGATAGATGTCGCTCACATTCTTCGTCCAGTTGTGCCATGTAGAGTCTGGCTGACCGTCAGGTGTGGTGAAGTAGCCATCGTTCTTGAAAGTGTGTCCTTTCTTCACCACCTGAATCTGATGACTGCCCTGTGGAATACTCAGCGTGAAGGCACCCTGACTATCGGTAGTGATAGTCTTACCCAAGGCGTTTTTCATCACCCTGCCATCGCGCAGGAACTCTACGCCAGTTACTGGGATGCTGGTGCCTTCATAAAGCACGAAACCTGAGAATAGGTAGTAGCTGTCCTGCGTAAAGTTGATGTTCGTCTGCAGGTTCACCTCATCGTCGAAGACTATCCGCTGCGAAGTAAACGAACCATCATTGTTCGGGGTGCTCACATCGAGGGTATAGATACCATACTTGGTATAGACGAGGTCACCAATTTCAAAGAATCCCGTCTCGTCAGTCACGGTCGACTTTGCCTCAGCGCCAGGGATGTTGTCGGGAGTGGCTGTCACAGTACAGCCAGGCAGACCGGTACCGTTGGGCAGGCGCACGTAACCACGCACCATACCCGTAGGCTTACAGTTGCCTTTGACCGTCACCCTGCTGACGTTCTCGCCTTCACATTGGGTGACGCCCTCTATGGTGTAGATATAAGTGTGCTGGGGGCGCACCGTGCGGTCCATATAGAGGGGCTCCAAGAGGTTGTTTTTCAGCGTATCCACAATATCGGGCGTCATCTGGTCGCTACGCAGGATGCGGTAGTAGTCGGCTTGACCGCGCTCAGTCTCCCACGACAGACTAACATAGTTCTGCTCTGTCTCTGCTTTGGCGTTGGTCAGTTTTACGTTGTTGTCAAAACTATACTCGCCCGCATCAGTCGGCTCGAGTTGTATGCGCTCAGTGGTAGTTAACGGCAACTTAGAATTGCCCTTTTCCACCACCATGTAGAAACGATAGTCCACGCATGGTGTTGCCAGTTTAACGGTCATATTTCCTTTGATTCGCTCCTCTTCCGTGAGTTCGCGACGCTCAGTATAGCGCAGCTCATTGCGAACCAGCTTCTCAATGGTAAGCACCGCCTTGGCAGATTTGTCCCATATCGTGGCATAAGATGATTGAACAGGTATCACTTTATCGTCCGATACCGTCCATCCGTCACCCAGATAGGTCTGCAAGTCGGCGGCAGACATGCCTTTCGCGTCAATCGCTAAACTTTCGTGCGGAACACTTCCGTAGGCGACCGTATAAGCGCTATTGCTAATATTGCAAACACCATCGGCAAGCGTCGAGCAATCATCCGTCTTCGTATTCAGTCTCGACGGAGCAAAAAGGCAGTTCTGAATTGATAGCCTTTGACTGACTGTTCCTGGAGTATATGCTACCAGACCGGCGTTACCGTAACAATTCTCACCCTCGAAACTTCCGTCAAACAGACAGTTTCTAAGAATGACAGACATTCTGGTCTCATCAACACCCAAAAGACCACCCATAGTGGCCCTGCCGTTTACCGTACTTTTAAGGTTGATGGAAGAGATACAGTTTTCTATGACTGGCGATGTGTTATAAACCATATTACCTACCAGACCGGAAGCATATCGTACTGATGTGGTGATAGAGCCTTTTACATGCAGGTTGCGTATGTTGGCGTTGCCCACATACCGGAAGGGAGCAGCATAGGGAACATCGGTGGATGAGAGATTGAAAGTCAGCGTATGGCCATTGCCATCGAAGACGCCATGAAAAGCGTTACTTTTGCCGATCATGACAGATTGGCTCTCACTTAACTCGATGTCGTTCATCATAACGACATTGAAAGACGTACCCTCTACACTCTCATTCACAAGATTGGCGAGGTCTACCCAATCCTGGGCAGTACGTAATTCTCTAGGTCCTATCTGAAAATTCAAAGACACCTCATGATTATCATCGTTCCACTCGCCAGCCCTTTGAACCGTTCCGCTTGTCACAGCAGGAAGCATCAGTTTGGTAGCAAAAACGGTCTGTGCATATCCACTGTTATCTGCCCAATTCCACAAAGCGGTAATAGTACGGCGCACACGGTAGTAAACGACCTGCTCAGCATACTGTGACAGCAGGGCTTCGTCCGTATAGGTGTAGTCCGCGAATTTCTCGTTGAAAGCTTCCTGACCGATGGTCACCCACTGGTTGTTGCTGGGGTCGCCGCTGACGTTGCGCTGAATCTCCCAGTTGTCTGTAGGCTGTACGTCGTTCCAGTTCGTTCTGTCCACGCTCCACGTCAGCGTTACCTTTCCGTCATTCTGAAGTGTCGTCGCCAGTCGCTTGGGGTTGTGCAGCACAGGAAGACTTATCGTTTCCGAGCGAACGGTCTTTTTAACGCCTTCACTATCTTTATAGGTAGCTTGAATAAAGAATTGATCGATATATGCTTCTGCCGGTAAATATACAAAGCCCGACGTCTTATTCTTGTCCAGTTCGATGGGGAATGCGATTCCTTGCCCATCAACATATATGGCTCTGATTTTCTCCACATCACTGGCAGCCATCATGTAGGGAACCATAATCTGATTGGCATGGGAAGCATCGTACGAAATGATGGGGTCCATCAGTATGGGCTTCACTTCTGCAGGAGCACTCGGAATGGGGAAGGTCACATCGGCAATACCCGTAATCTCTTTATCGTACTCGGTATTGTTGCCATTGTGATGGATATACCAATGGAAGGTGACCTTCTTGCCACGATACTTGTCTGGTACAGTCCACAGCAGGTTGACAATGGCGTAGTCACCACCACTTACGCAGGGGCAGATAATACCCGTGGAGGTGTTAGTAACTCGCGCTGTGGAATAGCTTCTATCGCGGTACATCGTCATTTCTCCGTCAACACTCTTCTTGATAGTGCATTTGGGGAAATAGTCACTACGGGAGATGTCTTCCTCCGACCAATAAGTGACAACAGTTTCCTTTGTTGGCTCTCCCTCTATCTGGATAGTAAGATATCCGTACTGGACCCAGCAATCGTTGTCCTCCTTGTCGTAAAGAGGCATCTTGATGCGTACCTTGTCTGAACCCTCAAGAACCACCGTATAACGGTAAGTGTCTTCCAACTTACAGGCCTTGGCGTCGCCAAACCAGCCTACCAACAGACAAACCAACAAAAACAGGCGGCTAAGCACACAGACTATGTTATTTTCCAAACTCTTCATAATCTTATCATTTTTTATTATTGTAGCCGACGAGGGAGTCGAACCCTCGACGGCATAAGGGAAAAAGGGAATTAAGCGCCCCGGGCGCTTTTTAGAGGGCGAACTTGTAGCCTACAGTGAACTGGATAACACTGTTCTTTGAGCTGTTATCGCCGTCCTTGTTCACCTTAGTTACACCGAGATTGTAACGAAGGTCGAAAACGGCCTTCTCATACTCGTAAGAGATACCAAGGGGAATAGAGAAGTCGAAAGTCTTGCAAGCATCCTTGATATCTTCGTTAAAGCTCTCTTGAGCACCAACACCATCAAGCTTATACTTAGCGCTCAGCAGGAAGCCTGGCTGGATACCGGCCTTGATAGCCCAACCCTTAGCAAAATATAAATTAGCTACGATGGGGATGTTCAGATAACTGAAGTTACGCTCGTTCTTGTCCCAACCGGAAAGGGTTTCGCCACCAGCTGATACTTTATACTCACCAAAGTTACATCCCTGCATAGAATAGAGCAGACCAGCTGCTACAGAGAACTTCTCAGAGATACCGTACTCAGCCTCAACACCTACTACGAGACCAGCTTTGAGCTCACCTTTTTGGTCGGACTGCTTAGTGTCTGTCAGATTTGCGAGGTTTGCACCAATCTTTGGCTGAAGGGTAAGCTGACCAACTTCATTCTGTGCACTTGCTGTCAGGGCAACTGTTGCCATGACCAGCATCATCATCATTTTTTTCATTGTTTTTTTAAAATTGTTAATAATTAATAATGCGATTAATGGTTTAGTATTTTTGTACAAAAGTAGTAAAAAAAAACGAAAATCACAAGGGCAACATCGTCGTGAGCGAAGATTTTGCATTAGCTGAGACTTTTTTGCATTAGCTGAGAGTTGCTTTCATCTTTTTTACAGATTTTTCCATTAACGCATATCAATTTATTTATCGTATTTACTACATCAGCAACTGCCGATGAAATGGGGAAAAATTAAAAGCACTGAGCTGATTCGTCGATGTTTTCCGTGTGGGATGATGTCATTCTTATGACAATTTGTGTGTAAATTTACATTTTGGTAGAGAAAAATGTCCGATTTTGTAAAAAATGTAGTAATTTTGTGGCGAAAATACCGCAATAACAAAAACGATATGCCTGAACAGATTACTCCATTGGCAATACTGTATCTCCTGCTCCACGGTGCAGGAACTGCCGTGTGCATCGTGCTGTTCCTCTACCTGCTGCTGTGTCGGGGCAAGGCTATCGCACCCGACATCACACCACCCGCACGACTGCGCCGCTGGGCAGCAGCATTATTCGGCATCATGGCCATGACTCACATCTGGTGGATACTGTTCTACACATATTCGGACGACACCAGTTCGTTGATTTATGGGTTGCTCGTCGCTGCCGACTGCATGGCACTGCCTCCCGTCTTTGTCGGAACCCTGCTGACTATGCTGCAGGACCGCCGCCGACCAATATGGCCCATTATAGTCGTCATGGTACCCTGTGCGGTGATTGCTGTGCTGCAAATCGCCTTGCCATCCATCGACCTCACAACCCCCAACAAAATCTATGGACTGATTCTCTTCGCGGCCTTTATTATATATATGGTGATAGCCGTGAGACAATATGGGCGGTGGTTGCGCGACAATTACGCCGACCTGGAGAACAAGGAGGTGTGGCTCAGTCTGATGCTGTTTATCGGCCTCATACTGCTGCTCATGAGCTATGAATATACCGACAACTACGTGATGTCCACCATCGCCCATCTCCTCGGATTCCCGTTGGCTGGCCTCCTGCTGTGGCGCGTGGAGACGTTGAAAGATCTGAGCACCGACATTCTTCCCCCCAAGCCTGCCCAAAGGGAGGCTTGTCCATGTAAGACCCCCTCCCCCAAAGGCGAGATTTCCCATATCGGCCAACTGCTGGCGAAGCACTGTGAGGACACGCGGCTCTACCTGCAGACAGACTTGACCTTGTCGCAACTCTCGGTAGCAGTCGGTGTGAACCGCTACTATCTCAGCCAGTATTTCGCCAGTCAGGACACCAGCTACTATGAATACATCCACGACCTTCGCGTCGATTACTTCATAGCCCGCTATCGTGAACTAGCCGCTGCACAGAAGCCCATTGTCGCCCAGCAGCTGGCGCAAGAGAGCGGCTACCACAGCTACAGTACCTTTAGCACCGCCTTCAAGCGACGCATGGACAAGAGTGTCACCGCCTGGATGCGTGAAGAGGAACAGTAACAGCCACCTGTTTCACTATTGGCGATTGACGAATTTCATGCCATTATGGATATGGATGCCTGTAGTGTGGGCGCTTGCTGAGATGCCCATCAGATTATAGCTCTTCCCGTCGAAGGAAGAGCTATTATTGATGGTGGGTGAGGTGACGGCTGTGGGCGACGTGTTGCCGATGAGTTTCCAGGAGCCAAGCATGATGGTGCCTGAGCCTTGCGTCTCGGTAATCACGAGACGGTAGTAGCGGAAGGGTTTGCCGATATGTGGGTTGGGCAGGCTGTAGTCTGCTTGGAGCAGTCCTGCACGGCGCAGCTCGTCGATGGCTTCCATGAGCATCATACCCGTCTGCTGGCGTGAGGTGTCGTGGACGTCGTTTTCCAGATTGTACTGGTGTGTCCAGTAGGGGTTGATGATGTACCACGTTTTGTTGATGGCCGACAGTTCGGCGGCACGGGCCTGTTCCAAGAGCCACTTGGTGTAGCGGTATTGGCGCTCGCTGTCGAGACGGCCTGAGAGCAGCCACTGTGTGAGGTAGCGCACAAAGATGCCCTTGAACATGCCGCCATCGTCCTGGTTATAGTTCTGGCGCTCGTTCATGATGCCCTTGGGCGAGTACCACTTGCCGAAGAGTAGCAGGTCGAGCAGCTCGGTGGCAGTGGTGCGGTAGTGCTCTTCGCCTGTAATCATGTAGAGCTCCAGCAGTCCACCCACCCAGGTGCCCTGATTGTAGGAGAACGTCACCTCGTGGTCTTCGAGGGTGGCATGGTCCTTGACAACGCCGTCGGGAAAGCGGTTGTGCGTGTACATATATTCATAGATGCGCTGTGCCCATTCGAGGTAGCGCTCTTCGCCCGTCTGCTGGTAGAGGCGGGCAGCGAGAATCATGGCAGGACCATTGGAGCACGACGTCTTATAGCGCCCGTCGCCCGTCTTGTTCTTGTTCCAGTGCAGTCCGCCACCATCTACGTCACTCCATCCGCCGATGATGTCGTCGAAGAGTGTCACCACCTGGTTCCAGTACTGGCGCTTGACGCTGGCGCTGAGGTCGCAGGCCCGCAGCAAGGCCAGTGCCATCCACTCCATGTCGTCGTAGAAGTGGTTGATGAGCGTGTTGCCGTTGCGTGCCTTGGCGCCGTTGACCATCTTGGTGAGTTTGGTGAGACGCTCCGTCTTGCCCGTGCGACGATAGTTGTCGACGTAGTTGTCGACGGCATGTGCTGCCCACCAGTAGCCGCCCCAGTCTTCGTTGCGCTTGCTGGCATCTACCGCCCAGTCGCATATCCAGTAGATGCCCGTATTGTTCTGGTTGCGCTCCAGCTGCTGCTCGCAGAACTGTAGCAGGCGGTCGGCGACGTCGGCATAGTCGATGTGGGCACCTGTAGCCCCCAGCGTGTAGCGTTGCTCGTAGTAGTCCATCGCCATGTCAGCGGCATAGTGCTGCAGGTCGAGGGTGACCCACTGCTGGCGGTCGTTGCTGGCCTGCAGTTCCCAGCAGCAGGGGCGGCTGTCGCGGTTGGCCGTGGCGGTGAGTCCCAGGGCATAGGCACTGATGGCCGTGGGCTGGTGGAACTCGTATTCGTACCACGCGTTGAGCAGTCCGTTGTAGCGACGCTCGCCATTGTAGTTGTCTATCTGCTGGCGGTCGGCATTGGGAATCTCTGCCATGGTGGTAGGGTCGTTGTCGATGAGATTGTCGACGAGGCGTGCCTTGGTAGCCCCTCTGATGGTACCGTTGAGGCTGTTGGCCAGGTTGTCGTCGTCAGTCTCCGGATAGCCAAAGAGTTGGATATCTGCTATGCGCAGTCCTGTCGTTCCCGAGGCTTTCTTGAGAGCCATCTTTACCCACGAGTAGCCGCCATTGTAGGGCGTGCTGACCTGTTGACAGGCATAGCGTCCGCTGTAGTTCAGCTGTACGCTGCGCACCAGCTTCCACTGCTGGCCGTCGCTGCTCACATAGAGCACCAGCTGCTTGAGGTCTTGCTGTTCGTCGTCGGCGCTGACCACCGAGAACCCTTTGACCACGTAGGGCCTGTCGCACTTGAGGATGATTTCCTCTGTGCCCTGCAGTTGTGGCAGCTGGAATACGGTGAGGTCGTTCTTGTCGAAGAGCGGTGTGACGTCTGTAGTGAAGCCTACCGGCTGGAAGGTGCAGTTGTCGACGATGCTATAGTCGGAGAGGTTCTTCTGTGCGGTGGCTGCTGAAGCCAGCAGGAAGCAGCCCACGGTTGTCCATAAACGGGAAAAAGTACTTTTCATATACTTTAGTTTTTGATGTTCTTTTTGTTCTTCTCCATGAGGACACGCATCCAGAAGCCTCCCACCACCGAGCGGGCGCGGAAGGCCACCATGCGTGCTGTCTTGGTGTCGTACCAGTCGCTGGTAGGTACACGACTGTCGGTCTCGTTCATGTATTTGTAGACAGGCTCCATCAGTTTGAGGAACGTGTTGCGGTCGGTGGCCATCGCTGCCGTCCATAGTGTCCAGTCGTTCTTGGTATAGTCCTTGCGACAGTCGAGCGGCAGTCCGTAGCTGTTCTGCTTCTTCAGATAATAGCTCATCTCGCGCTTCATCACCTGGTCGCTGAAGAGGTGGGTGTTCCAGAGCTTGTCCCATACCATGTTATACTTCTGACTCCACGTGTCGGGGCGGTCGAAGGCCAGTCTGTAGTGGTCGCCGTCGGCAGCCTGCTCTTCCCAGACGCGCGCCATCGACTTTGCCCGCAAGAGGTATTGGTCAGCCTGCTCTGTCAGTCCCTTGATGCGTGCCATCTCTGCATAGGCCGCCACGCCCATGATGGCCTTGACGGCGAGGTTGGCATTGTGAGCCCAGTGACCGGCAAAGTCGTCAGTGCATAGCTGTTCGGCAGGGTCTTGTCCGTTTTCTGCCAGATAGTCTGCCCAGGTAGTGATGATATCCCAATACTTGTCGACATAGGCCGTCTGTCCGTCCTGTCGGCACAGTTCGGCAGCGAGGATGAGCATGTTGCCAGCCTCTTCGATAGGCATGTCGGCACCATAGACCTGTCCGTTGGCGATGGGGTAGGTGCCCAAGTCGTGGGCAGCAAAAGGTTTTGTCCAGCGCCCGCTATAGGAATAGTCGAGGATGGACGTCATCATGGCTTTCTGCAATTCAGGGTTGTAGCAGAGAAAGAGCGGTGCCTCGGGGTAGGTGAGGTCTACCGTGTTGACGCAGCCGTTGGAGTTGTTCTCCTTAGAGAAGAAGAGCAGGTTGTCCTCGTTGTCCTGGAAGAGCTTGTGGGCAGCGATGACATGGCGATAGACCCCCGACAGCATCTCTGCATAGTGGGCACCACCCACTTGGAAGGCGTCGTCGTAGATGCGGCGGTCAAAGTTGCGGCAGCGCTGCATGATGCTGGCATACTGCGAATTCATGCGGCGGAACAGCTGGAAGATGCTGACCGTGCCATCGTGGGTCCAGTAGGCCTTGTAGCGGTGGAACATGTATTCAATGTCCTGCACCTCGTCGTAGCCTACCATCATGTAGCTGGCAGCACTGGTGGTGCGTCCGAAGTCGTGGGTATAGCAGAGCAGCGGCTGGGCAGCGTCGTCCTTGATGCTGACCTCCCCATTGATGGCGGGCAGATAGAGATAGCCCCAGTCGATGCTGATGGCGTCGCCCTTCTTGGCCAGGATGGGTTGCTCGATGGTGCCTGTACGCACATAGCTGACCCCCTGCTGACAGCCAGCCTCCGCACGTGTGGGCTGGTGGGCGTCGGCAACCGTCAATAGCGACGAGGCAGTCAGCGTCAGAGCGGCATCGTGCTGTTTGCCGTCAGTGGCACGCACCTGGTAGGAGATGTAGTTGACAGGAGCCGACAACAGGTCATAGTCATCGATGAGCATCGGTGCCGTGAAGACGACGTCGAGTTCCATGGGCCCACAGACAAACGTGTAGTAGCTGCTGGTAGCCATCACGCTGACCGACTTCTGCTGAGCGGTCGTTGCCTGTCCGTTGTGGGCACCCATCCACTGGTAGGTGGTGCCGTCGACGCGGAGATATCCCTCCAGCGGTTTCTCTTGGTCTGTCCAGTGGCGTGTCGTTCCGTCGGTCAGCTTGTCGTAGGGCGACCAGATGCTGAAATAAGGGTCGTTGACAATCAGTGGTACCGATGGCAGTCGCAGGTCGGTTTGCCGGTAAGGTTTAAGGATGCCTGTCGGCTGTGCCTTAGTAGTCATACATAGCATCAGCATGATGCCAGTGAAAAGTGCATGTTTCATTTTGTTTTGTTAGTATTGAATGGTTATTGTTTGTCGACTACAAAGATACGCCCTTTTCTCCTCGCGTGTACATAATAAAATAAATGTATAACGTTTTTTTTGTCGTCGCTGCTGCTGACTGTTGACAATCAGACGGTTAGAAAATGCCCGAAGGCTTCTTGTATAATGCGAATACACCTGTGACGTGCTTAATACAATGCAAATGGCATAATACTGCTAAGTTGTTGATAATCAGTATGATGAAGATTGTATAACGAGAAAATGGGTTATACAATCCTTTTGTTTTTATTATGGTAGGCGAGAAAGTGCTATCTTTGCACAGCAAAAAAAGAATAACTATCAACGCTCAATGAAAAAAGTAGTATTGTTACTGTCCTCCGTTGCACTGCTCACCGCATGCGACCCTAAACCAAGAGACCCGTCAGAATCATGGTCAGACCAAGAACGTTTTCATGCCTATATCAAGATGGCCGCCGACACCACCTACGGTGTGGGAACCTCCAAGAGGTTGCCCGTGGAAGAGCGCCTCTTCACCTCAAAAGTCATCGACCAGAAGATTGACGAGGTGCAGCGCATGCTGGCCCCCAACCCCTATCTGGCATGGATGTTCGGCAACTGTTTCCCCAATACGTTGGAGACCACCGTTCACTACCAGCAGATAGACGATGACGACGACACGTTTGTCTGTACGGGCGACATTGCCGCCATGTGGCTACGCGACTCCGGTGCTCAGGTGTGGCCCTATGTGCAGTTTGCCAACAGCGACCCAGCGTTGAAGAAGATGTTGCGAGGTGTCATACTGCGCCAGTGGAAGTGCATCAACCTGGACCCCTATGCCAATGCCTTCCTTCCTCGCCCCGTGAAGAGTCCTGAGTGGCAGTACGATCAGACCGAGATGAAACCTGGCGTCCATGAGCGGAAATACGAGATAGACTCCGACTGCTATCCCATCCGTCTGGCTTACCACTACTGGAAGGTGACAGGCGACAGCACCGTCTTTGGCAAGCAGTGGCTGACAGCCATTGACAACATCCTGGTGCTTTTCCGCGGTCTGCAACACAAGGACGCTGCTGTTAACTACCGCTTCAAGCGCGTTACCGACCGCCAGTTTGATACCGTGGGATGGGACGGCATCGGCCATCCTGCTAAACCCGTAGGACTGATAGCCTCGTTCTTCCGTCCCAGCGACGATGCGACGGTGTTCCCCTATCTGATACCCTCCAACTTTATGGCTGTCAGTTCCTTGCGCAAGGCTGCCGAGATACTGACAACAGTGAACGACGACCAACAGCGCGCTCAGAGTTGTACGAAGCTGGCCGACGAGGTGGAACAGGCACTCCGCAAATATGCCGTGGTCAAACACCCCCAGTACGGCGACATCTATGCCTATGAGGTTGACGGCTATGGCAGCTACCTGCTGATGGACGACCCCAATGTGCCCTCCCTGTTGGCTATGGGCTATCTGGGCGACGTGCCCATGGACGACCCCATCTATCAGAATACGCGTCGCTTCGTGTGGTCGATAGACAACCCCTCCTTCTTCCGTGGCATTGCCGGTGAGGGCATCGGCAGTCCTCATGTGGGAATGGACATGCCTTGGCCTATGTCTATCATGATGTATGCCTTCACCAGTCAGGACGATGAAGAACTCAAGCACTGCATCGAGTTGCTGATGTCGACAGATGCAGGCACGGGCTTCATGCATGAGTCGTTCTACAAGGACGATGCCCGTCGCTATACGCGCAGCTGGTTTGCCTGGCAGAACAGTCTCTTTGGCGAACTCATACTGAAGCTGATAGCCGACGGGAAAACCGATCTGCTGAACAGTTGCAAGCGAAAGACCATGACAAAATAACGAATGATAATGATGAACAACAACCTCAAGAACATGCTGGTAGGCGTACTCCTTGTCGTAGGATGCCTACAGACGATGGCATTAGACGTGAACTACAAACTGTCGTTGAAGCAACCCGGCAACGACGCAGTGACTTACCCATTGAAGAAAACCGGCGACCAGTTGACGGCAGCAAAGCCACTGCCGCTGGCCCTGCAAAGTCGGTTGACGAAGGACGGTGACGACATGCGCCTCGTCGTGACGCTGACCGCCCGGGAGCGCGTCTATTTTAATATAGGTGTCAGCGTACCTACCGACTACCAGACAGACAACTGCGAGTTCTATCTGCCTGGCTTCTGGTATCATAAGAATCTGCGTTCGCCCAAGGAGGCACCGTCGTTTCATACCTCCAAGAGTTGGAACTTCCGTGAAGACCGTCTGTCGTCGCCCCTGACAGGAGTCTATGATGCCACGACAGGGCGCACACTCACCGTGCTGCGCGAACTGCAGGACCGTGCTGACGCGCTGACTACCCACCAGGATGGCGAAATCATCCTGGGCGGCAAGACCTCGATAGGTTATCTGGGCTTCGACAACGAGCGCGGTTGCGCCTCGCTGACCTTTGGCTATCCGTGGGTGGAGACCCCCAAGCGCTACATCCGCAAACTCACCCTGGTGAAGCCCGCCACCACCTTTGCCAAGCTGGAGGCTGGCGAGCAGATGACGCTGAGCTGGCTGATTCGTGAAGCGAAGGCGCAAGACTATGGACAGTTTGTCACCGACAGTTGGAACTACTGCATGGACCGCCTCAAGCCGACAGCCCTCCATGCGCGCTATACCCCTGAGCAGATGAAGGCCCAGCTGGCCAACTACTTCCGTCGGGCCTACGTCGACAAATATGCGCTGAAGTACCATTCCGGCTCTAATGTGCGCTGCGACGACTGTCTGCCCTCCGACCATGTGACGTTAGGTTTCGTGGGTCGTGTACTGCTCAATGCCTTCAACTCATTAGAGTATGGTGAACAGACCGGCGAGAAACTACTGGCAGAGATGGGCAGTGCCATCTTCGACAGTTGGCTGCAATATGGCTTCACCGCACGCGGCTATTTCAAGGAAGACATGCGTATCAGTCATGGCATACCTGCTGACAAAGACTGCATCCATAGCATCCGCCAGCAGTCGGAGGCCGTCTATGCCGTGCTTCACTACTTAGCATACGAGAAGCAGCAAGGTCGCAAGCACCAGCAGTGGGAACAGAAGATGCGCACATTGCTCGACCAGATGGTGTTGTTGCAGAAGGCCGACGGCAGTTTCCCCCGTAAGTACCGTGACGACCAGAGCGATTTCGACCCGTCGGGTGGTTCCACTCCTTCGGCAACGTCGACGCTGGTGATGGGCTACAAATACTTCGGTGACAAGCGCTATCTGCAAGCTGCCAAAAAGACAGTAGACTACCTGGAGAAGAACATCATCTCGAAGAGCGACTACTTCTCCAGCACGCTCGATGCCAACTGTGAAGACAAAGAGGCCGCCATCAGTGCTGTTACAGCCACCTACTATCTGGCGATGGTCACCAAGAAAAAGGAGCGTCAGCACTATGTAGACCTCTGTCGTCAGGCTGCCTACTTCGCCCTGTCGTGGTACTATCTGTGGGATGTGCCCTTTGCCCAGGGACAGATGCTGGGCGACCTCGACTTCCGCAGTCGCGGCTGGAGCAATGTGTCTGTTGAGAACAACCATATCGACGTCTTTGTCTTTGAGTTGCCACATATCGTGCGCTGGCTGGCAGAAGAAACCGGTGAGCAGCACTTCAGCCAGATATGCGACATCATAGCGTCGTCGCTCTGTCAGTTGTTGCCCACCCAGGACCGCCTCTGTGGTATTGCCGTTCCTGGCTTCAACCCCGAAGTGGTGCAGCATACCCATTGGGACTATGGCAAGAATGGCAAGGGATTCTATAACGACATCTTTGCACCCGGATGGACCATTGCCAGCCTCTGGGAGCTCTATTCACCGCAGCGTACGGTAGGTTTTTTAAACAACAAGTAAGACAATGAGAACCCGACTATTGATAATCAGCCTTCTCCTGACCCTGACCTTGGGAGCACAGGAGCGCAAAGCCTATATGGTTGCCAATGCACACCTGGACACGCAATGGAACTGGGATGTGCAAAGCACCATCAGACACCATATCAAGAATACGCTGACGCAGAACTTCCTGCTGTTCCGTCAGTATCCCGACTATGTCTTCAACTTCGAAGGAGGTGTGAAGTATGCCTGGATGAAAGAGTATTATCCGGCACTCTATGCCGAACTGAAACAGTGGATAGGCTGTGGCAGGTGGCATATCGCAGGAAGCTCATGGGATGCCAACGAGACGATGGTCTGCTCGCCAGAGGCTTTCATCAGGAATATCCTGTTAGGACAGACCTTCTATCGTCAGGAGTTTGGCACAGAAGCCACAGACATCTTTCTGCCCGACTGTTTCGGATTTCCCTATACGCTGCCTACGCTGGCCAGTCACTGCGGACTCATCGGCTTCTCTTCACAGAAGTTGGCATGGCGTGCCCGTCCTTTCTATCCAGGCAACAAACGCTATCCCTTCTCGCTGGGATTGTGGAAGGGCGTCGATGGCAGTCAGATTATGATGGTTCATGGCTTCGGCTATTCCGACCGCTATGAAGACCACGACCTCTCGCACAACCGACGCCTGTGGCAGGAGACGGGCGAGAGTCCGCTGGGCATTGCTTACAGATACTATGGTACGGGCGACATTGGCGGTTCACCAACGCTGTCGTCGGTGCGTGCTGTCGAAAAAGGACTTCATGGCGACGGTCCTGTGAAGATTGTCAGCGCTGCCAGCGACCAGCTCTACCGTGACTTCCTGCCTTACGATAAACACCCCGAGTTGCCGGTCTTTGACGGTGAGCTGCCTATGGACCTGCATGGCAATGGCTGTTATACTTCACAGGCAGCCATGAAACTCTACAACCGCCAGAACGAACACCTGGGCGATGCCGCAGAGCGCATGGCCGTGATAGCTGACTGGTTGGGGACACGCCGCTATCCGCGTCAGCTGATGACCGACACCTGGCGCCGTGTCATCTGGCATCAGTTCCACGACGATGTGACAGGTACCAGTATCCCCAAAGCCTACGAATACTCATGGAATGACGAATTGCTGAGTCTGAAACAGTTCTCCGGCGTGTTGACCAACAGCATGGCGGCAGTGGCCCGTCAGTTGGATACGCAAGTGAAGGGAACACCGCTGGTGGTATATAATAATGAGAGCTTTCCAGTGACCTCTGTGGTGAAGGCTGACCTGCCCGAAGGACGCAGCTATCAGGTGTATGACCCTCGTGGGCGCCGTGTGAAGACCCAGCTGAGCAGTAACGGACAGTTGTTGTTTGAGGCCACTGTACCTGCTACAGGAATGGCGGTTTACAGCTTGTCTGCCACATCGCGTCCGGCCCCCCAACAGTCAGACAATAGCCGCACCTTGGAGAACAGCATCTACCGCCTGCAGGTTGATGAATATGGCGACATCGTGTCCTTATACGACAAGCGGGTAGGGAAGGAACTGGTGGCCGAGGGACGGCGCATCCGACTGGTCGTCCTCAACGACTGCACCTCTGAGGCTTGGCCTGCCTGGGAGATTCACAAGCGTACACTCGACAAAGAACCGTTGCCCATCCACCAGGATGTGAAGGTGCAACGTGTGGAACAGGGTGCTGTCCGTCAGACGTTGCGCATCACGAAGCGCTATGGCGACACCGACATCTGTCAGTATCTCCACCTCTACGAGGGTGCTCTTGCCGACCAGATAGATATCGAGAATGTGGTTGACTGGCGTGCTGAGAATGCCCTGCTGAAAGCCGAATTCCCACTGTCTGTCAGCAATCGCATGGCAACCTACGACCTCGGGCTGGGCAGCATCCAGCGGTCTACCAATACCGATACTAGCTATGAGGTATGCAGTCATGAATGGACAGACCTCACGGATGTCTCCGGCACCTATGGCGTCACCATCCTCAACGATAGCCGTTACGGATGGGATAAACCTGCGGAAAACACCCTGCGACTGTCGCTGCTCTATGCCCCCAAGCCTGGTGGCGGCTATACCTATCAGGCCCATCAGGACAAGGGCCATCATGTGTTCACCTACAGTCTGATAGGCCATGCCGGTGCACTGCCGATGGCTAAGACGGTGCGCCAGTCGACGATGCTGAACAGTCCGCTGCGTGCCTTCACGGTGGCTAAGCACAAGGGTGCGCTGGGACGTGATTGGTCGTTCCTTCAGAGTGACAATGAGCATGTCGTGGTCCGTACGATGAAACATGCCGAGGTTAGCGACGAGTACGTGGTGCGTGTCCACGAAGTGGGAGGAAAGACCACGCAACAGGCCCGTCTGACGTTCCCTGCTGCCATCGTCCAGGCTGTGGAGGCTGACGGTACGGAGCGCACGTTGTCGGCAGCCTCTTTTGACGGTCGCCAACTGCAGGTAGCCATTCAGCCGAATAGTGTCAAGACGTACAAGGTGAAGCTGGCTTCTTCGCAGCCGCTGCCTGCTGAAGGGAAATACCAGACACTGCCGCTGGCCTATAACCGTAAGTGTGCCACCTTCAATGCGTTCCGCTCGGAGGCAGACTTTGAGTCTGGCTACAGTTATGCAGCTGAGTTGTTCCCCGACTCGCTGACCGCTGGCGGGGTGCCCTTTGTCTTTGGCGAGCGGGAGACCTTCAATGGGCTCAGCTGTCAAGGCGACACCCTTTCCCTGCCGGCAGGCGCTTCTCATCTCTTCCTCTTGGTAGCCAGCAACCAAGGAGACCGTAGGGCTACGTTTCTGGCAGGAACAAGCCGACAGGAAGTCGACGTACCATTCTATAGCGGTTTCGTCGGTCAGTGGGGGCATGAGGGACAAACCACGGGCTATCTGAAAAAGGCCGACGTGGCCTATGTGGGTACTCATCGCCATAGTGCCGCCGACGACATGCCCTATGAGTTTACCTATATGTATAAGGTACGTATAGACCTCCCGAAAGGCTGTCGACAGGTGGTGCTTCCTGCCGACGAACATGTCGTGGTCTTTGCTGCCACACTTTTCAGTGGCACCTTGTCTGAGGCAACCCCCATTTCGAGTCTTTTCCAGACGTCAAATGTGGCAGATAAGCGCTGATGGCAAGCAGATAACCTTTATACAAAGTACCAAGGCGGTAAATGTAACTCTTTGATATTCAGAGCTAATAGAATTGTATAACTGAAATGTGGTTATACAATTCTTTTGTTTTCTACACGGGTGAAGAAAACACCGTAATTTTGCAGCAGAAAACTACAAAAATAACCAAAAATTATCAAAAAACAAAATGACTGACATGAAGAAACAACTATTAGCAAGCTTCAGAACCGTCATCGGAGTATGGACCCGAACCGCTTGTCTGGCGGCTGTGCTGGCCTTGAATGTGCCATTGGCCACCACTGCTTTAGCGCAGCAATCTACTGGTGAAGTTCAGGTGACGGGTTTAGTGACCGACCAGCAGAAAGAACCGCTGGTAGGTGTAACGGTATCCGTTGTCGGTGGACAGGCTCGTACCATTACCGACCTTGATGGTATGTTCCGCCTCAATGTGCCTCAGAAGAGCACCACCGAATTGGAACTGACCTACATCGGTTTTAAACGTAAGGTTATCAAGGTCAACGGTGCACGTCTTATCAACGTGATGATGGAAGAGGAAGCCAGCGAGTTTAATGAGGTGGTAGTGACTGGTTATAGCAGCCAGAAGAAGGCCTCCATCATCGGTTCTATCGAAACCATCAACCCTGGCGAGTTGATGTTCGGTTCTACACGTACATTATCTAATAACCTGGCTGGTAAACTCAGTGGTGTGATTGGTATCCAGCGCTCAGGTGAACCAGGCTACGATGACTCTAACTTCTGGATTCGTGGTATCTCTACTTTCTCAGGCAGCAACAACCCACTGATTCTGATTGATGGTGTAGCGCGAGACTTGAACAATGTCGATGTGTCAGAGATTGAGTCGTTCTCTATTCTGAAGGATGCCTCGGCTTCTGCCATGTATGGTGTTCGTGGTGCTAACGGTGTCATCGTCATCACCACCAAGCGTGGTAAGATTGGTGCCCCACAGGTACGCTTCCATTTGGAACACAGCATCAACCAGCCCACTCAGTTGCCGGAGTTCCTGAATGCTCCCGACTATATGTCTCTGCTCAACCAGTTGGCTGCTCAGGATGGACAGGCACAGCCCTTTACTCAGCAGCAGATTGACCGTACGCGTTCGGGATATGACCCCGACCTCTATCCCGATGTCAACTGGGTAGACGCTATCACTAAGGACTACGCCTATACTACCCGTGGCAATTTGGATATCAGTGGTGGTTCCGACTTCCTGCGCTACAGCATCG
Organism: uncultured Prevotellaceae bacterium; assembly: GCA_946410305.1. Taxonomy (GTDB): domain Bacteria; phylum Bacteroidota; class Bacteroidia; order Bacteroidales; family Bacteroidaceae; genus Prevotella. Next base: position 113,847 of record CAMJZV010000001.1, on the reverse strand, counting down.
TGGCCTCTTACTTCAAAGAGACCGGTATTCTGGAACAGGACAAGAGTCTGATAGTAGACAATGCCACTAACAACCAGCAGTTTAACCTGCGTACCAATATTGATATGGATGTCACCAAGACTACCATGCTGCGCGTTAACATCGGTGGCTACCTGAACCGCTTCAAGAAACAGCGTTGTAACACAGACGGTGCTTTTGGTGAGGCCTTCCGCACGCTGCCCTTCATCCATCCTGCCCGTTATAGCGATGGTGCTATCCCCTTGATTTCCAACCGTGCAAACCCTTGGCGCACAGTGACCCAGCAGGGCTATGACTTTACCACTTCCAGCAAGATACAGACGCTGTTCAGCGTAGAGCAAGATCTGAAGATGTTTACCCCAGGTCTGAAGGCCAAGGCGCTGTTCAGCTTCGACCGTTGGAACCGCAGCCGTCGCAGTCGTACGGCTAAGCCCGCTACTGTATTCCCTGCCACAGGTCGCGACGAGGAAGGTAACCTCATCTATTCACAATTTGAGACAGGCGACGAGTCTATGGGCTCTGAGCAAGGCACGGAATATGGTAACACCAATGTATATTTCGAGGCAGACCTGATGTATAACCGTCGCTTCGGCAAGGTTGATTTAGACGCTATGCTGCTCTATAACCAGCAGGCTTACGACGATGGTAGTATCCAGGACTATCGCAAGCAGGGTCTTGCCGGTCGTCTGTCTGCCACCTATGATAACCGCTATGTTGCAGAGTTTAACTTCGGTTACAACGGTTCCGAGAACTTTGCCAAAGGCAAGCGCTTCGGATTCTTCCCCTCATTTGCCATTGGTTGGCTGCTCAGCGAGGAGCCTTTCATGGAGAAGATGAAGCCCATCTTCCACAAGATTAAGTTCCGTGCCAGCATCGGTCAGGCCGGTGACGACAACATTGGTGGTCGCCGCTTTGCCTACCTCGGCACCTTGTATACCGAGCAGGAAGGTTATAGATGGGGTACCAATGGTCAGCGCGACTATATCAAGAAAGGTATCACCGAAGGTGAGATTGGTGTCGACAACTTGACATGGGAAACCGTTACCAAAAAGAATTTCGGTGTGGAACTGGGACTTTGGAACATGCTCGACTTCAACTTCGATATCTTCCGCGAAGACCGTAAGGACATCTTCATGGAACGTTCTATCATCCCCACACAGACTGGTTTCGTCAAAGCTCCTTGGGCTAACTTCGGTAAGGTGAAGAATCAGGGTATCGAGATGACGCTGAACTTCCATAAGCAGTGGAACAAAGACCTCTTCACCTCAGCATACGCCAACTTTACCTATGCCAAGAACGAGGTGGTAGAGAAAGACGAACCCGAATCACTGAAGGGTACTCACCGTTCACAGACTGGCCGTTCGATGAATGAGCTTTGGGGTTTGACCGCTGAGCGCCTCTTCACTTACGACGACTTCAATGCCGATGGTACACTGAAGGACGGCATCCCCTCACAGGAGGGCGTAGGTGCTGTGAAGCTTCATCCTGGTGACATCAAATATGTCGATGTGAATGGTGATGGTATTATTACCGAGGAAGACGAAGGATTTATCGGTGGTACCGTTGACCCACGCATCGTCTATGGCTTCGGTGGTGTTATCAGCTATAAGAACTTCGACCTGAACTTCTTCTTCCAGGGTACTGGCGATATGTATCGTGTCATCGGTGGTCAGCCTTACTTCCTGCCTGGTGGAGGTACGACGACAGAGGGTAATGCATACGCTTATAATATCAGCGACCGTTGGACAGAAGACAACCAGGATCCATACGCTTTCTGGCCTCGCCTGAGCTATGGCCCTAATAAGAATAACTACCGTCGCTCTACATGGTGGAAGAAGGATATGAGTTTCCTGCGTTGTAAGACCATCGAGGTAGGTTACACCTTCCCCAAGTCATGGTTTGAGCGTTTCTATGTGAAGAGTTGCCGTGTCTTTGTCAGTGGCAACAACCTTTTCTGTCTCTCTTCATTCAAGTTGTGGGATCCTGAGTTGGGCACCGACGACGGTCTGAAGTATCCTATGAATCGCTCAGTGATGTTTGGTATTGACATCAACTTCTAAGTGAGTAATGAGTAATAAAATGAAACAAGATAAAATGACCAACATAATGAAACATAATATAAAGCATTTGATTGTCGCAGGTTCTGTATGTTTCTGTATGACAGCAGCCACACCATTGCTCTCTTCCTGCTCTGACTATTTGGACAAAGAGCCAGACACCGAATTGAACACAGAGATGGCTTTCGACAACCGTGACAAGGTGTATTCGTGGCTCAGCTACGTATACAACATCATCCACACACCGGATAAGTGGGAACTTAAGTCGGACGGATATGAAGTCTTTGCCGACGACCTGACACCTTCTGCTCGTTGGCAGCAGTGGGACTGGGACCGCGTTATCCCGAAGATTCTCGGTCAGTGGACCATCAACTCACAGTGGGGTGGTGACCTCTGGCACATGATGCCACGCTATATCCGTCACGGCTATATCTTCAGCAAGATGGTAAAGGCTATGCCCGACTACGACTTGCCACAATCGGAAGTTGATAACATGAAGAACGAGGTAAAGTTCCTTTGTGCTTATGCCTGGTGGCAGATGGCCGAGAACTATGGCGGCATTCCTTTCAAGCCTGACTATATCGCTCCGACCGACTTTGACATCGCTGACCTCATGGTTGGCCAGTCTAAATTTGACGACGTAGTGAACTACTGTGACCAGCAGATGTTAGAGGCTGCTATGGCCTTGCCTGCTATCTATGACGATCCGTCTAAATATGGCCGTATCAACCGTATCATGGCGCTTACCGTACGCTCTCGCATGCTGCTCTTTGCTGCCAGTCCCCTGGTGAACGGCAATCCTTGGTATACCAACTACGTCAACGACAAGGGCGAACAGATTTTCAATCCTAATTATGACCAGACGAAATGGACTAGGGCTGTTGCTGCTCTGAAGCTCTGCATTGATGAAGCAGAGAAGGCTGGCTATGCCCTCTATACCGAGCCAGGTCCCAATGGTGGTATCGACCCTTTCCTTTCTACTTACAACGTGCACATCAAGCGTTGGAGTGAGGGTAACCATGAGATTACCTTCCCTGTCACGAAGAACAATGGTTATAAGGATGTTTTCCTGCGCGTCGTCTCTGTACGTGACTACGGTGGTGGTAATGGCTTAGGTGTATATCAGGGTTTGGTAGATGCCTTCTTCATGGCCAACGGTCTGCCCATCGATGACCCCAACAGTGGTTATGTGGAGACAGGTTTCTCACGTGTCGTGGAGAGTCGTCCGACAGTCACCTCATGGGAGTATGGCACGGGTAATCCCGGTGAGATTACTGCCCGTGGTACCTATAATATGTATTGCAACCGCGAACCTCGTTTCTATAATGCCGTCAGTTTCCATGGCTCATGGCTCGCCGTCGCCAAGCGTAAGTACAGCTTCTTTAAGAATGGCTTGGACAATGTGCAGACCAGCTCACCCCACGATGCTCCTCAGAATGGTTATTTGGCTCGAAAGGGTTTGAACGTGCTCGACAACTACCTCACTGGTGCTGTCACTGAACGTCAAGGCTTTACCTATCGTCTGGCATTCACCTACCTCGACTATGCGGAGGCGCTCAACGAGGCTACTGACAATGGTGCTTCACGCGCAGAGGCCTTGATCTACCTGAATCGCATCCGCGAGCGTGCGGGAGTACGTCAGTATACCTTTGATATTGTAGAAGCCACTGATCCTGACTACATCCAGATTCAGAACACACAGGAAGATATGCGCCGTGTGATACGTGCTGAGCGTCGTGTGGAACTGTGCTGTGAGAACAACCGCTGGTACGATATTCGTCGCTGGATGCAGGCTGAAAGTCTGCCCGAGATGTGTGGAGATGACTACGGTATGAACTTCCAGGGTGTCAACCAGACGGAGTTCTTTAAGCGTACTGTCTTCCAAACACGTGTTTGGAAACGCCAGTACTACTGGATGCCTATCTACATCGATGAGTACGAGAAAAATCCCAACCTCCGCGAAGCTCCCTTCTGGGTTGTAGAAAAAAGTGAAGAGTAACTCTTGAAAAGTGTATCATTATGAAAAAGAAACTATTATATAACATCAGTCTGGTCTTCGTGATCTGTACTGTCCTGACGTCTTGCAACAAAGATCCGGAATACTTCTCTCTCCCCTATAATGCTGACGAGATGCATGTTCGCTGCTCTGTCGAGGATATCGTGTTGGACAAGAGCAAGGGCAACCAGTCTGCCGTCACCTTCTCGTGGGACAAGGCAACCAGTCCGGTATCTGCTTCTGACGTGGTTACTTACAAGCTGTGCATCTATCCATCTGCGCAGAAGGACCAGAAGTCTGCTTATCTTGATGCAGGTACCAACCTTAGTCTGACGCTGACGCATGACGAGCTCAACTCCATGGTAGCCCGCTGGGCATTGCCTGGACAGTCTGTCCGTCTCACCGCACAGGTGGTCAGTGCTGTCAACAATGAAACGCGTTATGTCCGTCCGGAGGTGTCGACCATTGAGTTCACCGCTACAGGATATGAGAAGTATCCTACCTATCTCTATATGATGATGACCGACAGCGAGACAGGTACTGTGACTAACCAGCGCCTGGAACAGCGCCAGCTGGGTACAGGTATCTATGAGGCTACCGTTAATCTGAAGGCATGCTCTTACCACTTCACAACAGGCGAGGAGGCCTATCCGGTCTACGGAATGGCTGCCGATGGTGACGGTCAACAGATGCAGTATGTCACCGATGGCGAATACACCGAGTTTGAGAATAGCGTCAATGGTCGTCGCACTATCATCGTCGATACCAATCCTGAGTATAACGACTGTCGTGTTCTCGACATCGTGACGCTACCCACGCCGGGTGTTATCTGGATTTGCGGTAACGGCTGTTCAGTAGGATGGAATACCAACACCCCCGACGGACACATGGACATGGTGGGAAGCGCTCGCGAGCCTTACTACTACGCCTGGACGGGTGAGTTCATTGCTGGTGGAGAACTGAAAATTGGTCTTGGCGGTGGCTGGGGTGACAATTTCTTCTATGCTCCCGAGAACAATGCTGACCCGCTGACAGATCATCGTCTGAACATGTATCGCAAGCAGGATGCCGGTGGCGACGTGAAGTGGGTGCCCAGTGTCAGTGGACGCTACACCTTTACACTCTGTCTCTTGGCTACGGATCTGCACACCACCTTTGAACCAGCAGAGTGAATCTTCAATAGTTAACAATATGAATATCATTAGAATCGTAACGATAGCATTATCACTAGCCTGTCTGTCTTGTACAGTCAAGGCTGGTGATACCTATCAGAATCCCGTTATCCACTATAGTATGCCTGACCCTTCTGTCATTAAGGCAGCTGATGGATTCTTTTATGTCTATGCCACAGAGGATACGCACAATGTGCCCATCTACCGTTCGAAGAACCTGGTAGACTGGGCGTATGCCGGTACGGCTTTCAACGACCGTACCCGTCCGATGGACTTCGTTCCGAATGGCGGCATCTGGGCTCCCGACATCAACTACATCAACGGCCAGTATGTCCTGTACTATTCCAAGTCGGAGTGGGGCAAGACGTGGGAGTGTGGTATCGGTGTTGCCGTCAGCAACCGCCCCAATGGCGGTTTTCACGACGCACACAAGTTGTTTATCTCTTCCGAGGTCAACATCGAGAACTGCATCGACCCCTTCTTCATTCAGGAGGGCGGCCGTAACTACCTCTTCTGGGGCTCATTCCACGACATCTACGGCGTAGAACTTACCGACGACGGCTTGAGCATCAAGGAAGGATGTACTCCCCAGAAGATTGCAGGCGGTCTGATAGAGGCCACGATGATTGTGAAGCACGACGGATTCTTCTATCTCGTCGGTTCTGCAGGTTCCTGTTGTGAGGGTGCCAAGAGTACCTACCGCCTTGTTGTTGCCCGCTCGCGCAACCTCTTCGGACCTTATGTCGACCGCAACGGTCGCAGTGCCATCGGTGACAACTTCACTATGTTGCTTACCAAGAGCAATGCAGTATATGGTCCCGGCCACTGTTCTGAGTTTGTCACCGATGACGCCGGTCAGACGTGGGTGCTCTATCATGGTTTCCAGTCTCAGGATGTGGAGGCAGGTCGCGTGGTCTACCTCGACAAGGTGGAGTGGGGTGCCGACGGGTGGCCTACCATCAGCGATGGCCATCCCTCTGTTGAAGCCGCTGCTCCTCTCTTCGGCGAGGCTGCCGGTGTAGAAGAGTCGAAGCTTGACAACAGCTTTATCTTGATGCCCACCGAAGACCGCAATATGTTGCGTGTTGAGGCCGATAACGACGATGCTTTCAGTTGGCAGTTGCTCACCATGAGTGGAGTAACCATGAGCAAGGGCCGTGCTTCGCGCACAGCCATTATCGATACCAGCATGGTGGTGCATGGTCCGTATCTCGTACAACTCAAAGGCAAGAATGGCACCCGAGTTGAGAAACTTCTGAAGCTGTGACTTCTTTGCTTTTTAGGAACTATTCCGTCAGATAATTATTAATATTCTCTAAATAGTGTTCTATTCATTATTTTTTTGTTACTTTTGCAAGATGAAATAGAATACTATTTAGAGAACAATATATGAATGTGAGATTATCATACCTTATTCTACTATTATTATTCACTTGCCAGTCCGTATCAGCTGCTGATACCAAGACTTGGCTCGACAAGCTGGACAAGAGTCTTGACCGGCGTGAGCATTTCAACCGGATACATGTAGACCGCATCGAGCATTTGCGCCAGAATATGGACAAGGCCCGTCAGAATGGACGGGAGTATGAGCAGCTCTATGCTTTGTTCAATGAGTATAAAGCCTACTGTTACGACTCTGCCCGCTACTATGCGTCAGCCTGTCTGGAGAATGCCACCGCCTCGGGCAATGAACAACAGATTGTCAAGGCGAAGAATGCCATTGCTTTCTCGCTGATATCCGCCGGCATCCTCTCTGAAGCCCATGACTTGCTGTCGACCATCAACAGTACTCGCTTGGAGGGTGCTCTGCTGAAGGACTATTATGAGCAGAACTGCAACCTGTGGCGCTCTATGGCCGACTATGTCAGAGAGGAACCCTACTATACCAAGTATATCTCGCAGAGCAATGCTTATCTGGACTCCATGAAACAGGTGGTGCCCGAGAACAGTGTGGAGTGGTGGGCATGTACGGGTTCGCACCAGATGCGTGACCACCAGTATCACGAGGCGTTGGCATCTTTCGAACATGTGCTGCAGCTCTGCGACTCCGACCTGCACCAGCGTGCCAAAACTACGGCAGAGATGGCGTGGGCCTATATCTATCTGGACGATGAAGACAAGGCCATGAGTTTTTTTGCCCAGTCGGCTATTGCCGACAACGAGGCTGATACCCGTGAAATCACGGCGCTCTATCACCTGTCGCGCCTGATATATAAACAAGGTGACTATGACCGTGCCAGTCGCTATGTCCATCAGGCTTTGGAGGATATCAACTTCTATGGCACGCGTCTTCGCAAGGTGGAGATCAATGACATTCTGCCGATTATTGAGCAAGACCGCTATGTGGCATTGGAGAGTCAGCGCAACTGGCTATTTGCTGCTACAGGAATGGCAGTAGCTATGCTGTTGGGCATCCTGGCAAGCTATTGGTTTATCCATAAGAAGAACCGTAAACTGACGGAGGCCCGTGAGACGATTCATCAGCAGTTGGACGAGTTGCAGGCCAAGAACGAACAGCTCTCTTCAGTGATACACCAGCTGAAAGAGGCTAACAAGATTAAGAATGAGTATATCGGGCGCTCCTTCTATACCAATGCGGAGTTTATTGCTAAGTTAGAGAAGGTCTATCTGGCCCTTGACCGCAAGATTGTGGCATGTCAGTATGACGACTTACGCACCACCTTGAAGCAATCGGCACTTAATGCAGAGCGTGAAAACATGTTTGAGTCCTTCGACCAGACATTCCTCAAGCTCTTCCCTCATTTTGTGAAGAAGTATAATGAACTCTTTGAAGAGAAAGACCGCAAGGAGCCTGCTGACGACCAGTCGCTGACCAGCGAGATGCGCATCTTCGCACTCATCCGATTGGGCATCACCGACAGCGACCGCATTGCCAACTTCCTCGATTACTCTGTTCATACCGTGAACACCTACAAGACGCGCATCAAAAACCGTTCGAAGGTCGACAACGACCAGTTTGAACAGCTTATCATGGAGATATAATCGCCGACAAGACGAATATTTCCTTTATACAACGTCGTGTTTTTGAATACTTAAGCCACTGATTTTCAGTGGCTTTTTATTTGTATAACGAAATATGCGTTATACAAAACCTTGCAAACTTCCTTTTGCTTGCATTTCACCCTAACTTTGCACCAGAAAAATTTCCAAAACGTATGAAAAAGATATTAGTACTTCTAACCCTTTTGTTCTGTATGAATGGTCTTTCTGCTCAGGAACCCAATCCGATGGCTCATCCCGATGCTGTCGTCACTTCGGGTAAGGCACGCTTCACCGTGTTGACTCCTGAGATGATTCGTATTCAGTACAGCGACCGCGCACGCTTCGAAGACCGTGCCACCTTTGCCATTGTCAACCGTCGTCTGCCAGTACCTGCTTTCACCGCTGAGGAGAAAGATGGCTGGTTAACCATTACCACAGATGCACTGACACTAAACTATAAAATAGGTGGCGTCATCGATGGACGTCACCCCTCGTCTGATGTGCTGACAGTCAGCATGTCGCTCAACGGACGCCGTGTGGTGTGGTATCCTGGCAAGGACGATGCCATGAACTTAAAAGGAACGACACGTACACTCGACGGTCAGATAGGTGACAACAAGCGTCAGGAGATGGAGAACGGTCTGCTGTCGCGTGCTGGCTGGAGCATTATCGACGAGTCTCCTCGCACCAAGCGTGGCGACGGCTCAACGACCTTTGCCTTCGACAAGCAGGTCGACGGCATCGACTGGCTGGCAGAACCTGTTGACAAGGATGCCATCGACTGGTATTTCATGGGCTACGGTCATCAGTATAAGAAAGCCCTTGGCGACTATATCAAGGTGGCCGGACGTCAGCCCATGCCCCCACTCTTTGTGCTGGGCTACTGGTACAGCAAGTACCAGCGCTATACCAGCGACGAGTTCATGGAGATTGTCAACGATGTGAAGCGCTTCCAGATACCTATGGACGTGATGATTTTCGACATGGACTGGCACACCCAGGGATGGACCGGCTGGACATGGGACCGCACTGCTATCCCCGATCCGGAGGGACTCATCGACTGGATGCACCAGCAGGGCCTGAAGGTCAGTCTGAACCTGCATCCTGCCGATGGCGTCGACGACGATGAAGATTACTTCAACGAGTTGCGCGAGGATATGGGCATGGGCAAGGATACCAAGGTAGTACCCTGGAATCTGAGCGATGGCCGCTTCTATCACAATATGTTCAACCGCATCATCCGTGCCCGCGAAAAGCAGGGCGTCGACTTCTGGTGGCTCGACTGGCAACAGAACCTGACCAGCAAGTATGTCAACGGACTGGGCGAGACCTTCTGGTGCAACCACGTATTCTATAACGACATGCGCCTGAACCGTCCCAACCGTCGCCCCCTCATCTTCCACCGCTGGGGTGGACTGGGCTCGCACCGCTATCCTATTGGTTTCTCGGGTGACTCCTTTACCACCTATGGCACACTGGGCTGGCAGCCTTACTTCACCGCCACGGCTTCTAACGTCTGCTTCGGCTATTGGGGCCACGACCTCGGTGGGCACCAGCAGACAGGACCTAACGACGGCAAAATCTATCTGCGCTGGATGCAGTATGGCGTGTTCACCCCTGTGTTCCGCACCCATGCCACCAACTGGGAAGGCATCGAGCGCCGCATCTGGAAATATGACAACTTCCAACAGCTGTTGCAGACCGTCAAGCTGCGCTATGCCTTGATGCCCTACATCTATACCGCTGCCCGCCAGGCCTACGATACGGGTGTCAGCATCTGCCGTCCGCTCTATTACGAATGGCCGGAAGACAACAACGCCTACCTCTTTGAAGATGAGTATATGTTTGGCGACGACATCCTCGTAGCTCCTATCGTTACTGAGGCTGGTGCTGATGGTTTGACAGCACGTCGCACTTGGCTTCCTGAAGGCCGTTGGTTTGATGTGTGTCGTAACCAGGTAGTCAACGGTAACCGCATCCTCACCGACCGCTACACCATGGAGGAGATTCCTTATTTCTATCGTGCCGGTAGTGTGATTGTCAACTATCCTCCCGTGATGAATCTGAACAAACGTCCTGAGCGCCTCATCTTGAAGGTGGTGCCCGGTGCCGATGGCGAGACCTCGCTCTACGAGGACGAGAACGATACCGAGGACTATAAGCAGGGTGCCTATACCACCACGCGTATTTCTCACCAGGGCAGTCAGTTGATTATTCATCCCCGTGAGGGTCGCTTCCCGGGTATGCCCGGCAGTCGCTCCTACACCGTGGAGTTCCTGGCTCAGCAGCGCCCGTCGGCCGTGCTGGTCAACGGTCAGCCCGTGGCTGCCGACTCCTGGAGCTACGACCAGACACGTCGCGTCGTTACCGTGAACATCTCACGTACTTCGTGCCAGCAAGAAATTAGTATTAAGTTGAAAGGTTAAAATATGATGATACGTTCTTTATTATTCGCAGTATGTTGTTTTGTATGTAGCCACATGGCTGCACAAGACCTATGGATTACAGGCTCGGCAGTGCCGGGTGGAGCCCAAAAGTTAGAGAAAGTGGCCGACAACGATTACAAGTATGCCGGACGTCTGAATGCCGGTGAGCTACGTGTGGCCACGGCCAAGAAACCTCGTAAGGGCACCCGCTTCTTCTCGCCGGTGTTGATGGATGCCAATCTGGTGAACAAGGGCATAGCCTATTGTGAAACCACTGATGCCAAGGCACCCGCCTGGCAGGTGGTGGTCAGCGAGGACCGCTATCGTCTGCATGTCTATACTGACCGGAAAGAACTGCGTGGTGAGATTTTCCAGCCCTGGGGTGAGTTGTTTATTGCCGGAGGTGCTACCGAGGCAGGATGGAAGGAAGGTAAGATGCTGCTCATGAAGCAGGACCTTAACAATCCGTGCCTCTGGACTTGGGAGGGTGAGCTGAAGCGCCATCCGGAAGTAGAAGAGCCTACGAGCTTTAAGTTCCAGGGCCAGGACCGCTGGTATCCCAAGAATCTACATCCCTACCATCAGGGTGCCGACGTGCTCAAGGAGCGTCGTCTGCGCACGGGTGGCGACGATACCAAATGGGAAATCAGCCGCGACGGACGTTATCGCATTACCGTCGACCTGTTTCATGAAACGATACAGGCTGACATTGTGAAGTGAAAAGTAATAGTTAGTTAGTTCAATAATAAGTTAGTTTATTAAGATGGTAAGGAGATTTATATTCATCCTTCAAGGTCTGGCCGTCGCAGTGATTGTGATGGCTCAGGCCTCTTTTATGTCTGACGACAGCATTGCTGTCTTCATTCCCGCTAACTATGACGCTTCTAACCATCAGCCGTCGCCGGTCTTTGTCAAGGAGTTAGGCTTCCAAGGTGGAATACCCGCCGATTGGCATATCAAACCCGTCTTCTCACAGCGTGACGGCAAACAGATTGCTACCATACACGTTGGCGACGGTGTGGATCTCTATGGCACGGGCGAGGTGACAGGACCACTGAAGCGTAATGGTCGGAAAATCTCTCTATGGAATATTGATACACCTGCCTACGGCGTCGACGGAGGAACACACCTCTACCAGAGTCACCCGTGGGTGATGGGACTGCGCAGCGATGGCTCTGCCTTTGGCATCATCGCTGACAATACGTGGCGACAGACCATCAGCACCGATCAGGATGTCGTCTTCGAAAGTATGGGCCCCGCCTTCCGTGTCGTCGTCATCGAACGTCCGGACGTAGCCCAGCTCATGCGGGCGCTTGCCGACCTTACCGGGCACATGCCGTTGCCGCCGCTGTGGTCGCTGGGCTATCACCAGTGTCGCCATACCTACTATCCTGACGGTCGTGTCATGGAGGTGGCCGATTTACTCAGGAAACATCAGATTCCATCCGATGTCATCTGGATGGACATCGACTACATGGATGGCTACCGCATCTTCACCTTCGACCCCGACGGATTCCCCAATCCTCGCAGGTTGAACGACTATCTGCATCAGCAGCATTTCAAGAGTGTTTACATGATCGACCCCGGTGTGAAAGCCGAGAAGGGCTACTTCGTCGACGACCAGGGCAGGGCAGGGGACTACTTCGTGAAGACTGCTGACGGCAAACTCTTTGAGGGCAACGTGTGGCCAGGCGCCTGTCATTTCCCCGACTTCACGCGTCCTGAGGTGCGCTCGTGGTGGTCTACACTCTATCGCGACTTCATGGCGACAGGTGTCGATGGTGTTTGGAACGACATGAACGAGCCTGCCATCTTCGGACAACCCGAGCAGACCATGCCCCTCGACAATCGCCACGAGGGTGGCGACGGTATAACTGCCGGACCGCACCTGCGTTTCCACAATGTCTATGGCATGAATATGGTGCGCGCCAGTCGACAGGGCTTGTTGCTGGCTAACCCGCAGAAGCGCCCCTTCATCTTGTCGCGCTCAAACTTCCTGGGCGGTCAGCGCTATGCTGCCACGTGGACGGGCGACAACCTGTCGCACCCCGACCACATGAAGCTGAGTGTACCGATGACGCTGACCCTTGGACTGAGCGGACAGCCTTTCAATGGTCCTGACATCGGTGGATTCTGCGAGAACTCCAATGGCGAACTCGTCGCACAGTGGACAGCATTAGGTGTCTACTTCCCCTTCGTGCGCAACCATAATACAAAGGGCACGGTAGCTCAGGAACCGTGGGCTTTCACCCCCGAGGTGCTCGACGCCTGTCGTACGGCCATCAATCGCCGCTATCGACTGATGCCCTATATCTATACGCTGTTCCGTGAAGCCAGCGAGACGGGTATGCCTGTGATGCGTCCGCTCTTCATGGCTGACCCCACAGACTTGAGTCTCCGCAGTGAGGACCGTGCCTTCCTGTTGGGTGGCGACCTGCTGGTGCGTCCTCAGTGGGCCGACCGTACGGCGATGCCCAAGACGGCATGGCAGCCGTTGACGCTGGAAGCCGCTACCGACAGTTTCCAGTGTGAGTTGCGCCAGCGCCCAGGCTCGGTGATTCCGCTGGCTAACCTCGCTCAGAGCACCACCGATCTGCGCACCGACTCGCTGACGCTACTGGTGTGCGTAGACCGTGAGGGAAAGGCCGTAGGTCAGCTCTACGAAGACGAAGGCGACGGCTTCAGCTATCGGGAGGGCTGCTATCGCCAGACCTCCATCGAGGCTACGCTGCGCAAGAAGCAGCTCATCGTCCGGATGCGCCAGGTGGGTGGCAAGATGCCTGCTCTCTCGCGCACGGTGCGCATAGGCTTTGTCGCTGGTGGTCGTGTACGCTATTCAGCATGGCAACAAGGTAACGAATTCTTTTTTAACATTAAATAATTATTAACCTATTTAACAAAGTAATTATGAAACAACGATTTACTTACCTCTGCATGTGGGTGCTCTGTTGCCTGACATGTACCAATGCCTTCGCATTGGAGAAGAACACCGACGGCGTGTACGAGATTGGTACAGCAGCCCAGTTGGTAGAGTTTGCTAACATCGTGAACGGTGGCGAGGCGGAAGCTAATGCCATTCTCACTGCCGACATCGATTTCACTAACGATGACTATGTTGTTATTGGTAATGATCAGGCTCGTTACAAGGGTACGTTCGACGGCCAGTACCACAAGATAGACAACATTATGTATATCGGCTCTTCAGACATTGGACTCTTTGGTGTTGTCGATGGTGGCTGTGTCATCAAGAACCTCATTGCAGGTTCTGGAAATTCTTTCATAGGCGATGCCCACATCGGTGGAATCATTGGTGTCAGCAACGGCTCAGGCTGGGTGACACTCGAGAATGTAGGTCACGAGGGCTATGTAGAAGGACAGGGCAACAACTGCTGCGCCTTGATTGGTGTTGTTTGGAACGGTGGTCCTGCTACTCGCATTATCAACTGCTACAACACGGGCGACGTGAAGGCTGGTGGCGAGAGTGCCATCATTACCGGTTGGTTCGGTGGTCACAGCAGCGTAGAGGTCAAGGGTTTCTGGAACATTGGCCACATGCTGTCTGGTGGCGACAACGATGGTAAGGATCTGTGGCGTAACAATGCCAAGATTACCACTGAGAACATCTTCAACCTCTATGATGCACAGGGTGCTGAGGTTATCGATGTTGAAGGTGGCGACCTCACCTCTGGCAAGCTGGCCTTCATGCTGAACGGCAAGAAGGATGCTGGTGATTGGCGCCAGAACCTGGAGGGCAACAACAAGGATGCTATGCCTACCTTCCTGCCAGACCATGCTTTGGTCTATGCTAATGGTGCCCTTCAATGCGACGGTATTACTCCGAAGGCAGGCACTGATGTTACCTTCTCTAATCACGAGGGTAGCTCGGTAGACGAACACCAGTATGCTCATGGTTTCTGCACCGTATGTAACAAGTGGCAGGAGAACTTCCTGACAGCTGACGAAGAAGGTTTCTATAGCCTTGCTGACGGCTACGAGCTCAACTGGTTTGCCTATATGATTAATAGTATCGGTCAGGGTGCTTCCAATGCCAAACTGACTGCTGATATCGACATGCAGGGTCTTGCCTTTACTCCTATTGGTCAGGATGGCATGGACTTCAAGGGCCACTTCGACGGACAGGGTCATCGCATCCTCAATCTGAAAACCAATGCTGACAAGGTCAACCAGGCACTCTTCGGTCAGGCTGTTGGTCCTGCTATTATTGAGAACGTCATCATCGATAAGTCATGCACCATCGTTGGTACCAAGTGGACTGCCGGTATTCTGGGTCACGTCTGGGGTGACGGTGTTATCGTTCGCAACTGTGGTAACGAAGCCAACATCAATGGCTCTGATGTGAACTCAGCAGGTATCATTGGCTGCTCTGAGCGTGAGGTTCACATCCTGAACTGCTACAACCTGGGTACTATCAGCGGCTCTATGGAGAGTGCTGGTATCTGCGCATGGATGGGTAGCTCTAAGTCAACCATCAAGAACTGCTACAGCACAGGTCTCGTCAACGATGGCGAAGGTTTGTGGCGTCGCGATGATGTGCAGGGTGAGAACGTTTATCAGATTGATGGTTCACAAGGTGAGGCCTTCACTGAGAACGATATGACAAGTGGTGCGCTGGCTTACCTGCTCAATGGCAAGCAGAGCGACGACGTAGCATGGTATCAGGTTATCGGTACTGAGGACCACCCTGTACCCTTCGGCACCGCTGTGGTCTATGCCAACGGTAACCTCGACTGCGATGGCATCACACCTATTGCTGGCAGCTCTGTTACTTATAGCAATACTGCTGGTGGCAATATTGCTCCTCATACCTTCACCGAATGGGGTCTCTGCGAGAAGTGTAACGCTGTCAACCCCGACTATCTCACTCCCGTTGAGGGCTTCTATCAGCTGTCTGCCGACAAGCACCTCTTCTGGTTTGCTCACTATGCAACCAAGCTGAATCAGAGCGCCAACGCACAACTCATGGCCGACATTGATATGGCTGAGGTCTTCGACTATCCTGGTATTGGTGACAACAACCATCCTTATGCTGGCATCTTCGAAGGTCAGAACCACCTCATCAAGAACCTGACCATCGACATGCCCGAGGAGGCTAACGTGGGCTTCTTCCGCGACATCACTGCTGGTGCTCAGATTTCTGGCATCACCATCGACAATAGCTGCAGCATCCGTGGTAAGAACTTCGTAGGTGCTTTCATCGGTCGTGCCAGTGGAAATGGTGAAGCTTTCCTCTCTCAGCTCGGCAACGAGGGTAACGTCACCTCTGTCGCTCAGAATGCTGGCTCTATGGTGGGCTGCAACGTTTCTGGCGATTTGAAGCTGACCCTCATCAACTGTTACAACGTTGGCGATATCACCTCTGGCTGGGAGGCTGGCGGTCTGTCAGGCTGGTTTGGCAACGACGCTATTGTCACCAACTGCTATAACATGGGTGCTGTCACCAATGGTGAGTCCTTTGCCCGTGGTAACAATATCCAGATTACCAACTGCTTCGACCCTGTGACCGACTGGCCCGCACTGCCCGTAAGTCCTATCGAAGACTTCACCAACGGCATCATCTTCCAGGCACTCTCTGAGGCTGCTCCTGGCGTTTGGTACGAGGCTGCCGACGGTCATCCTATCCTCTATAACCCCAATGGTACAGGCATCAACGAAGCTAAGCGCCAGCAGTCTATTGCTGACGGTCAGTACTTCGACCTGCAGGGTCGCAAGGTGTCTGCTGCCTCTATGCGTAAGGGTATCTATGTCAAGAACGGCAGAAAGATTGTTGTAAAGTGAGAACGTTTATTCTTTTGACGGCTCTGCTGACATGCTGCTTCGTGCGGCTGTCGGCAGAGACCGTCGTTTCTGATCCTGTCGCTGATCCTGCCGCAGTAGTCACTGCAGGAAGGGCGCGCTTCACCGTGCTGACGCCTGAGATGATACGTATCCAGTACAGCTCGTCGGCGAAGTTTGAAGACCGTGCCACTTTTGCCGTCATCAACCGTCGACTGCCTGTACCTGCCTACAGCACGCGCGAAGAGAACGGCTATCTCTATATCGAGACCGAGGCGCTGACACTCTGCTACAAGAAGAACAGCATCATATCACCGCAATACAAGAAACCCGACAATCTTCATATCACCATGAAGGGGGGAGGTCGTCAGGTTATATGGTATCCTGGCAAGGAGGATGCGCTGAACCTGAAAGGCACCAAGCGTACCCTCGACACTGCCAGTGGCGATAACCAGCGTGGAGACCTGGAGGATGGTGTCATCTCGCGTGCCGGCTGGGCGGTTGTCGACGAGTCGCCTGCCACCAAGCGTGGCGACGGGTCTACGACGTTTGCCTTCGACAAGCAGGTGGATGGCATCGACTGGGTGGCTGAACCCATTGACCGTAATGCCCTCGACCTCTACTTCATGGGCTATGGTCATCAGTACAAGAAGGCCATTGGCGACTACATCAAGATTGCCGGACGCCAGCCCATGCCGCCCCTCTATGCGCTGGGCTACTGGTACAGCAAGTATCAACGCTACTCGCAGAGCGACTTCATGAACCTCACCAACGAAATCAAGCAGAACGATATCCCTATCGACGTGATGATTATGGATATGGACTGGCACTTGGACGGCTGGACAGGGTGGACGTGGAACCGCAACCTGATATCCAATCCCGATGGATTGATACGTTGGATGCACCAGCAGGGATTGAGGGTCAGCCTGAACCTGCATCCTGCCGACGGTGTAGCCAGCTATGAAGACCATTTTGCTGAGATTCGCGACGATATGGGACTCCCCGCCACGACCGACCGTGTGCCCTGGCAGTTGGAGGACTCTACCTTCTACCGCTCTATGTTTAAGCACATCATCCGCGAGCGCGAGCGTCAGGGCGTCGACTTCTGGTGGCTCGACTGGCAACAGAACCTGACGAGCCAGTATATCAACGGACTGGGAGAGACCTTCTGGTGCAACCACGTGTTCTATAATGACATGCTCCAGAACCGTACCGACCGCCGCCCCCTCATCTTCCACCGCTGGGGTGGACTGGGCTCACACCGCTATCCCATAGGCTTCTCGGGCGATACCTATGGCACCTTCGGCTCACTGGCTTTCCAGCCTTACTTCACCGCCACCGCCTCTAATGTCTGCTTTGGCTATTGGGGCCACGACCTTGGCGGTCACATGCAACTGGGCGACCCCAACCCGGAGTTGATGCTGCGTTGGCTGCAGTTTGGCGTCTTCTCGCCCATCTTCCGCACCCATGGTGCCAGTCAGGCAGGCAATGAACGCCGCATCTGGAAGTACGAGAACTTCCCCTCCATGCTGAAGTGTGTCAACCTGCGCTATCAGCTCATGCCCTACATCTATACCGCTGCCCGTCAGGCTTACGATACGGGCATCAGCATCTGTCGTCCGCTCTACTACGAGTGGCCCGAGGCTAACGAGTCCTATCGTGCTGAACAGGAGTATATGTTTGGCGACGACATCCTGGTATCGCCCGTGGTGACGGCCGCTGAGAACGAGGGCATGGCATATCACCAGACGTGGCTGCCCGAAGGCCAGTGGTTTGACGTCTGCCGTGGTACCTTGGTACCGGGTTCGCAGACTCTCAGCGACTGGTATGGACCGGAGGAGATACCTTATTTCTATCGTGCCGGAGCCATCGTCCCCTGCAATCCCTTGGTAGACAATCTCAAGACGCGCCCCACCGAGTTGCACCTCCTCGTAGTGCCTGGTGCCGATGGCGAGACCTCGCTCTACGAGGATGAGGGCGACACGCAGAACTATACCACCGACGGCTTTACGACGACGCTGATTCGTCAGCAGCGCAACGACCATCAGCTGCTGTTGACCATCGACCCTCGTCAGGGCCATTTCAACGGCATGCTCTCTGAACGCTCCTATCAGGTGCGCTTCTTGTCAGAAGACCTGCCGCAGTCTGTGTCTGTCAACGACGTGGCAGTCGACAGCTGGAACTACGACGCTGAGCGTCGAGAACTCACCGTCAACCTCCCTGCCACCTCTTGCGACGAGGCCGTCACAGTGAAGGTGCAGCGTGCTGCGACAGGCATCCATGAGGTTGACAGTCGCAAGTTGCAGTCTGAGCACTACTACGACCTGCAAGGTCGTCCGCTGCAGACCGTCCAACCCGCTACTCCCTGCATTGTCCGTCGTGTATGGTCCGATGGCCGTGTCACTAACCACAAAGTCGTCTTGTAATATGATTAGAAGTATATTATTATTCCTGTTAACGCTTGTGTGTAGCACATCCCAGTGCCAGACTCAGCTGTGGGCTACAGGTACAGCACTGCCTGATGGTCCCTGCCAATTGGTGTCGCGTCCTGATGGCAAGTTCCGTTTTGCCGGCGCCCTTGCCGAGGGTGAACTGCAACTGATGACTACCCCCACATATCAGGAGGGTGTTACTCAGTTTCTGACTCCTAAGCTGGTCGACAGCTACCTCATCAACTATGGACTCTCTTACACCCTGACCACCGACAAGAACAGTGCTGGCTGGGTAGTGCCATTTAGTGAGGATACCTACCGCTTCATCGTCGATACCGCTGCCAAAACGGTTCGTGGCGAACTCTTCCTGCCGTGGAACGAGTTGCTCATTGCGGGTAGCGCCTTTCCTGGTGGCTCCGACAAGGACGAATGGAAGCGCGACAACATGCTACCCTTTGTCCGCGACCATGAAGACCCTTACGTCTTTGAGTGGACGGGCGAGTTGGGCATCTACGACCATGTCGTAGAACCTGGCCGTTTCAAATTAGAAGGTCAGATGACATGGGGGCCGCGTGAGCTCCATCCCTTTGTCAACGACGAGGATATCCTCGAGGCTACACAGCTGCGCACGGGTGGCGACGATACCAAGTGGCAGGTCAAGACGCCAGGCACCTACCGCCTCCGTGTCAACCTCTTCACGGAGACCATCCATGTCGAGCTGCTTTCTGCCTCGTCGCATCCTCTTCAGCAGACAACGTCTATACATACCACTAATGATAATTCCGCCGCTGTGGACCATATCTATGACCTGCAGGGTAACGTCCATCAGCACCTGACGCGCGGCTTGAACATCGTGCGACAGGCTGATGGCACCATCCGTAAGGTGTTAGTGAAGTAGGGGGGAGCCTACTAATAAAGCTGACAAGAAAAGGAGCCCACAAGATTTTGACTGTGAGCTCCTTTTTTTTCATTTTTTCTTTTTTAGAAAAGTGGTCCATGCCCCATACATGACGTGGTTGTCAGTGCGGTGGCTGCCGCAGTGATGGCTGCTACTAAAACCTTCAACAGCACATCCCAAAAACGATTACTCTTCATAGTTCAAAATAATTTCATTATTTTTCAAGGGGCCCCTAGAATCTGGCGATTAATCGCCAGATTCATCCTTCTCGACCTTGTTCTCAGGCAACTCCTCTACCTTCACGCCCTGCAGGAACTGCTTGACGCGGTTGCCAGCAGCGTCGTGGGTGCGCTCGGGGGTGAATACCACGTGCATGCCCTCGATGTGGTCGGCCACGGTGAACGACTTCGCGGTGCGGGCACCCTTGGAATTCAATCCGATCTTGAACGAGCCGAAGCCGTCCAGCTTCACGCGCTTCGAGTCCTGCATCTGGTCGCGCATGGTCTCCACCAGCTCGTCCAGCACCGCCAGGATATCGGCCTTCTTCACGGTACAGTTGCGCTGCATGATCTCCGCCAGCTGACGGGTGTTGATGGTGGACATGGGTACCGCACGGGCATACCACTTTCCGCTGCGCTTGGTTCCTACACTCTGGTCTTGATGCAATCTGTAAAATACACTCATAATTGGTTAATGGTTATTGGTTAAAGTTTTAATTAAGCATTATGCATTAAGCATTGTTTTTAGCCTTCTACGAAATTTTATACAGCTGATATGGGCCCTTTTTCCAGCTGATTTCCTCGCGTATTAGGCTGTCTCCGAGCTGGCTTAGCCTGTCTCGCGCGACGACCGCCTTACCTTTTCTTTGACAATGCAAAGTTAATAATAAAAATGGTGCTTACCAAATTTTCCGCCCAAAAACCGCTGTTTTTTGAGGGGTATTTTTCGCCCTAATTTTGCAAATAATTCAAAAGTTTGTATATTTGCAGTCTAAACGGTAATCTTATGGACGAAAAGAAACTGATTGATGGTGCTGACTATATCACGCTGGAGGATGCTAAGCACTTGAAGTTGCCCTATTTCGAACAGGTCGCTGCGGGCTTCCCGTCGCCTGCCTCCGACTACCAGCACGAGAGTCTGGACATGAACGAGAAGTTCGTGCACCATCCTGAGGCGTCGTACTTCGTGCGTGTCAAGGGTGAGTCTATGACTAGCGTGGGCATCCTCGACGGCGACATCTGTCTGGCCGATCGGCAGGAGGAGATTTCCGATGGCAATATCGTGGTAGCCTTTGTCAATGGTGGACTGACGGTGAAGATTCTCGACACGTCGACTAAAGAGCAGGGATTCCTGCGCCTGTTGCCCGCCAACCCCGCCTATCCGCCTATCATCATCGATGCCAACGACCAGTTCATCCTACAGGGCAAGGTGACATCCGTTCACAGAGATACCCGCAAATACTAACCCCATGTACGCCATCGTTGACTGCGATAACTGCTACGTTTCCTGCGAGCGTGTTTTCCGTCCAGACCTGAACGGGAAGCCCGTTGTCGTGCTGTCGAATAATGATGGTTGTGTGGTGGCTCGCAGCAACGAGGCCAAGGCACTGGGCATCAAGGCGGGTCTGCCCTATTATCAGCTGAAAGAGCGTTTCCCCAATGGTGAGATAACCGTTTTCTCTTCCAACTACGAACTGTATGGTGACATCACCGACCGTGTCATGTCGCTGGTTCGCAAGGCGTCGCCAACGTTCTATCGCTATAGCATCGACGAAGGTTTCTGTGACCTGTCGGGCATGGAGCACCTCGACCTGAAGCGGTGGGGCGAAGACCTGTCAGCCTTCATCTGGAAAGCTACCCGCATGCCCGTCAGCATCGGCATAGCCCCCACGAAGACCTTGGCGAAGATGGCCAGCCACTACGCCAAACACTACCCAGGCTTCAAACACTGCTGCTATATCGATACTGACGAGCGTCGACAGAAGGCTTTGGAGCAGTACGACATCGAAGAAGTTTGGGGCATTGGCCGCCGCTATGCAGCAAGACTACAAGCGTTAGGTGTCAAGACAGCCCTCGACTTCGCCAACCATGCTGAAACATGGGTTCGCGCCATGCTGAATAATGTAGTGGCTATCCGTACATGGAAAGAACTGAACGGTATCGACTGCATCCCGATGGAGGACATGTCGAAAAAGAAAAGCATCTGCACCTCACGCTCGTTCCCTGGCATGGTGACTGACCTGACAGCCCTGCGCACCAGCATCTCCAACTTCGCCGCCCGCTGTGCCGAGAAGCTCCGCAAGCAGCAGTCTGTGGCCCAGACCGTCTGCGTCTTCATCGATACCAACCATTTCCGTGAAGACCTCCCACAATATTGGAATATGGGCGAGGAACGACTGCTTACCCCCACCAATTCCACCCAACAGATTGTGCAGACCGCTACCCGCTGCATGGAACGCATCTTCCGTCAGGGCTACCACTACAAGCGAGCTGGCGTCATCGTTATGGGCATCAGTCCCGACACGGGTATTCAAACAAACTTCATCGACTATGACTCGGAACGCTATGAGAAGCTGAAACGCCTCGACGAAGTGCTGGATAAGGTTAATCGTGAGTACGGTTCCGAAACCCTTGTCCTTGGCTCCCAGCAATACACCAAGCCCGAGGGTAAAGGTAAAGCCGATGTCTTTAGGGACAGCATCAAGCATGACTTCCGCAGTCCTTGTTATACCACCCGCTGGAGCGATATTCCAGAGGCGGAGTAGGACACACCAAAAACGGACATTCGGACTTCGGACTTCGGACGTTTTGGTGATTTTTAATTGCGCAGACGCTTATAGCAATGGTAATATAATATTATAATATTATATTACCATTGAATTAAATTTATTATAATTAATACTTTCCTCCTTTCTTCCCGTTTTCCACTAAATTTTTAGAAAAACGTCCGAAGTCCGAAGTCCGAATGTCCGATTCCAACAATAAAAACACCTTATTTATTTTGTTATATTCCAAGGATTTTGTATCTTTGCGAGCTAAAGTGTAAATACGAATATGGCAATAAAAGATATAAAACTATCAGAGATACCTGAAGAAGTGACAGAAGACGGACTGAAGATTTATGGCCCTGCATCGTATGAGACGCAGGTTGCAGTGTTGAGCCACTATCTGCATACTCTTGAAGGCAAGCACGATATAGCTTCTGGCGAAAAACGCTATGAGATCTTGGAGGCAATCCGTGACTTCATAGAATACAAGCACCAGCAGGACAAGAAGAATCCCCTATGGAAGGATGTCAGTGACGAGGTTGTGACGATGGCAGCGGAAAGTCCGCTTGAATGCGATTTGTTCTCTGACTTCTTCAAAGTCCCATTCCCAGCACCCAAGAACCCCAAGTTTACCTTCATCGATTTGTTTGCAGGTATGGGCGGGTTCCGTTTGGCAATGCAAGCCCAAGGTGGTAAGTGCGTATTCTCTTCTGAATGGAATGCCTACTCACAAAAAACATATTTCTCAAACTTTGGTGACATGCCCTTTGGTGACATAACCAAGGAAGTCACAAAGTCGTACATACCTGAACATTTTGATATTCTTTGTGCTGGCTTTCCTTGTCAGCCATTCTCAATAGCAGGTGTATCCAAGAAAAAGAGTTTGGGACGTGAGACTGGTTTCAAGGACAAAACACAAGGAACTCTCTTCTTTGATGTAGCTGACATTATCAGCCGTCATCGTCCAAAGGCGTTTTTCTTAGAGAATGTGAAGAATTTAAAGTCTCACGACAAAGGAAACACTTTCCGTGTCATCATGGATACGTTGGAAGAATTGCGGTATTCTGTTCATGAATTAGTGATGGACGGACAAACCTATGTTCCCCAGCATCGCGAAAGAATAATGATTGTTGGTTTCGATAGGGATATTTTTGATGGCAAGGAAAACTTTACATTCCCAGAACAGCACGAGGCCACTCGCAGTATCAAGGAGATTCTTGACCCCAATATTGACCCCAAATATACTTTGAGCGACAAACTATGGGCTTATTTGCAGAACTATGCAGAAAAACATCGTGCAAAAGGTAATGGCTTCGGCTATGGTCTTGTTGACCTCAATGGTATTACAAGAACACTCAGTGCACGATACTACAAAGACGGTTCAGAAATTCTGATTCCACAGGGTAAAGGTCAAAATCCTCGCCGTCTATCACCTCGCGAATGTGCACGACTGATGGGATATCCGGATGAATACAGAATAGACCGTGTTTCTGACGTACAAGCATACAGGCAATGTGGTAACTCTGTGATTGTACCGTTGATTACGGCAGTATCAGAACAAATAATAAAGACTCTCCAAAGCGCATAAAACTATGAATGAAATTTTATCATTAGCAATACAAAGCGTCACACAATCAAAAGGCGCTTTCTGTCGTTTCCTCTCTGCCAACGACACTCATGCTACAGGTGGACACCAATATGGTTTCCTGTTACCTATAGCTGCATATCCAATAATTTTCAATCAAGATAAAATCAAAGGCGAGAATAAGGATAAAACGGTGAAAATCCGTTGGCAGAATGATTTAGAGACAGAAAGCCGTTTGACGTATTATGGAAAAGCGAAAAATGAGTTACGAATCACTCGCTTTGGAAATGACTTTCCGTTTTTTGCTGAAGAACATGTAGGCGATTTGTTGATTATTGCTAAGCAAACTGACGATGATTATGAAGGGTACATATTAAGTACAGAGGATGATATTGATACTTTTATGTCGCACTTCAACCTCTCAGCGGATCGTCCTAATCAGATTATCGACGTTGTGAACAAACAATGTGAGAGCAATACTCTTCAGACGGCCATAGACGAAGCAATCAAAGACCTAATAGACTTTCCTCAGACAGCAGAAATGGGAAAAATGGCTCAAGAGTTGTTTAATAAGCTGCACAAAATCAATGATGAGAAAGTATGTGAGTCTCCAGACAAAATACTGCTCAATTGGTATGATACAGAACTATCATTGTTCCGTTCTTTGGAAGAAAAGGTCTATAATCCTATTTATACAAAACCATTTCCTGATTGTCAGTCGTTAATTGAATTTTCAAACAAGATACTGAATCGTCGTAAATCACGTGCAGGAAAATCTTTAGAGCATCATCTTTCTGCAATTTTTACAGCCCAAAAGCTCATTTTCGAAGAGCAAGTGGTTACAGAGAACAACAAGAAACCTGATTTTTTGTTCCCCAATGGCGTTTGTTATCATAATTTTGAGTTCCCTGCAGAAGACCTTACTATTCTTGGAGCCAAGACAACATGTAAAGATAGGTGGCGTCAAGTTATAAATGAAGCTGATAGGGTGGATGAAAGGTATTTGTTTACACTTCAACAAGGAATTTCAAAGAACCAACTGAAAGAGATGGCGGATGAGAATGTCAAACTTGTCGTTCCAGAGTCTCATGTCGATAGTTATCCTGAAGAGTATCGAGAGAGTCTCAATACATTAAATGGGTTTATCGAGATAGTAAAGGAAAAGCAAGATAGAATGCCAAAGCATTTCTTGATTTCATAAGATTCATGGATTGTCTCTCGTCAGAACAACGCCACAGAAATATGGCTGCTATCCACGATAAGGATACCAAGCCAGAAATGATTGTGCGACGTGGGTTATGGAAAAAAGGATTCAGGTACAGACTTAATCACAAGCGTCTGCCTGGGCATCCAGACTTGGTGCTAAGGAAGTACAGGACTTGCATCTTTGTGAACGGCTGTTTCTGGCATGGACATCTTGTGGAACTGGGCAAGATGGAAAGTTCTGCCTGTTGCAAGATACCTACCACAAACCATGACTTCTGGGTAGCGAAGATTCGCAGGAACAAAGAACGTGACAAGGAAGAGCAGAAACAACTGGCAGCTATGGGATGGCACTGCATTACCGTTTGGGAATGTGAATTGAAGCCATCAAAACGAAAAGAGACATTGGATTCGATTGCGTTTACTCTGAACCATATCTATCTACAAGACCACTCCACACAACATGCAAACGAACCTATAGAGGAAACAGGTATGCTGATTGCTGCAGAAGAGTTATAGAACGCTACATAAAAACATAATGAACTATATATATAATTCAAAAATAATAATATGCAGTCACATTTTGTAAAATTGGAGCCTCCTTACCAGATTATACATTATGGAGGAGTCGTTGGTATACAAATTGGTACGCTTATTGTTGTTGGTGAGACCTATCCGAATGATATTGGTACTGACATTTATTCTCATAGTCATCCTGTGGTAAGCTATGTTGACAAGCAACAACTTCGAGCTAAGCTTGGAAATGAACGCGGAAATCGCGATATAGCATCATATTATGGAGGTGGGGAAGGAAATGTATGGACTAAAGTAGAGGTAAGTGACGTGGACGTTATTGGCATGTCTGATCTCTCTTCTAACGGAGAACTTAGTCCATTTGAGTGGAGCGATTTCGTACTACTAGCTAGTGATGGCGTGTCAATTGATGAAGCGGAAAAGGGAATTGTTCGCTTCAAAGGTATTTTTGATTTAGAAAATTACCTGCATAGAGTTGGCCTCTATATCAAACTTCCCCCAGTATCTGACCATATAGAATTAGATGTATCACTATTATATAATGAGGACAAGTATGGTGTCGTAAGAAAATGTATTGTATGTCAAGAAGACAATCCTGAATTGATAACATTTTATGTTCCTATATTTAATAATGATAAAGAAATAATTGATGCAGTTCTTCAGAAAACTTGGGAGTATTTGACCTTAATGAAAAGTATTGCTGCTAGTGTTGTTTTTAGAGAGTCTAAGCTTCCTGAATTTCCTGAAATTCCCAAGGACCAAGAAGATATTAACTGTTTGTCTAGAGTTGTCAAAACTCTTAACGCAATATATGAAGATAAATCTCGAAGTATAGTTCGCCTGCATCAGATATTGTCAGAAGCGAATCGTGACAATATCAATTTGCCAGGAGAACCACATGAACTATTGCGCCCACAAAACATAGACTATGATCCTAGATCCCAATATCGTCGCTTGGATTTGGCTGCTCGTATGGAGTTAATAAGGTCTTCTTTATCGGTTATGTATAGCAAAAACCTTTTCACGACCAAGAGTCATTGGATTGGAACATATCTAGTAGTGCGCGACCGTTTGGAAAAAGCAAGTTTTACACAAACGGACTTTGCCAATATGGCTAAAGAAATTACACCTGAAGAATTCCCTGAAAAATTGCATATCAGTGAGAGTACTATGAAAAACTTTACAAAAGTGATTACTGATCCTCATGACAGGAATGAAGCTTACTATGACATGAAAAACAATCCTCAAAAAGAATTCTGCATAGAATTATGGAATGTAATAGAAGAGAGACTGTAATACGGACATTCCGTATTTAGACGGTGTAATTTACGGACTTTATACGATATTAATACGGCAGTTACGGAAATAACTGCTGTATTTTTTTATGTTATTTACTTTTGCATCGTGGACAGGTGTCAAAGCCTCGAAGCCACGCAAAGGATAGTCCTCGCGTGTACATAATTAAAAAAACAATAATGAAAAATTTTATTTTGTCGAGTGAAGTATGCAAGCAGTTAGCTTGCGAGTTGATAACAGACCAGGCTGAGGTGGTAAAGCGCCAAGCTATCATTGAGACCATCAAGGATGCTATCGTGAAAAAGAAGCAACAACTAATCGAACTGCGTCTGTTAGGTAAGATGACTAGTTACTTGGGGTATGATCACTTAGTTTTAGACATCGACGTAGAAAAACAGGACGAGTCAATACTAGTCACTGTAATTTTCGGACTTGACCCCGATGAGGTGATAAAGAACTATGGTCCTATGACACGGAATGAAAAAAACGAATTCGAACAATACAAGTTGGAATATGAGCATTGTAAGAGGAAATACGATATAGACAATGCCTATGAAGCTATTTTTGCAGCGAACAGATTACGCACACTAAAAAATCATATTTACCTCACAGAAGAGTGCTCTTGGCGCATCGATTATAGTCAGGCGACAACAGCTTGCTTCTACCAGAATTCGGGTCTCTATACCAGTAACTACAAAGGAAATAGCGTTGAAACGGTGCTACTTGAAGACCTAATACGCAAAGTGAATAGATAAATCGAATGTATAATCCGAGTTGAGTGAGAGTCTCATGAGTTAAAGCTGGCCAGCATTCACTGCTCATCTCACAAAACTTGGAGACTATGAAACAACTAATTATCAACGTAGATGATTCAGCATTCGAGTGTGTGCTGGGCATGTTGCAGCTCTGCCAGAAGGTGGAGGTGGTTAATACAGGGGAAATGCTTGACTCTGACGAGCAACGTGATAGTTGTGTGCTCAGGGCTATAGAGGTGCTACGTGCAAGGAATGCCTTGCAGTATCCTTATGACTTTACTTGGATTATGGTGGTGATGGACCAGTATCTGGTGGATGGTATCGACGGATTCCGTTCGCCCCAGGCTTTCCTGGCCTATTTGGCAGAGCTGGGTATAGACCATCTGCCACATCGCTCTACGATATCCAATAACTATAAAAAGGTGGATGGTGTGTATCCTGACTGGTCGTTTTCTGACACTGAGGAGCCTCATGAGGTGCTCAGGCGAAAGAACGTTGCAAGACAGTTTTTGGCAGCCTTTAATAAGGCAAAAGTAGCTCTGTTCGACAAGAAGTTCGACAATGTGTAGCGAGGTTCGACAGGATGTTCTACAGGGCACTTGACTGTCCTTTGAGGGTTCAGAAAGTCTTCATACTTTTGCAACGTCAACAAACGGAAACGGGTTTGACAATTGATCTTTGAAATACTGAAACATAAGACACACGTGGTAGGCCACGTAGATATACGTTTAATTTTGTTTTTCATAGGTTTGTTTTTTTGTTATCCTTTTTGATATTGTGTCAAGGCAGTCAGCGGACTGCCACACCCAGCTCTGCTGTGACAGCACGGCTGGTTTTTAATTAAGAAACTAATATCATAAATATAATATGATCAAGAGCATAGAAATGGAGGTTACTGTCAACCAGTACGGTGTGAGAATCAGGAAATGTTGCGCATCGTGCAAAGACAGGGATTTTGACGACAAGGAGCTGCGTTGCTGCAAGCTGACAGGCAAGCATGTCAGGGGAAACAACGTGTGCGACAAGTGGTCGTTGAGCGACAGGCTGGAAACGCTGGGCTGCGAACATGGTAAGGTGCAGTGCAGAGCGTATCAGCTTTTTCTTCTGGAGGTTCGTACCTCCGAGCTTGACATGAGGGTCAGAGGCAAGGAAGTGACTCCGGCATCTGTGGAGAGCATACGTAAGGATTTTGAACTGAGTCATGGGACGAGGTTCGCAATACATTAATTACAAAATTAAAAAATTAGAGATTATGGAAAAGACAATGAAGATTCAGAAACTGCTGCCATTACAGGACAGACAGTACAACGACCAACAGGGTCAACCAAGGGTGTTTACGAGCATGGGCATGGTGCTCACAGACGGCATAGACACCCTGTTTGCAGAGGCGACAGGCGACTATGCCCGCTCGCTTGTGGGACATCTACAGGAAGGCGACTTTGTGCGCGTTCAACTCTCGATGAGTGTCCGTGACTGGCAAGACCAGCAGGGACAGACTCGCTACGAAAACAAAACCTACATCAGCACAATCAAAGCAATCTAATTAATCTTGAGCGAAGCGGAGGGAATCAATTGAGCATCACGGAAACGGATGTAGGCGCCTTTCTCAACGTGAACCTCAGCAAAAACTCGAGACAACATGATTATTAAAGTTAAGATCTCTGAAGAGACATGGGCCCGCATGCTAACGGGCAAGAGGATAGAAGGTACACTTGGCTATGACAAGTGGACGGGTGAGAAGAGTTTTAATGCGTTTAACCGCAAGGAGAAAGCGCACGTCAAGGATAAGCTGGTGAAGAAGCTGCCCTGGGGGTGGGTGAAGGAGTCGATGGAGCGCATCAAGGTGTTCGGCTCGTTCCCCAAAGAGGTGGGAACAGCTCGTGTGATGGGGCTGCTGGATGAGCATACACATGAGGCCAAAGAGGCACTGATTGAGAGGGAAATCATCGAATTCTGCTAAAACATAATTCGAATTGAGAAATGGAGAAAATGAGACAATGAGATATTATGTTTTGCATACAAGATAACCAATTTATTTCTCCAGCGGTGCCAGGCACACTGGAGAAACTTAACGAGGTGCTGGACTCGCCCAGGGTGAAATGGAAGATAGAGACCATTCGCAGCGTCAGGGAGCCCGGAGCTATCAGGCTATGGGCATCGAATACGGACTTCCAGAAATTCTGCATCAAAGAAGAATTGAAGAAGAAGGGTGCTGGCGAGGCCTTTAAGGCACTGACTGATGAAGAGAAGCTGGGACGCTGGGCTACGGCACTGAAGGAGAGTCTGCCACCACTGATATTCGGGGCTCGTGACTTTGACGAGACGCCATTGAAGAAAGACCCGTCACGCACCATGAAGCGCAGGGTACTGGCGGGCATCCATCTGAGTGGCCTGTTTATGTTTGACGTGGACCATGTGGACAACCCTCGTGAAATCTTCGAACGGACACAAGGCGAGGGATTCCCTTGGGAGGTGGTATTTGCCCACTTGACATCATCGGGAAAGGGTCTGCGACTGGTGTGTAAGGCCAAAGTGGAGGTCGGCAACATTGCTGACAACCAGATAGAACTGGCGAAGGCATTGGGTGTAAAGGCCGATGCCAGCTGCATCGATGCGTCAAGAATCTCTTATGCTCCTATGCGGGAGGATGTGTATTATCTGAATGAAAAGGAACTGATAAACTATTTCAATGATGAGTTTGATAAAACTTATTGCGAGGCTTATCGTAGTGGTCGTACTGAACCAACGCAAAAGACGCACAGCTTCGAAGAGTTAAGAGTTAAGAATGAAGAATTAAGAGTTGAGAATGAAGATGGAAGAAGTAATGAAGCAGAAGCTCCCTCTCCCTTTGGAGAGGGCGGGGGGAGAGGCTCGTACCATGGCGTCGAATACGCCAAAATCTGTGAAGCGTGGCAGGCCGCACAAGGTGGTGCTCCCGCCGCTGGAGATCGTCACCGAACAATGCTGCAAATGGCTCTCGACCTTAGATACATCTGCGACAACCAGCCGGAAGTGGTCGACAGGGTGCTTAGAATGTGCGGATTTGTGCAGGACGTCATCAGAGAACGAGGCGACAAGGAAGTCACTGACATTGCTCATACGGCTTGTGAGCGAAAGCTGTACAAAGACATCCCCAAGAGGATGCAAGGGGTGCTTGAAAGTGTGGGTATTCATGCCAGCAACACCCCAGCAGCTGCAAAGTCTGTGGGAACAGTTGAAGTGCCTTACGAGCAGTTCGCTGAAAGGCTGGAACCTCTCCTTTGCACCCCTTATGCCGAAGCCTGTAGAGGGGTGAGCAGGGCCAACTGGCTAGGCGCTGTGTTTGCCTCAGGAGCGATGTACTGCACGCTGATGACTCGCTGTTGGTACAAGCATTTTGATGGTGGCATACAACGCATGAACCCGCAAGTGCTGATTATTGGTCACCCTGCCTCGGGTAAGTCGTTTGCCAAGCAACTGGACGACCAGATTATGTGCTCCATGCGAGCACAGGACGAAGAGGTACGACTGGCAGAGACACGCTACAAACAGGAGCAGAAGAAGCGTGGCACGTCGAGCAAAGCGCAGAAGCAAGACGCACTGGTAGAGCCTGAGGGCATGATTAGGTATCTGCCTACCAAGACCTCGAACAATATCTTCTTCCGTCGCTTGAAGAGGGCCAAGGAGATAGTCGACGGCGAACAGCTACCGCTGCACCTGTATATGTTCGACTCGGAGCTGGACTCCAGCATCTCAGCACAAAGCGGTGGTGCATGGATAGGCAAGCACGACCTCGAATTGAAAGCGTTTCATAACGAGCTCAGTGGTGTCGACTATGCCAATGGCGACTCAATCAACGACATCCTGCCCGTCTACTGGAACAGCGTAACAACGGGTACCAATGTCAGCCTGCACAAGAAGTTCACGCTCAGAAACATCAACGACGGACTGTGTTCGCGTGTGGCCATCTTCCTGATGGAGCGAGCTAACTTCAAGATGGTACGCAGGAATGTTGTGGACTGGAAGACCAACGAGGAATTGAAGCAGTGGGGCTTCAAGATGGAACAGCTGCATGGCGAACTGCCCTTGCAAAGGCTGGTAGATCACGTCTATAATCTCTGCGAGCTGTCGGCACAGGAGGCAGAGGCAGCAGGCGACCTGGTGCTGGACTACCTGCGTAAGCGTGCCGTATTCTATGCCACCTGGTTCACCGTGCCCCGCATCCTGGCTCGTCAGTACAACGAATTCAAGAAGACTGGCAAGCTAGAGATTACAGATGATGACCTCAAATTCTCTACGCTGATGTACGATGCCGTCATCTACTTCCAAGACTATTTCTTTGGTCAGATGTTGCAAGACTCATGGGACAATGCGGAACGCGAATATGTGCCTCGCCGAAAGAACTCGAAGAATGCGGATGCTTACAGCAGTCTACCTGAAACATTCACTACTAAAGATGTACAACAGGTATTGGACTTGGAAGCAGATGCATCGACCAAACAATGTCAACGCTGGTTGACACATGGCTTCATAGAGCGAGTGAAGAAAGGAAAATACAGGAAAATCATGAAGGAAATCATGATTTAATGAAGAAATTTAAAAATGTAATAATGTAAAAAGAGAAATTGAGAAATGGAGAAAACGAAAGTAGAAATAAATAATGAGGTCAGACTCTCCCAGCATTTCACGCTGGGGGAGCTCTGCAAAACAAGCGTAAAGACGAAGGATGGGAATATACCCAGTCATGTAGCAATAGAGAATCTGAAAAGGCTTACTGGGTGGTTGGAGATGTTGCGCGACGAGTACAATAAGCGATATAGCCTCCCCCTAACCCCTCTCCATTGCAACGCCACACTCTGCACCTTTAGGTCAGAGAAAGAGAGGGGGAACTATGAGCAGCCAATAGTAATTAACTCAGGGTACAGGAGTCCACAGGTGAACAAACTGGTGGGTGGCGTGGCGACCTCGAACCACCTGACGGGTTGTGCAGTGGATATCCGAGTATTGGGTATGGAGCAACTGCTCCGCTATGCCGTAATCCTGCTGGACATCAGCGACGAGTCAGGGGAGGACTTTGACGAGCTGCTGATAGAGCGGAACAGCAAGGGTGCCTACTGGTTGCACTTTGCAGTGAGACCAGAGAATAATAGAAGAAAGTTACGCCTCCATCAGGCGTAACTTTACAGCTGTCAAGCAACTGGTACCTGTCAGCTAGATTTTGAGGAAAAGATTTGGAAACTGTACCCTAGGACTGTCCCCTCTATGTACGAGCAAAGGACAAAATAAATGAGGAAGAATTTTAAAATTCTGAGATTTCTTTAGGTCCTCAAATTTTTCCTCTATATTTCTTTGGCGGTTTCGAAATAATTGTATAATTTTGTGCCGTTGTATGGTTCTCTACCGTGCAACGAACTTTTTTATTTGCTCAATTCCCAGACGAACTACCACATCGATCAGAGGATAATAAGAGCAGATTACAGTACGTTGAAGTAGCGCTTTAGTGCGCAGGCTTCGTGTATGTACTGTAAGGTTGTGGTAGACCTGTCTGGGAGTACGGGGGTCTGCGCACTTTCTTTGTCTGCAAGGTTAGTGTAAGGGCGAAAGACGAAAAACGATAAAACTAACAATAACATACTAACATTCAATTTGCTCTCTCGTGAATTTGACGGAGACCTCGAAGAGGACTTCGACGACCTCGACGAAGAAGACTTATAACTTAGAAGGCTTTTGGGCTTGCAGGAGCCAAGTGGGCTCCTGTGAGTTCCTCGATAAAATATAGGGAAACTAAACCATGGCACCGCGAGGTGCGCAGGTCCCGATTTATATTATAGTTAGTAAACTAAATCATAATTGATTTAAGTTTAAGTTTTTTTCAATCGTGTCCCACTGTTCGAGAGGATGGTGGGGCATATTTTGATAAAGAAAAGAGGGCGTGCGCCCTCTTAATTATGTGCTCAAAAATGCTAGTTGATTTATACTTTGTAATTATCAAATGTGAGCGCTATAATAGGCGTGGCCGTCGGCTATCTTCTCTTTGTCGAGCTGCTTTCTGCCTCGTCGCATCCTCTTCAGCAGACAACGTCTATACATACCACTAATGATAATTCCGCCGCTGTGGACCATATCTATGACCTGCTGGGCACCGTCCATCAGCACCTGACGCGCGGCTTGAACATCGTGCGACAGGCTGATGGTACGATTAAGAAAGTATTGGTGAGGTAGCAGCGTCAATGCGTGGCACTGGGGGTGATGACGCGGTAGTGGCCACTGAGGTGCATGAAGGCAAAGAGGCGCAGCAAGCCATCGTAGTAGGCATCGAAATAGCCGTCGTCGAAGGGCTCGTGCTTGGCATTCCACAGGGCGTCGACAAACTCTTTCTTCTTCTCGTGCTGACACATCACTGAGGCTGCTGCCGTAGTGGCAACGAGACCAATGCTGTGGCGCAGCTTGCGGAATCCACCAGCCTGCAGTATCTCGTTGTCCTCGGGTAGGGTGCCGTCAGGACGGTACTGGTCGACGAAGGTGTCGATGCCCTGGCTGTAGAAGAAGTTCTGTATCTTCTCGCCATACTGGCGCTGCCACTCGCCATCGGCACAGCTCCACTCGTAGTCCATAGCGATGTTCATAGGCACGCGCCACGAGTCGTAGCGGAAGTTGTTGTTGCCGTTTCTACGGGGAGCCTCACCCTGAGGACGCTGGGACATGCCAGGGAAGCGGGGCATCTGCATCTCGCTGCCGTCGAACTGGCACTGGTCGCCGTTCAAGCCCGTCTTCTCGTTGATGCACTTGTGCAGGAACTCGCGGCTCTTCTTGGCACACTCGTACCAGTGGTCGCTACGTCCGTCGTCGCCCCACTTGGCCCACACCTCGTAGAAGGCAGGGATATGGTAGCTGGGGTCGGTGAAGCGCTGGCCGAAGCCATCGGGGGTAAAGGTGATGAGTTTGGTCTCAGGGTCTATGAGGTACATCTTCTGCGGCCCTTGCTGCTGTGGGGCGAAACCACCAAAACCACCAAAGCCCTGACGAGGCTCTGGGGTGTACTCCTTAGGTTGTATGCAGTTCAGAATGCGCTGTGCCTCGGCCTTGTAGTTGATGCCCGTATCGTTGCCCCAACGGTTGGAGGCAAAGATCAGGGCGGTGATGAAGTACAGCTCGCCATCGCTGGCAGCACCATCGCTATAGTGGGTGCCGTCGGTCTTGCAGCTCCAGGCAAAGTAGCCCTCGCGGATGCCACTCTGGTGCTGCATATATTTCTTAGTCCAGCGCCACAGACGGTCGAAGATGTCCTTCTCGCCAAACTGTACGGCCACCATCAGACCATACGACATACCCTCGGTGCGGGCGTCGTGGTTCTTGATGTCGCTGACGTAGCCCATTGTGTCGCCCACCTCGAAATACACCTTGTTAGGGCCACGGAATACGTCGTTGAAGACCTCCTTCAACTTGGCTTCTACAGCTGCAGGCTGGTAGCCCAGCTCCACAAATACGTTACGGTACTTGCCTGTGACGAAAGCCCCCTGGCTTTCCTGTGCCGATGCCATGACTGACACCAGCAGGACGATAGATAAGAATAGTCCTTTCAAATTCTTCATCATCTGTTGATAAGTTAGTTAGTTAAATCCGTTATTTTTATATATGAATATGCGTCTTTTCGTCTTTCTGGGTGCAAAGATAAGAAAAAGTTCTCAGAAAACATAAAATCTTTTAAATCTTCCTGCAAAGTGATGGCTATTTCCTATTTTTTTTGCTATATTTGCACCTGTAGATAATCTCTTTTTCAACTAACAACCATTTTGCCCTATGAACCAGAAAAAAATCGCCTTCTTGATTATCCTTGTGATGATAGCTTCTGTCATGACAGTGGTACAAAGTGCTTAACTTAATGATATGATAAGAAAATGGAGCTCGGAGGTTCATTCTTCAAGAACCTTTGAGCTCTTTTTTTGTTGATGATAATGGAGGGTTCGCTGAACGAAACGGAGGGTTCGTTGATAGTGCGCTCTAGGCGGTTAAACGTCTGGTTGCTGATGGCGTCAAAGTAGTAGAAATCAGAACATTAGAAACAACAAATAAAAAAAGTATAACTTAAAAAAGAAATGATTATGAAAAAGATCGCTTTAACACTGGTAGCCCTGATGGCAGTAACAATGAGTTTTGCAAAAAGTAGTGCAGACAGACGCTTTGACATGAGTTGTGACATCTATCGTCTTTCCGTTACGCTCAACCTCGACGAGCAGCAGATGGACGCTGTAGAGGAAATCCAAGACAACTTCAGCAACGAGATGAAGTCATTGTCAACACTGAAGGGTCGCCAGCTGAGACATGGCATCCACCAGACAGTAAGAAAGGATGCTGAGCAGATGCGACAGGTGCTTAACCCCGAACAGTTCCACACCTATATGCGCATCCTCTTTGCAACACTTCACAACAGGAATCTCTAAGCGGAGTAGGGGAGAAACATCACAGCGGGAAGACAGATAAATGTCCTCCCGCTGTGATGTTTCTGTGTTGTGCCTCATTTCTTGCGCTTCAGGCGGATAGTGTAGAGGCTCAATACGCGTGGCCGTCGGCAATCTCCTCCTTGTCGAGCTTCTTCTTGTCGAGGGCATACCAGGCGTAGGCGATGTAGGCCAGCACGAAGGGTATGAGCAGGCTGACGTAGAACATGGTGCGCAGGGTGAACTCACTGCTGCACGAGTTGGCAAGGGTCAGTGACGACTGCAGGTCGGCGGTAGAGGGGTAGTAGGCGGTGTGGTTCCATGCTGACATGAGCAGCAGGGGCAGCACGACGAGTACGACGCCAATGCCTGCAGGCCAGATGCCCTGGATGTAGTCCTTGGAGACGATGGTCTTGCCGATGGCGAAGAGTACCAGCACTACACCCACGAGGAGTACGATGGTGAGGTACCACATGTCGATGAAGTTGTGGAGGTACTTGTAGGGCTCCATGAAGATGAGGCCCTCGTCGTTGTAGGCATAGCCGTCCTTCAAGAGCAGGTGGACGAGGTAGGCGACGAAGAGGATGAGGAAAGGCACGGCGGCACCGATGAGGCGTACGCTGGCGCGACTGCGGATGTCTTCGTCGTTCACATTATTAATAATATAAAGGGTGCCCAGCACACGTGCCAGGAACATCACAGCCAGTCCGAAGACGAGTACCCAGGGGTTGAGCAGGGCGTCGAGGCCGTGGGAGGCGTTGGCCCAGTGGGAGATAGCCTCCCCCGACCCCTCCAAAAGGAGGGGAGAAAGCATAGAACTCTTAGAGACAATGAAGTTGGAGCCCTCGAAGAAGGTGGCAACGGCTCCGCCCAGGAGTAGGGGACCTACGAGACCATTGATGATGAGGAACCACTGGAAGGTCTTGGCACCTAGGATGTTGCCCAGCTTGTTCTGGAACTCGTAGCTGACAGCCTGCAGGACGAAGGTGAACAGGATGGCCATCCACAGCCAGTAGGCTCCGCCGAAGCTGGTAGAGTAGAAGAGGGGGAAGGAGGCAAAGAAGGCGCCTCCGAAGGTGACTAGCGTGGTGAACGTCAGTTCCCACTTACGACCTGTGGAGTTGATGATGAGTCGACGACCTTCCTCGGTATATCCTAACGAGCGTACCATGGAGTTGGCACCTTGCACGAACAGCAGGAATACCAACAGGGCTCCCAGCAGGGATACCAGGAAGCACCAGTAGTGTTGCAAGAAATCGTATGTCATGATTTGGGTCCTTTCTTGATTTGTTTAAGCATGATATTTATCTCCACGCAGAGCATCAGGGTGAAGAGGAACAGGAAGAGGAAGAAGGTCAGTGCCACCGAACAGCTCTCGATGTCGCTGACACCCACCCATGTGGGCAGCATGTCCTGAATGGTCCAAGGCTGACGACCGAACTCTGCTACCAGCCAGCCGCTCTCTGAGGCGATATAGGCCAGGGGTACCAAGAGGATGGCTAGCCAATAGTGCCAGGCAGGCAGTCCGGCAATGTCGTGGCTGTCGGCCTGGGTCTCGGGCAGGATGCCAACGGTAGCCAGCAGGCGACGCGTGATGATAGACAGATAAGGTATCTTAAACGACAGGATGGCCAGCAGCAGGAAGTAGAGAATGAACAGACACCCTGCGCCCACCATGATACGGAAAGCCCAGAAGTTGACCCAGACGGGTGGCACGATGTCTTTCTTGTCCTTGACATAGCCATAGCCGAAGTAAGGCATGTTCTCGTTAAGCGTCTCCAGTTGCTGCGTAAGAACGGCGTCGGGAGCACCTGCAGCCTTAGACTTGCGGTAGTCGGCAAGGGCTTGAATGGCCAGTTTGCCACGTGCTATCTTCTCGTTGACAGAAGGCTCCTCGGTACCATCAGCCCTAGTGTAGCCGTTGAGGATGTCGTCAATGCCAGGCACGAAGGCGTGGAAGTCGTTGGTGGCCATAAACGACAGCATGTAGGGCATCTCGATGCCAGGAACCAGCGTCAGTCCCTGGTCGTAGCCACCATCATACAAGGCCTCCATGGCAGCGAGCTTCATGGGCTGTACCTCAGCCACGCTCTGTGCCGACTTATGGCCCGTCATGCCTGCGCCCAGCGAGGCGATGAGACCCACGATGGCAGCAATCTTGATGCTCTCCTTGGCCAGACGGATCTCGCGATTCTTCATCAGGTACCAGCACGAGACGGCAACGACGAAGATAGCACCGATGATCCAGGCGGAGATAACGGTGTGACAGAACTTGTCGATGGCAAAGGGCGACAGTGCCACGTCGAGGAAGCTGACCATCTCGTTGCGCATGGTGTCAGGGTTGAAGGCACAGCCCACGGGATACTGCATCCACGCGTTGGCCACGAGAATCCACCAGGCAGAGATGGTGGCGCCAAGGCCTGTCAGCCATGTCGAGGCGAGATGGAAGCCAGGCGACACCTTCTTCCATCCGAAGTACATGACAGCCACAAAAGTAGACTCCATGAAGAAGGCCACGATGCCCTCAATGGCCAGTGGCGCGCCGAAGATGTCGCCCACAAACCAGGAGTAGTTGGACCAGTTGGTGCCAAACTCAAACTCAAGAATAATACCTGTAGCAACACCCATGGCGAAGTTGATGCCGAAGAGACGTTGCCAGAATTGGGCAGCATCACG
Source organism: uncultured Prevotellaceae bacterium (assembly GCA_946410305.1). Classification (GTDB taxonomy): domain Bacteria; phylum Bacteroidota; class Bacteroidia; order Bacteroidales; family Bacteroidaceae; genus Prevotella. The sequence goes on along the minus strand of CAMJZV010000001.1, from coordinate 74,819 downwards.
CCAGAAAGTATCGCGAGTGCGGTACCAACAAGTCTCGACGATGCCCATCACTACAGCGAGTCCCAGCGTCAGAGGCACGAAGAGCCAGTGATAGATGGCTGTCAGTGCGAATTGCGCTCTGGCCCAGTCGATGGACCCGCAGTCAATGGTCATAAATAAGTTGTTCATAGCATCTATTGTTTTAGGATTTTGGTAGCGACAAACTCAGACTCCTTGCCCTCTTCGGCATGGGTGCTGATATAGTTTGGAAAGAAGAATACCTTCAGGATGGCAAAAATAATGAACAGCTTAATCAGGATGATAGCCCACAGTGTTCGCCCCAGCGTCATCTGACGGAAGCCGTCTCTGTAGAGGTCGTAAACCCTATATAACCATCCATTTCGAGCCATAGGTAAACTCTTTTTTAGCGTTAATAATGTTGCAAATATAGTAAATATTTTCAAAACTACAAATTTTTCTTTGGTATTTCGTAGAAAAAGTTTATCTTTGCAGCGTGTTTTCGAAAACAAATTATCATTTAAAACTATGAATAATAAGAAAATTGTACTGCCCTTAGTGGCTGTCATCGTATTGTTGATTGCAGGTGTGGCATATCTTGCTTATAACCTCAATCAGGAGAAGCAGGTTAACAAGGACATGCAGGAATTGGCTGTTCTTGAGAAACAAGAGATGGAAAATGAGTATCAGCAGTTTGCTGACCAGTACAGCGAGATGAAGACGCGTATCAACAACGACTCTATCATCAATCAGCTGACTCGTGAGCAGGAGCGCACCAAGCAGCTGCTGGAAGAGCTGCGTCAGACCAAAGCTAACGACGCAGCAGAGATTACCCGTCTGAAGAAAGAGCTGGCTACCGTTCGTGCCGTGCTGCGCAGCTATGTGCTCCAGATTGACTCGCTGAACCAGTTGAATGCTGAGCTGATGGACGAGAACAACCGTGTACGCTCTGAGTTGGAATATACCAACCAGCAGAACATGGCGCTGGCATCAAGCAACATGACGCTGTCAGAGAAGGTGGCTATCGCCTCACAGCTGAATGCTACCAATATCTCGCTGATGCCATTGAATAAGAGGGGTAAGAACAACAAGACGATGAAGAAGGCACGTAGCTTGCAGGTGGCTTTCAATATTGCCCGCAACGTAACGGCTGCCAATGGTACCCGTGAAATATTTATCCGTGTGACCAATCCTATGGGTGAGGTACTCAATGGTGGTGGTTCGTTCACTTATGAGAACCGTCAGCTGGCTTATACCATGAAGCGAACTATCGACTATAGCGGTGAAGAGACTTCGATAACAGCTACATGGACCGTCAACGAGACCCTGCCGGGTGGCTCTTATAACGTCAGCATCTTTGCCGACGGTAATATGATTGGCTCAAGAAACTTCACGTTCGAGAAATAAATGAATAAGGTATTAGCTATTAGCTTTTGGCTATTGGCTTTTGGCATACATCCTGTCGAGGCTCAGCGCGTTTTGAGCCTTGACAGTTGTAGGGCCATGGCACTGCGCAACAACAAGCAGATGAGCGTGCAGCGTGTCAAGCAGGAGGTCGCTAAGAACATCCGCAAGTCGGCGCGCACAAAGTATCTGCCACATGTGTCTGCTGCAGGTGGTTACCTGTATACCAGCAAGGAGATCTCCATTCTTAGCGACGAAAGCAAGGAGACCCTGTCGGACCTGGGTACCAACAGCGTCAATCAGCTGCAGACAGGACTGGCTTCGGCTATGCCCGTGCTGAGCGCTCTGTTTGGTGGTACGGCTCCTGTGACATCCATGATGAATGGTATGGCAGGTACGCTGAACCAGATTGGTCAAGGTATCGTCGATGAGTTGCATACCGATACCCGCCACATGTTTGGTGGGGCCATCCTTGTGACACAACCTATCTTTATGGGTGGTGCCATCGTGGCCTTGAACAAGATAGCAGACATTGGCGAGGATTTGGCTGCCAACTCTGCCGATGCTCGTCGTCAGGAGACACTCTACCAGATAGACCAGGCCTATTGGCAGGTGGTATCGCTGCGCCATAAGCAGAAGCTGGCTGAGGGATTCCTCGACCTGGTGAAGAAGCTGGATGGCGATGTGCAGAAGATGATTCGCGAGGGTGTCGCTACCCGTTCTGAGGGCTTGAGCGTCAGCGTGAAGGTCAACGAGGCCGAGATGGCTGTCATGAAGGTCAACGACGGACTGACACTGTCGAAGATGTTGCTGTGTCAGCTCTGCGGACTGCCTGTCGACGAACAGGTGACGCTGGCTGACGAAGAGACAGAGCAGATTGCTGCCGTTGCCCTCACAGAGAACTTCCAGAAGGGCGACTATCTGGAGTTCCGTCCAGAGCTGAAGATGCTGCAGAACGTAGTGGATATCAGTCAACAGACCACTAATCTCCTCAAGGCAGGCAATCTGCCACAGGTGCTGTTGGTGGGTGGCTATTCTGCATCTAATCCCAATGTGTATAACGGCTTCCAGCGTAAGTTCAGCGGTGCATGGAATATCGCTGTCATGATGCGTGTGCCTATCTGGAACTGGGGAGACGTAGCCTATAAGGTACGTGCTGCCAAGGCTGCTACCACCATTGCTGCACTGGAACTGGAGGAGGCTCGCGAGAAGATGGAGCTGCAGGTCAGCCAGAGCAATTTCCGTGTCAACGAGGCTAACAAGAAGCTGGAAATGGCGAAGGTTAGTCAGCAGAAGGCTGAGGAGAACCTGCGAACAGCCAATCTGGGTTTCCAGGAAGGCGTTATCTCGTCGACAACGGTCATGGAGGCACAGACAGCCTGGCTACAGGCACAGTCACAGCTCATCGATGCTGAAATTGATGTGCAGCTGAGTCAGGTGAACCTGCAGAAGTCGCTGGGTACGCTGAGATAAACTATCCATTCGTAATAACGTTATAACGTAATATCGTAATAAAATAAACAATGAATGCAAAAACGCAACATAACAACATCCTGCTGGCTATCATAGGTTTTGCCACAGTGGTGGTCATCGTTGGTGTCATCGGATTCTTTGCCTTCTCGCGCGAGAAAGAAGTTATTCAGGGACAGGTAGAGGTCAGTGAGTATCGCGTGTCGAGCAAGGTGCCTGGCCGTATCTTGGAGATACGTGTCAAGGAGGGTGACTTCGTAAAGGTCGGCGACACGCTGGCTATCCTGGATGCTCCAGAGGTGCGTGCCAAGATGGAACAGGCCCAGAGCGCACAGGATGCTGCCTCAGCTCTTGAACTGAAAGCACAAAACGGTGCTCGCGAAGAGCAGATTCGTGGGGCCTACAATGTCTTGCAGCAGGCTAAGGCTGGTGTGGAGATTGCCGAGAAGTCATACAAGCGTATCCAGCGCCTCTTCGATGAAGGTGTAGTCAGTGAACAGAAGCGCGACGAGGTGTATGCCCAGTACAAGGCCATGGAGGCTCAGATGCAGGCTGCCCAGAGTCAGTATGATATGGCTGTGAATGGTGCCCGCCGTGAGGATAAACTCGCTGCTGCTGCCCAGGTGGGACGTGCCAAGGGTGCCGTGCAGGAGGTAAACTCCTATATCCACGAGACCGTACAGATAGCCCAGATGGAGGGTGAGGTGACGGACATCTACCCCAAGCAGGGTGAGTTGGTAGGTACAGGCTCGCCTATCATGACCATTGCCGTCATGAAGGATTTGTGGGGAACGTTCAGTGTCCGTGAAGACCAGTTGGCTGGCATGAAGGTGGGTGATACGTTTACCGCCTTTGTTCCTGCTTTCAACAAGGATGTCCAGCTGAAGGTTTACTCTCTGAAAGACGAGGGCTCCTACGCCGTTTGGCGTGCCACGAAGGCCAATGGTCAGTACGACCTGAAGACCTTTGAGGTTAAGGCCCGCCCTGTAGAGAAGTTTGAGGGCCTGCGTCCTGGAATGAGTCTGGTTATTAAGAACTGACGATGTTGCTGGTGCTGCGTCGGATATACGAATTGTCGGTGAGGGAGTGCAAGATATTCATGCGCAACCCCATCTATGTATTCTGCATGGTGGTGTTTCCCCTGGCGGTGATGTTCTTCTTCACCTCGTTGATGCAGGAAGGACAGCCACAGGAGATGCCCGTGGGCGTGGTAGACCTGGACAACTCGTCGACGACGCGCGCGCTGATTCGACGGCTGGATGCTTTTCAGACCAGTCACGTTGTGGCTCACTATCCGTCAGTCAGCGAGGCACGCCGTGCCATCCAGAACAACGAGATCTATGCCTTTATCTATTTTCCGGAAGGCACCACCGAGCGCTTGCTGAGCAGCCGTCAGCCCAAGATTTCCTATTATTATTCGATGACATCGCTGACAGCCGGTTCGCTGCTGTTTCGTGACCTGAAGACCGTCTCGACGCTGGGCTCTGCCGCAGTGGGCCAGGCCACGATGCGTGCCCGTGGCTTTACCGACGACCAGATTAAGACCTTCCTGCAGCCGATAGCTATCGACCTGCACCAGATAAGTAATTCGACCACCGACTACAACGCCTATCTTTCGACGATGCTCGTCCCCGGTGTCATGATGCTGTTCATCTTTCTCATTACCACCTATGCCATCGGTACGGAGTTGAAGTTTAACCGGAGCAAGCAGCTGATGCTGATGGGCGGCAACCGCATCTGGGTGGCGCTGACCGGTAAGCTGTTGCCCCATCTGCTGATATGGCTCACACTGGTCTTTTGCTACAGCTACTATGTCTTTGGCATCTTGCAATTCCCGCATCCCGGAGGAACGGGAATGATTGTGCTGTTGAACCTGCTGATGGTGTTTGCCTCCATGGGCTTCGGCATCTTTGTCTTTGGGCTGATGCCGTCGCTGCGCATGTCAATGAGCGTCAGCTCGCTGTGGGCGGTGCTAAGCTTCTCCATGGCCGGCTCAGCATTCCCACTGATGGGCATGGACGGACCGTTGCAGGCACTGGCATGGCTCTTCCCTCTGCATCATTACTTTATGGTCTACGAGACCTGTGTGCTCAACACATTCTCGCTGCTCGACTGCTGGTGGCATGTGGCAGCCCTGCTGACCTTCATGCTGATGCCCATCATAGTGGCCCCGAAGATTAAGAACGCCATGCTTACCTATGTATATATTCCCTAACCGTCACAACCGATGAAAGCAGAAGGACTCTTGAAAACCATCATAGAAGGCTGTCGCGACGCGGCACTCATCTGGCGTGACGAGATGCGCCAGACCTTCAAGGACGAAGGTGTCATCATCTTCTTCTTTTTGGTGCCACTGGTCTATCCGCTGCTTTACTCGTGGATATATAATAATGAGGTAGTGCGCGAGGTCCCCGTGGTCGTCATTGACAACAGCCACTCCCAGATGAGCCGTGAGTTCATCCGCAAGTGTAATGCGTCGCCCGACGTCAAGGTGGTGTGCTATGCCGACGATATCGACGAAGCCAAGATGCTGGTGGGGCGCAATGTGGCCAAGGCCGTCTATTACATCCCTACCGATTTCCAGTCGCGCATCTACCGCCTGCAGCAGTCTACCGTCAGCGTCTATTGTGACATGAGTCTGATGCTGGCTTACAAGGCAGCCTATCAGACTGCTGTCGCCGTGTCGCAGGAGATGAACAGCGAGATACAAATCAAACTGTCGGGCAAGTATACCAAGCGCGAGGAACAGATACAGGCCAAACCGCTCGATGTGGGTGGTGGAGCCATCTTCAGTCCGGCGGGAGGCTACGGGTCGTTTGTCCTGCCTGCCGTGCTGATGCTTATTATCCAGCAGACGCTGGTGCTTGGCATTGGCCTGTCGGCAGGTACCGCCCGTGAGACGAACCGTTTCCAGGACCTGGTGCCCATCCAGCGCCATTACCACGGCACGTTCCGCATCGTGCTGGGCAAGTCGCTGTGCTATCTGATGATTTATATCCTGATGGGAACCTGGCTCACCGTCATCGTGCCGCGCCTATTCCACTTCCCGTGTCTGGCCCACTGGCAGGACCTGCTGGCCGTCATGATACCCTATACGCTGGCGTGCATCTTCTTTGGTATTACGGTGAGCTGCCTGGTGCGCTATCGTGAGAATGTGATGCTACTCATGGTATTCGTATCGGTACCCCTGCTGTTTCTCAGCGGTGCCTCATGGCCGCAGTCCGGCATTCCCGGTTTCTGGCAGGGCGTGTCATGGCTCTTCCCGTCAACCTTCGGCATACGTGCCTACATCCGTCTGAACACCATGGGGGGCACGCTGGGCGACGTGCTCACGGAGTACCATGCTCTCTGGCTCCACGTCCTCATCTATTTTGTCATAGCCTGCCTTGTCTATCGCGTTCAGGTAGATCGGGCACGCCGCCATGCAGAAGACTATGAATAACTACAAATCTCTCCTACTGCTGTGCCTTGCGTGGTGCTTAGTGCCACTGGCCACGACGGTGCTGCGTGCACAGACTGCCGGCAGCGTCGCTAACGAACTGTTCAAGCCTCCTTTCGAGGGGAAGCCAGAGCATGTCTATACATCTTACGTAGACTATTCGCCCCTGGCAGCGCGACTTACGGCAGGCTGTGCCGACAATTACAGCAAGTATAAGGCCATTTACGAATGGATATGCGACAGCATCGACTACGACCTGTCTGGCAGCATTCATCGTGCCGACAGCTGTCTGCTCATGCGCAGGGGCGTCTGTCAGGCCTACTGCCAGCTGTTTTATCGCATTGCCGAGGCCGCCGGGCTGAAGGTGGAACTCATTGCTGGTGAGTCGAGAGATGCCGATGGCCGTCTGATGACAGGTGGTCACATGTGGCTATTTGCCTATACACGTCAGGATCATGGCATCTTGCTCGACCCAACATGGGGTGCAGGCTATTTCCTGGAACAGCGCTACCAGAAGAATCCCGACAAGTGGTCATGGTTTGCGGTGGAGCCGGAGTGGATGCTGCTGACGCACTATCCTGACCACGAGCACTACCAACTTACCGGGCGACATCTGTCGCGTGACGAGTTTCTGGCTTTGCCGGCCGTCAACGTGCTCTACCGGACCTATGGCATTGATACGCACCGACTCTTTCAGATGGCGTTAGACCACCATTTGACCTTGCCATTCTTCTATAATAAGGGCGAGGGCCTCTTCCAGTTGCTTGACATTCCACTGCAGCAGTCGCTGCGCATTGGCGAGACCTACACCTTCCGTGTCAAGATGAACAGTCCGCTCAACTTTGCCATCTTGAACCAGCCGCTGCTATGTCAGAAGGAGCACTGGAAGGCTGAGGGCGCAGGTGTCTACTCCATAAAGTTCATGCCGCGAGCTACTGGCCGCGTGCTGTTCTCGTTGAAGGATCCTGACCACACGACGCGATGGAACTCGATGGTAGAATATCGGGTAGAGACACCCACAGCCGACGACTGGGCAAAAGTGGAGCAGGTCTATCCGCTCAGCGTGCCCGATGCGGTAGCTGCAGGCCCCATAGATGCCGAGGGGTGGCAACGCTGTGGCATTGACGGTCACCGCTTGTTGGCCTGCATCCGTGAGCAGCATGTCAAGGAGTTGCCGTTGCTTTACTACGACAAGGGCCAGGAGTTCGACATCATTTCCATACCCATGAACCGCCACCTGCAGGCAGGTAGACCCTATACCTTCAGCATACGTCCCCGCTCAGGCAGCAGATGGGCGCTGGTGGCTAATCGTAAGCAGTGGCATACGGAATGGAAAGTCGACAATCAAGAAGTTCACACCCTTACTGTCACACCCGACAGTAAGGGGCAGTTGGAACTCTATGTGGAAATGGGAGATAACCAGTTCTGGACCTGTCTGTCGTACGTGGTCGACTAACCAGCTTAGCCATTGTCGGGAACAGCTGATACACAAAAAAGTGGTACGGTTTTCTGAAAAGTGGTACGGCTTTTTGAAAAGTGGTACGACTTTTTCATCGCTACAGCTGTTTCGTCCACGGCTACAGCTGTCTCGCGCGTGGGTACAGCTGTCTCATGCGTGAATTAGCCTGTCTTATACGCATAAATAATGTTTGCACGCGCGTGTGCGCCGCGCGCGAGTATTTTTCAAAAATTCGCTTTCACTTTCACAGTAGTTGCTGAAATGCCCTGTTTACAGTCGTTTCGCCCCTTTGCTTGGGTAAAAACGCTTTCACATCCCTTTCACCAATCCTTCACCGGTGTCCAGGATGAAGGAAGTGTGAAAGGGATGTGAAACGTCGTAACCCCCTCGCGCGCCGGGGCAACGCCCGCGAACCGCTTATATACAGGGCATTTGCTACAGTGGTGTGAAGGTGAAAGCGATTTTTTGAAAACCGTTTTGCAGCGAGCACGTCTCCGCACCAATGCTATGCTTATTGTACGGTCCAGATGTCGTTGGTTTCGAGGAGCTCCTCAAAGTTGTGGTACTTCTTCTGAGCGCTGACCTCAGCGAGCTGAGCGTGTACGGCATCGTTGTAGGTAGGAGCCTCCACGTCGCGGATGACACCAAGGGCTACGGGGAAACCGTCGCCATTGCCCATGAGGGCGAGCTTCAGCTGCAGGGTGTTGTCTTCGCAGTGGGCATCGTGAACGAGTACATCGTCGATGGTGTAGCCGTCCTTGCCAATTTCTACCACCTTCAGACCAAAGCCCTGCTGGACGAGACCGAACTCGTTGTTCTCACCGAAGACGAGTTTCTCGCCATGCTTGACGTAGATGGCATTCTTCTTACGACCTTCCTTGTTATAGACGGCCTCGTGACAGCCGTCGTTGAAGATGACGCAGTTCTGCAGTACCTCCGTGACGCTGGCGCCCTTATGCTCGTAGGCAGCCTTCAGCACCTCAACAGTTCCAGCAGCATCGGTAGCCACACAGCGGGCGAAGAAGTGGCCGCGGGCACCGAAGCAGAGCTCTGCAGGACGGAACGGATCCTCAACAGTGCCGTAGGGGCTCGACTTAGAGACGAAGCCACGGGGTGAGGTGGGGGAGTACTGACCCTTTGTCAAACCATAGATGCGGTTGTTCAGAAGAATCATGTTCAAGTCGATGTTACGACGGTTGGCATGGATGAAGTGGTTACCACCGATAGCCAGTCCGTCACCGTCACCTGACACCTGCCATACGGTGAGGTTGGGGTTAGCCACCTTGGCACCAGTGGCGATGGCGGCAGCACGACCGTGGATAGTGTTCATACCGTAGGTAGCCATGTAGTGGGGCAGACGGCTGGAACAGCCGATACCACTGATTACTGCGACGTTCTCAGGGGCTACGCCAATCTCGGCCATAGCCTTATGGAGTGAAGCCAGGAAGAAGTGGTCACCACAACCAGGGCACCAACGAGGCTGGCCTTTCTTGAAATCTTGTGCTGTATATGTACTCATTGCTTTACTTCTTTAAAATGTCCTCGAATGCGTTGACTAACTCTTCTACTACGAAGGGCTGACCCTTAACCTGGTTGAACTGGTAGGGAACAAAGCCGTCGACCTTCATGCGGAGGTAGGCTGCCAGCTGACCCATGTTCTGCTCAGCTACCACCACCTTCTTGTACTTATTCAGTACCTCGGCAGTGTTCTTGGGCAGCGGGTTCAGATACTTGAACTGAGCCTGAGCAACCTTGTAGCCCTTAGCACGAAGCTCGTCCATAGCAGAGTGCAGGTGGCCATAAGTAGAACCGAAGCCCACGATGAGCAGGTCAGCATCGTTTACGTCGCCGTCTACCTCAAGGTCGGGAACCTGGATGTTGTCAATCTTCTGCTGGCGCAGACGTGTCATCAGGTCGTGGTTCTCGGGATTCGTTGAGATGGCACCCGTATTAGAGTCCTTCTCCAGTCCACCGAGGATGTGAGCAAAGCCCTCACGACCAGGAACAGCCCAGTAGCGGGTACCGTTCTCTGCACGCATGTAGGGTGTCCACTTACCCTTCAGTTCCTCAGGAACATAGGGAGGATTGATGGCGTCGAGCTTAGCCATCTCAGGAAGTTTGAAGGCACCAGAACCGTTGGCTACGTAAGCATCGGTGAGCAGGATGACGGGAGTCATGTGCTCCAAGGCTATCTTACAGGCCTGGAAGGCGGCATCGAAGCAGTCGGTAGGACTGAGAGCTGCGATGACAGGCATGGGGCTCTCGCCGTTACGTCCGAAGAGTGCCTGTAGCAGGTCGGTCTGTTCTGACTTGGTGGGCAGGCCTGTGGCAGGACCACCACGCTGTACGTCGATGACGACTAGCGGCAGCTCCATGATTACAGCGAGGTTCATGGCTTCTGACTTCAGACAGATGCCAGGGCCTGAGGTAGAGGTGACACCGAGGGCACCGGCAAACGAAGCACCCAGAGCAGAAGCACAACCAGAAATTTCATCCTCGCACTGAACGGTGATAACGCCGCAAGACTTGTGCTTTGACAGCTCGTGCAGGATGTCGGTAGCAGGAGTGATGGGGTAGCTGCCCAAGTAGAGACGCAGGCCAGCCTTCTCAGCGGCAGCAATCAGACCGTAAGCAGTAGCCTTGTTACCTGTAATATCCATATAGCGACCCGGCTCCTTGTGCTTCGACTCCACGCGATAGACGTTGGTAGCACTGGAGTGGGTGTTGTGACCATAGTCATAACCTGCCTGGATGACCTTGATGTTAGCCTCGGCAATGGCAGGCTTCTTAGCGAATTTCTCCTTGAGGAAGTTGGCAACGAGGTTCAGGTCGCGGTCGAAGAGCCAGCAGACCAGTCCCAGCGCAAACATGTTGCGGCACTTCATCATGGCCTTATTATCCATGCCAGAGTCTGCCAGACAGTCTTTTACCATCGTGGTCAAAGGACACTGGATGACACGGTCTGGGTCGATGCCCATCTCACCAAGGTAGTCCTCAGTCTGGAACTGTGCCTTCTCCAAGTCTTTAGGACCGAAAGAGTCGGTGTCGATGATGATAGTAGCACCAGGCTTGGCATAGCGGTACTGTGTCTTCAGTGCAGCAGCATTCATAGCTACCAATACGTCGCACTTGTCACCAGGGGTGTACACCTTACCAGCACCGATATGTACCTGGAAACCAGACACACCTGTCAGCGAGCCTTGCGGGGCGCGGATGTCGGCGGGATAGTCGGGAAATGTGGAAATGCCATTACCAACGGTGGCACTAACCGTAGAGAAGATGTTTCCTGCGAGTTGCATACCATCGCCGGAGTCACCAGAGAAGCGGACAACAACCTGATCCAGCTCCTTCACTTCTAATTTTTCAGCCATAGTTTTTATTTAGAATATACGTATTTCTTTTCCTAAGAATAAACGCCTGCAAAGGTCGCAAATTATTGTGTAATATCCAAATAAATTGCAATAAAAATGCAGATTTAGCGTAAAATTTTAGCTAAACCTGCATTTTTATTCATTGATAGGCGGGCCTGATTCAATATTCGAATGACGAGCCTCCTAAGAACTCGCGTAACAGCGATGTAGGAGGTATCTGGTCTTCGGATATGGGCTTGATATAATGCAGGAACTTCAGTAGGCGATAGGCTTCTGCATGTTCCTCACAGTTTTCGTAGACCTCCTCCAACAGAGGCTCGGCCTGTTTCTTAATGACGGCCAACTCGAAGAGCATAGCTGAGTTGAACATGGCGTCGGCATTCTCCTGGAAGGGGAATATCCAGCGGTTCTCACCCTTGCGCACGCTGGGCCAGCGACGTATGGTATCTTTGGCGGATACACCACGATACTTGTGGTCGCGAATGATACGGCGCAGCAGACGGTTGTCGGTGGTAGGAATGTAGTTGTGCGAGTCGAGGAGAATGGTGGTCAATGCAGACGCATAGATACGATATATCTGTTCGTCGGGAATCTGTGCCGTCAGTTCCGGGTTGAGAGCATGGATGCCCTCTACCACCAGTATCTCGTTGCCATTCAACTTCAGTTTCTTGCCGCTCCACTCGCTCTTACCCTTCTGGAAGTTATAACGTGGCAGCTCCACTTCCTCACCACGGAACAGCGCATTCATCTGCTCGTTGAGCAGTGGAATGTTCAGCGCATGTAGGTGCTCGAAGTCATAGTCGCCAGTTTCGTCACGAGGAGTCTGGTCACGATCAAGGAAATAGTCATCCAACGAGATGCCAATGGGTTTGATGCCGTTGACGGCCAGTTGTACAGAGAGACGTTTGCAGGTGGTAGTCTTGCCACTCGATGAAGGACCTGCGATGAGTACCATTCTTACGCCCTTGCGGTGGGCTATTTCGTCAGCTATCTGCGCTATCTTCTTCTCTTGTAGAGCCTCGCTGATCTGTATCAGGTTATTGGCATAGCCGTGTTCAATGGCCGCATTCAGGTCGCCAACGGTGCGCAACTTCAGGATGTCCTGCCATTGGTGGTGCTCCTGGAAGATTTCGAACATCTTGTCCTGGCGGATGAAGGCTCCCAACTTCTCTGGATTCTCGCGTGAGGGTATGCGCAGCAGGATGCCGTTATAATAGTATTCCAAACCAAAGAGGTGCAACTTGCCTGTTGAGGTCAGCAGGGTACCATAGTAGTAGTCCTGGTAGCCGTCCAGGTCATAGTAGGTGGTATACAGTCTGCCGGAATACTCCAACAGTTTAACCTTCGACAAGCTTCCCTCTTTACGGAACATCTCAATGGCCTCTTCGGTGGTAGCCTCGTAGCGGTGAATGGGATGGTCTTCAGCAATGATGGCCATCATGCGCTCTCGCAACTCGGCGATGTCGTCGGGGGTAATCTCTATCCTGTTTCCTTGTTCGTCCTTACGGTCGATGTCCACATAGTATCCGTTGCTGATGGGAATGTCAATCATGACGCGGCACTGTGGCCAGATGTCGTGAGCTGCCTTGCACAACACAAAAAACAAGGTACGGGTGTAGGCACGGATGCCACTGGCAGACTGCAAGTCCAGAAATTCTATCGTTTTCTGCTTGTAGATACGATAGTGCATACCCTCTACCTTATTGTTTACTTTTGCACTGACTGGACCAAAATCCATCGTTAGTCCAGTTTGCTGATAAACCTCCTCCAACGTGCAGCCTACGGGTACCTCCAACGTCTGTCCCAAGTTGCGGCAAATAATCCTTACATTTTGTTCTGTCATGGTAATATTCGTTATTGATTTCGCAAAGGTATAAAAAAAACTGCATACTATTTGTGTAAAGACGATTTTTTTTGTATATTTGCACCGAAATATTTCAAAAACACAAAATTTCAGTTTATGTCCATTTGGGTAATTTTCACGCTTCTGGGCTCCTTGGCGCTGCTGATGTATGGTATGAAGTCAATGAGTGAGGCTTTGCAGAAGATGGCTGGTCCCCAGTTGCGCCATGTGTTGGGCGCTATGACCACAAACAGATTTACGGGAATGCTTACGGGTATGTTGGTGACGGCCTCCGTTCAGTCATCGACGGCAACCACGGTGATGACGGTATCCTTCGTTAACGCAGGTTTGTTAACGCTGGCGCAGGCTATCTCCGTCATTATGGGTGCCAATATTGGTACCACGCTGACTGCGTGGATTATGTCTGCTGGTATGTCGTTCGATATCAGTCAGCTGGCCTTCCCTGCATTCTTCGTGGGTATCATCCTGATATACCAGAAGAAGTACCGCTATATCGGCGACTTCCTCTTTGGTGTTGCCTTTTTGATTTTCGCGTTGGCAACACTGCGCGTCACGGGGCAGAATATGCACTTAGGTGAGAATCAGACGGTGCTTGAATTCTTTGCCTCTTTCGACCCCGACTCATTCCTGACCACGCTCATCTTCTTGCTGCTGGGTGGCATACTGACGTTCTGCGTACAGTCGTCGGCAGCAGTGATGGCTATCACCATGATACTCTGTTCGAGTGGTGCCCTGCCCATCTATCAGGGTATTGCACTCGTGATGGGTGAGAACATCGGTACTACCGTGACCTCTAACCTGGCAGCGATGTCAGCAAATACACAAGCCCGTCGTGCCGCATTGGCTCACATGTTCTTCAATGTCTTTGGTGTCATCTGGATACTCTTTGTGTTCCGCCCCTTCATCGACATGGTGTGCGGTTGGGTAGGCTACGATGTCAATATGACGGTAGAAAATGCCGGTACGCACGCTGTCTTAGCCAACTCTGCCAAGCTGAGCTTTGTGCTGGCTGCATTCCACACGTCATTTAATGTGGCGAATACCTTTATCCTGATATGGTTCATCCCACAGATAGAACGCTTCGTTTGCTGGGTCATCAAGCCGAAGAAGGTCGACGAGGAGGAGGACTTCCGTCTGCACTTCATTACTGCTGGCTTCATGAAGACTCCAGAGCTCTCTGTCCTGGAGGCTCAGAAGGAGATACAGCAATTCTCAAACCGTATGCAGCGCATGTTTGGTATGGTGAGAGAGCTGTTGACGCTGTCATCCAGCTCAAGTGGTAAGAAGAAAGACAACCAGGCTGGCGAGTTTAATAAGCTCTATACCCGTATTGAGAAGTATGAGGGCATCTCGGATAATATGGAGCTGGAGATTGCCAACTATTTGAACTCTGTCAGTGACGCTCATCTGTCTGACGATACCAAGGCAAAGATTCGCGCCATGCTCCGTGAGGTCTCTGAGTTGGAGTCTATTGGTGATGCTTGCTTCAATATGGCCCGTACCATTTCCCGTAAATATAACGGCAAGCAGGACCACTTCGTTGACAAACAGTACGACCATCTGCACCAGATGATGGAGCTGACAGACCAAAGTCTCTCGCAGATGAACCGTTTGATGGGTGGTCGTAAGGAGTCGTTCGACGTGAACCGTACGTTCAATATTGAGAACGAAATCAATAACTATCGTAATCAGCTGAAATCGCAGAATATCAACGATGTCAACAACCGCGAATACACCTACGCAGTCGGAACTATCTATATGGACCTCATCAACGAGTGCGAGAAGTTGGGCGACTACGTCGTCAATGTTGTTGAGGCTCGTATGGGACTACGTCAAAAAGAAGCGTAAAAATTGTGTAGTTTCAAAAAAAAATATTAAATTTGCAGCGGAAAATATAAACAAATCGAATAATACTATGCGAAGAATCCTATTTTTAACCGCCATGATGTTGACTTTTTCGTTAACAATAATGGCACAGGTGACCACCTCAGCCCTCAGTGGTAAGGTGACCATGCAAGATACCAAAGAGGAAGTGATTGGTGCAACGGTAGTAGCTGTTCACGAGCCTTCAGGTACAAAGTACACGGCAGTGACTAACATTAGTGGTCGTTTTGCCATTCAAGGTATGCGTAGCGGTGGCCCATACACGGTTAGTGTAAGCTATATCGGCTATGAGACCAAGACGTTCCGTGAGATCACGCTTCAGCTGGCAGAAACTTACGAGTTGAATGTTTGGATTTCTGAGGATGCAAATGAACTTAAGGAAATTGTTGTCAGTGGTAAGGCTTCAAAGTTTGCTGGTGACAAGACAGGTGCTTCTACCAACATTAACAATGAGCAGATGATGTCTATGCCAATGATTTCCCGTAGTATCACGGATATTGCTAAACTGTCTCCTTATGCAGGAGGTGGTATGAGCTTTGCCGGTGCTAACGGTAAGATGAGCAATTTTACTGTTGATGGTGCAAACTTCAACAATAACTTCGGTCTGAATGATGGTCTCCCTGGTGGTGGCAGTCCTATCTCACTGGATGCTATTGAGGAGGTTCAGGTGGTTATTGCTCCTTACGATGTTCGTCAGACCAACTTCATCGGTGGTGGTGTGAACGCTGTTACAAAGTCTGGTACCAATACCTTCAAGGGAACTGCCTATACTTATTTCCGCAACGAGCACATGCGCGGTAATAAGATTGATGGTGTGGATCTCGGCCCGAGAGCTGAGGATCGTAAGACCGTTTATGGCTTTACCTTGGGTGGCCCTATCATTAAGAATAAGCTGTTCTTCTTTACCAACTATGAGTACGAGAAAGTTCCTGGAGAGGTTATCAAGTATCGTGCCCGTCAACAGGGAGAAGAAGCCGGTGGTATGGTATCTCGCGTATATGCCAGTGATATGGAGAAGGTGCATGACTACCTGCTCAATAATTACGGCTATGAGGCTGGCTCATGGACTAGCTTCCCTGCAGACGAGAAGAATGAGAAGTTCTTAGCACGTATTGACTGGAACATTACGGACAACCATCATTTGGCAGTACGCTATAACAGTACGAAGGATACCAGCTATTCTGGAGCTAGCCGTTCTACAGGTGACTATCAGTACAAAGGTACTGGCGATTACCGCACAGGTGAAAAAGCCATGATTTTTGCCAATTCAATGTATGGCAACGAGAAGTCTGTAAAGTCTGTCTCTGTTGATTTGAACAGCCGCTTTAGTGATGTCATCAGCAACCAGTTGCTTTACACCTATTCTTATATAAAGGATCCTACTCGTACTTCTGAGTCTGCCACTTTCCCATTCATCGATATCTCTTATCCATATGATGCTACTTCCAAAGCTCCCTCTATCGAGCCTTATATCAGTGCTGGTTATGAGTTGTTCTCTTGGAAGAACCATGTGGAGAATAAGGTGTCTACGCTGACAGATAATATTACACTTTATTTGGGTAGTCATAAGGTAACTGGTGGATTCACCTATGAGCACCAGTTTGCTGATAACTCATACATTCGTGAGGGAACAGGACAGTACCGTTTCCGTAATATCACTGAATTCCTGAGTGGTGCTGCTCCTGAGGCTGTTAACTTTACTTATGGCTTCAATGGCAATGATAGTCCCACCTCAGCTGTACGTTTCAACCAGTTTGGTATTTATTTGCAGGATGAGTGGAATGTCACTTCCAAGTTTAAGCTGACTTACGGCATCCGCTTCGATGACTTGATGTTCGATGAGCAGGATGTAGCACGCAATAATGCCATCTACGACTTGAATTACAAGGATGCAAGTGGCAATACCGTTTATGGCTTCGACGGCTATAGGATTGATACTGGCAAGTGGCCTGATAACCATATCCAGATTTCTCCTCGTGTAGGTTTCTCATGGGATGTCTTTGGTGACAGATCTCTGAAGGTTCGTGGTGGTACGGGTATCTTTACTGGTCGTCTGCCTCTGGTATTCTTCACCAACCAGCCCGGTAATGCTAACATCGACAAGACAACCTATAGCGTAGGTTATAACTACAAGACTGGCAAGTGGGTTGATACCAATGGCCATGATGAAGCATGGATTCAGGACAAGATGAATGGCTTGGCAGGTAAGTTCTTGGGTGTTAATGACCTGATGCAGCATTTCGAGGTTCCTACTACTAATGAGAATCATGTTGCTGGTTCCAAGATTTCTGGCGTTTACAGTGACTTTAAGATGCCTCAGGTATGGAAGTCGAGCATCGCTGTTGATTATCAGATTCCTGTATCCTTCCCATTGTCTGTCACGGGTGAGTTTATCTACAACAAGAACATCAATGCCGTGTATATGCGCAATGTCAACATTAAGAATCCTGAGGCAGAGGGATGGCAGCGTTTCAATGGTGCTGACAACCGCTATATCTATCCCAAGAACTATCAGTACTATTCTGGCAAGAATGCTATCATGCTTGACAATACCTCTAAGGGTTATGGCTATACAGCCAATATCACAGTCAATGCAGAGCCCATTCGTAACTTGAAGTTGATGGCTGCTTATACCCATACGGAGAGTAAGGAAGTTTCTGGTCTGCCAGGAAGTGACCCTGTATCAGCTTGGCAGGGTGTTATCTCAGTGGATGGTCCTAACTTCTGTTCAGCACAGCGTTCTTATTTCGTAACACCTGATCAGGTTACCGCTTCTGTAGGTTACTATCTCCCCATTAAGTTGAAGGAGATGACGCTGGGAACCCATATCAACCTCTTCTATAAGGGCTACTCATATACTGGTACCAGCTTCATGTATTCTAACGATATGAATGGCGATGGTTTGACCAACGACCTCATGTACATTCCGAAGGATGATAGCGAGATTAAGTTCAAGACTGACGAAGACCGTATCGCTTTCTGGAACTTTGTCGAGCAGGATGACTATCTGAAGAGCCATAAGGGCGAGTATGCGGAGGCTTATAGCGGACGTGCTCCTTGGTTGCATCGTGTCGACCTGCGTGTCGCTGAAGATTTTGAAATGAAGGTGTTTGGCACCAAGCAGAAGTTCCAGGTTTCTGTCGACATTATCAACTTTGGCAATATGCTCAACTCTAAGTGGGGCGTTCCTAAGAATGATGAGTGCTGTAACTATGGTCGCATCTTGAAGTATGAGGGTGTTGACTCACAGAATACGCCAATCTTCTCTATGAATTCTGATTCTTCAGGTAAGTACTACTCAAAGTCTTACGATACCGTCAAGAGTTACAGTCAGTGCTGGAGCTTGCAGATTGGTTTCAAGTATTTCTTTAATTAAGAATACTGTCTGAGAATTCTAAATAATCCTTTCAGCTACGTAAAAAGTGGCTGAAAGGCCTTTTTTTATGCCCTTTAGAAGTATAAAAAAGCATAATAATATATAGGTACATGCGTGCGCGTCAATAATTATTATTATCTTTGCCCGCTGAAAAAACAATTTGAACAATCTAATATTTCCAACTATTAAAAAGATGAAACTGAAGAGAATGTTTGTGGCTGCCCTCACCTTGCTGTGTAGTGCGGTCATGGTGGCTCAAGAGATGCAGATGCCGCCTATTCCAGTAGACCCTGCCGTACGTATGGGTAAGCTTGACAACGGACTGACGTATTACATCCGTCACAACGAGTATCCTGAACATGTGGCCAACTTCTACATCGCCCAGCGTGTCGGCTCTATCAACGAGGATGAGAGCCAGCGTGGCTTGGCCCACTTCCTGGAACACATGGCCTTCAATGGTTCAGAGCATTTCCCCTCAAAGCCGGAAGGTAAGGGCATCATCGACTATACCCGTTCGCTGGGTGTTGAGTTCGGTTCTGACTTGAACGCTTATACCAGCATCGATCAGACCGTCTATCGTGTCTGCGACGTGCCCACCAAGCGTGCTACTGCCCTCGACTCTTGTCTGCTCATCCTGAAGGACTGGTCAAACGGTCTGCTCTTGGAAGCTGAAGAGATTGACAAGGAGCGCGACGTGGTACACAACGAGTGGCGTCTGGGTGAAGGTCCTTCACAGCGTATGATTACCCGTTCGCTGCCTAAGATGTATCCAGGCTCTAAGTATGGTCTGCGCATGCCTATTGGTCTGATGTCTGTTATTGACAGCTTCAAACCCGCTACGTTGCGTGCTTACTATCATAAGTGGTATCGTCCTGACAATCAGGCCATCATCGTAGTCGGTGATGTTGATGTTGATCACATGGAGGCCAAGATTAAGGAACTCTTTGGTAGTATTAAGGTTGACGCCAATGCTCCCAAGGTCATTGCTGAGGGTGTTCCCGACAACAATGAGGCTATCTATATCTTCGATAAGGACAAGGAGATGCAGATGAGCCAGATCATGGTTATGATGAAGCACGATGCTTTCCCTGAAGAGGAGAAAGCTAATCTCGGCTATCTTGTTCAAAGCTATATGACAAATGTGATTTCTCGTATGATGAGTCTGCGCCTGAACGAGATGACACAGGAGGAGAGCTGCCCCTTCTTCCAGGCATATGCTGACGATGGCCAGTATCTACTGTCGAAGACCAAGGACTGCTTCGAGTTGATTGGTGTGCCTAAGGAAGGCAAGGACATGGAGACGCTGCAGACACTCTACCGTGAGGCAAAGCGTGCCCGTGAGTTCGGCTTCACCGCTACGGAGTATGCTCGTGCCCAGGCAGACTACCTGAGTTCTTTGGAGAAGCAGTATACCAACCGCGACAAGCGCAGAAATGCTGAGTTCGGTGACCAATATCGCGACCACTATCTCTCTAACGAGCCTATTCCTCCATTGGATGTGCTATATCAGTTGATGCAGCAGATTGCCCCCAATATCCCTGTTGCTACTGTCAACCAGCTACTTTCTGAATTGATTTCCGTTTCTGACAGCAACCTCGTTGTCATGGAGTGGGCTCAGGAGAAAGATGGTAAGGTGTATCCCACCGAGCAGGATATGGCTGCTGCCATTGCTGCTGCCCGTGCTGAGAAGATTGAGGCATATGTCGATAATGTCAAGGATGAGCCATTGGTTGATGTCACCAAGATTAAGGCTGGTAAGATTGTCAAGGAGACTGAGAACAAGGTCTTTGGTTATAAGGAGTTGACGCTCTCTAATGGTGCTACTGTTATTCTGAAGAAGACCGACTTCAAGGACGATGAAATTCAGATGCAGGCTTCTGCATGGGGTGGTAAGTCGCTGTTTGGTCCTTCAGACTATACGAACCTGAAGGTCTTTGATCAGGTGATTGGCATGAGTGGTATCGGTAACTTCTCCAGCAACGAGCTCACCAAGGCATTGGCTGGCAAGGAGTGTAATGCCGATGCTTCTCTGGGAAATACCCGTCAGTATATCACTGCACACTCTACACCGAAGGACATCGAGACCATGATGCAGATGCAGTACCTCTACTTTACAGCCATTAATAAGGACGAGAAGCAGTTCCAGAACCTGATGACTTCACTGGAAATGGCATTGAAGAACAAGAACCTGAACCCGCAGGCTGTCTTTAGCGACTCATTGAGCAATACGCTGTATCAGCATAATCCTCGCTTTGCTAATATCCAGGTAGAGGACTTGAAGGATATCAGTTACGATCGTATCTTGGAGATTGCCAAGGACCGCTTCAAGAATGCAGGACAGTTCACCTTTGTCTTCGCTGGTAACTTCGACGAGCAGACGCTCCGTCCACTTATTGAACAGTATATTGCTTCGCTGCCTGCTACCAAACAGAAGGCTGAGGACTTCAAGGAGATTATGACCCTTGCCAAGGGTGAGGTTGTCAACAACTTCAAGGTGAAGACCGAGTCTCCTAAGGCCATTGCTATGGAATACTGGTATGCTGACATGCCATACACACTGGAGAATTCAGTGAAACTGGATGCTGTTGGGCAGATTCTTTCGATGATCTATCTGAAGACCATCCGTGAGGACGAGAGTGCTGCCTACTCTTGTGGTGCTGCTGGTAATTTCAATCTCGGCACGCATCAGCCTAAGGCAACCCTGCAGGGCTACTGTCCTATGAATCCTGACAAGCAGGAGATTGCCATCCGTCTGTTGCATGAGGGTATTGCCAAGATGCAGAAGGCTATCGATGCTGACCAACTGGCTAAGACCAAGGAGTATATGCTCAAGCAGATTGACGTGGATGCCAAGAAGAACAACTACTGGATCAACACTATTACTGCTTATAAGGAATATGGTATCGACTTCTTCACCGACTACAAGAAGACTGTTGAGTCGCTGACAGTCGACAACGTCCGTGACTTCCTGAATAAGTTGTTGAAGAGTGGTAACCACATAGAAGTTATCATGCTGCCAGAGACAAAGTAATTCACCCATTAGAATCAATAAAAACGACTCGTTTCTGAAAAGAGCGGGTCGTTTTATTTTGTCATTTGCTGAAAAGTCCGTACCTTTGCACCAAAATTTTAAGCTATGTCATATTTATTTTCATCAGAATCAGTATCAGAAGGCCATCCCGACAAGGTGGCCGATCAGATTAGTGACGCCATTCTCGACCAGTTTCTGGCCTACGACGATTGTGCCCGTGTGGCTTGTGAGTCGTTTGTCACAACAGGACAGGTGGTGTTGATGGGCGAGGTACGCAGTGATGTGTATATCGACCTGCAGACCATTGCACGTAATACTATCAAGAAGATAGGATATACTAAGGCCGAATACCAGTTCGACGGAAACTCCTGCGGTATTCTGACTGCCATCCATGAGCAGAGTGAGGATATCAATCGTGGTGTAGATAATGGCGACGAGGATGAGCAGGGTGCTGGCGACCAGGGTATGATGTTTGGCTATGCCACTAACGAGACGGAGAACCTTATGCCAGTCTCTCTCGATTTGGCACACCTCATTATGCGCACTTTGGCAGAGATACGCAAGGAAGGTAAGGTAATGACCTACCTGCGTCCAGACTCTAAGAGCCAAGTAACTATTCAATATAGTGATGCAGGCATTCCTGAGCGTATCGATACTATTGTCGTCTCTACTCAGCACGATGAGTTTGACAGCGATGACGAGCGTATGCTTGCCAAAATCCGCGAGGATGTCATTAATATCTTGATACCACGTGTCAAGGCAAAGATTAACTCTGAGAAGGTGTTGGCATTGTTTGGCAACGACATCAAGTACTTCGTTAACCCCACGGGTAAGTTTGTTATCGGTGGCCCTCATGGCGATACCGGTCTCACAGGCCGTAAGATTATTGTTGATACCTATGGTGGTAAGGGCGCTCATGGTGGTGGTGCTTTCTCTGGCAAGGACTCAAGCAAGGTGGACCGTAGTGCTGCCTATGCTGCCCGTCATATTGCTAAGAACATGGTGGCTGCTGGTGTCGCTGACGAGATGCTGGTACAAATCAGCTATGCCATCGGTGTGGCCAAGCCCATGAATATCTATGTCAACACCTATGGCCGCTCACACGTCAATATGACGGATGGTGAGATTGCCAAGAAGATAGAACAACTCTTCGACCTGCGTCCAAAAGCCATAGAGCGCTCGTTGAAACTGCGCCAGCCGATGTACGTGGAGACTGCTGCCTATGGACACATGGGTCGTCAGTGCGAAGTGGTGAAAAAGACATTTACCAGCCGCTATCATGAGACCAAGACCATCGATGTCGAGTTGTTTACGTGGGAGAAGCTGGATAGGGTAGAGGATATCAAGAAGGCATTTGCATTGTAAGCATTGATACCATCTGACAGCATATCATGGATTGAGATGCCGGTGGAGGAGACACACGTCGACCTGCCCCAGTATTATAAAGAGGGATTCTTTTCTAAAGATTCCCTCTTTCACCCTGAATTGGAAGGTGGACGCTATGGTGCGATGGGTGATCCTGTTCCCTACAGTGTGCGTGGCGACGATGTTATTACATCATTATTGCTGGTGTTCTTTGTCTTGGCGGTCATCGCCTACTCTCATGTGCGTGGTTTCTTTACTCGTCAAGCCAAGAACTTCTTCTCAAAACCTCGTGAAGGAGCGACCACTATGACTGAGACTGGCACCGAGGAACGCTTCCAGGTGTACATTGTCTTCCTAACGAGCCTCATGCTCTCTACGCTCTATTATTTCTATTCGCTCCACTACAAGGGTGATGCCTATGTTTTGAGTTCGCAGTATTATCTCATTCTTATATTCTGGGCTATCTTCCTATTATATTTTCTAGTGAAGGTGGGATTATATACTTTGGTTAATAAAGTCTTTTTTGACGGTAAAAGAAACTTACAATGGATTAAGTCTCTGCTATTCGTTATCGCCTTGGAAGGTATTATCTCATTTCCTGCTATTGTCATGGGACCATACTTTGACATGTCCATCGGAAAAGTTGAAATTTATTTCTCAATAGCGCTTATTTTGGTTAAATTGATGACATTTTATAAGGCTTATATCATCTTTTTTCGTCAAAATGTCGTTGGTCTGCAAATTATTTTGTACCTTTGTGCGCTCGAAATAGTGCCTTTGATGGTATTATGGGGAGTTCTGGATATCACAGCAAACAGTTTGAAAACAAATTTTTAGGACACAATGATAAAAAAGATTTTGGTTTCACAACCTAAACCTACAAGTGAGAAGTCACCTTACTACGACATCGCTTCAAAGTTTGACGTAGAACTCGTGTTCCGTCCATTTATCAAGGTAGAGGGAATCACGGCAAAGGAATTTCGAACCCAGAAGGTGAACATTCTGGACTATACTGCCATTGTCTTCACCTCTCGCCATGCTATTGATCACTTCTTTACCTTGGCGAAGGAACTGCGTGTAGCTATTCCTGAGGACATGAAGTATTTCTGCGTGACGGAGACGATTTCGCTGTATATTCAGAAGTATGTTCAGTATCGCAAGCGCAAGGTGTTCTTCGGTACTACTGGTAAGATGGACGATTTGCTGCCCACCATGGTGAAGCACAAGACCGAGAAGTATCTCGTGCCGATGAGTGACGTTCATAACGACAGTGTTGCCAAGTTGCTTGATTCCAAAAAGCTGAACCATCAGGAATGTATCATGTATCGTACTGTCAGCAACGACTTTACGCCAGAAGAGGTTAAGACCTTCGACTATGACATGTTGATATTCTTCAGCCCGTCGGGTATTGAGTCGCTGACCAAGAACTTCCCAGATTTCAAACAGGGCGATATTGCCATTGCAACCTTTGGCCCTACCACTGCACAGGCTGCCAAGGATGCAGGCTTGCGTCTGGATATCGAAGCTCCCTCTGAGAAGTATCCTTCGATGACGGGTGCTCTGCAGCACTATCTTTTGGAGAAACAGGGATAATACCTATTATTAGCATGATGGCTCTGACATTCCGTAAGCGTGAGCGCATGGTGAGTCAGCGACTCATCGATGACCTCTTTGCAGGAGGCAACAGCCATTCTGTGTCATCCTTCCCGTTGCGTGCTGTGTATAAGTTGTGTGAGCGCAACGACCATGACGAGCCTCTGCAGATGCTTATCAGTGTTCCTAAGAAGCACTTCCATCATGCTGTCGACCGTAATCGCGTCAAGCGTCAAGTCCGCGAGGCTTGGCGACATCATAAACAACTGCTTGCCGAAGCTCTTGCTTCTGACAAGCAGTTACTTATTGCCTTCGTGTGGTCGTCCGATACTTTTCTGTCAACTCAAGAGGTTGAGGAACGTGTAACAGGCATTGTCAAGCGTTTACAGGAAAAGCTATGAAGACCTTGTGGCATTTTCTTCGTCGCCTGATGGTAATGCTGCTGGTATTACCCATCCGTTTCTATCAGACGTCTATCTCCCCACTGACTCCTCCTTCCTGTCGTTTTACTCCTTCTTGTAGTGAGTATGCTCGACAGGCTATCATTAAGCATGGTCCTTTCAAGGGACTTTATCTGGCCATTTGGCGCATTCTGCGCTGCAATCCCTGGGGTGGTTCTGGCTACGATCCTGTACCATAGTGTTTTTGGGTTTCACTCGGGAAAACAAAGAAAAATATATTTTCTTTTTGCATTTCCCTCGTTTTTTCGTACCTTTGCACGCTCAAAAGCATTAAATAAGAATAAGATATGAAGAATTTTGTAGAAGAACTACGCTGGCGCGGAATGCTGGCACAGATGATGCCAGGTACTGAAGAACTGCTCCAGAAGGAGATGGTGACAGCCTACTTGGGTACTGATCCTACGGCTGACTCACTGCATATTGGTCACCTCTGTGGCATCATGATGCTGCGTCATTTGCAGCGCTGCGGACATCGTCCCGTTATCCTTGTGGGTGGTGCAACAGGTATGATTGGTGACCCCTCTGGTAAGTCTCAGGAGCGTAATCTGCTGAACGACGAAACGTTGCGACACAACCAGGAGTGCATCAAGGCTCAGGTGGCTAAGTTCCTGGACTTTGAGAGCAAGGACGCCAATGCTGCCTTGATGGTCAACAACTACGACTGGATGAAGGACTTTACCTTCCTTGACTTTGCTCGTGAGGTGGGTAAGCACATTACCGTTAACTATATGATGGCTAAGGAGAGTGTTCAGCAGCGTCTGAATGGTACTGCCCGCGATGGTCTTTCATTCACTGAGTTTACCTATCAGCTGCTGCAGGGCTACGATTTCCTGTATCTCTACCAGCACTATGGCGTGAAGCTGCAGTTGGGTGGTAACGACCAGTGGGGTAACATGACCACGGGTACAGAACTCATTCGTCGCACGTTGGGCAATGAGGTAGAGACCTTCGCACTGACCTGCCCGCTGATTACCAAGAGCGACGGTAAGAAGTTCGGTAAGACTGAGTCTGGTAACATCTGGCTCGATCCCAAGCGTACCACACCGTATAAGTTCTACCAGTTCTGGCTCAACGTTTCTGACGACGATGCCGAGCGCTATATCAAAATCTTTACCTCGCTGGAGAAGGAGACTATTGATGCCCTCGTTGAGGAGCACAAGCAGGATCCTGGTCGCCGTGTGCTGCAGAAGCGCCTGGCTGAGGAGGTTACCATCATGGTACACTCTCAGGAGGCTCTCGATGCCGCCATCGAAGCCAGTAATCTGCTCTTTGGCAAGTCTACTAAGGAAGGACTGGAGAAGCTCGATGAGCAGACCTTCCTCGATGTCTTCGACGGTGTTCCACAGTTTGAGATTAGCAAGGACCAACTGGGTCAGCCCGCTATCGAGCTATTCACCACTGTTGCTCCCGTCTTCCCCTCAAAGGGTGAGATGCGTAAGATGGTGCAGGGTGGGGGTGTTTCACTGAACAAGGAGAAGCTCACCGACCAGAATCGTCCAGTCACTGCTGAAGACTTGATTGACGGCAAGTACCTATTGGCACAGAAGGGTAAGAAGAATTATTATCTGCTGATTGTGAAATAATCGGCAAAAAAGTTTGTGGTGTGCGAAATTTTTGCTAATTTTGCACCCGCAAAACTCGGATTGTCCAATGGTGTAATGGTAGCACAACAGGTTTTGGTTCTGTTTGTGGTGGTTCGAATCCGCCTTGGACAACGTTTACGGAAAAAAAGAGTGGATGATTCCACTCTTTTTTCATAAATAATGCTTACCTTTGCAGCAATAAACTATTAAAACAATTTACTATGCAGAATCTATTTTCTTTGGAAGGTAAGGTAGCGCTGGTTACGGGTGCTGCTTACGGTATTGGCTTTGCTATTGCTGAGGCGCTGGCTAAGGCTGGTGCGGAAATCGCTTTCAACTGTCGCGGACAGGAGCACATGGACAAGGCACTGGCAGACTATGAAGCCAAGGGTATCAAGGCGCATGGCTATCTGTGTGATGTCACCAACGAGGATGACGTGCAAAAGATGGTGGCTGACATTCGTCGTGAGTTGGGACATATCGACATCCTTGTCAACAATGCCGGTATCATTAAGCGTATCCCCATGCATGAGATGTCACGCGCAGATTTCCAGCAGGTCATCGACATCGACCTTGTTGGTCCGTTCATCATGACCAAGGCCGTTATTCCAGAGATGATTGAGCGTCGCGAGGGTAAGATTATCAATATCTGCTCTATGATGTCTGAGCTGGGCCGTGAGACAGTCAGCGCCTATGCTGCCGCCAAGGGTGGTCTGAAGATGCTGACGCGCAATATCTGTTCAGAATATGGTGAGTATAATATCCAGTGCAACGCCATTGGTCCTGGCTATATCGCTACGCCACAGACTGCTCCACTCCGCGAGCGTCAGGCCGATGGTAGCCGTCATCCCTTCGACTCGTTCATCTGTGCCAAGACGCCCGCTGGTCGTTGGCTCGAGCCAGAAGAGCTGGGTGGTCCTGCTGTGTTCCTGGCTTCTCATGCCTCAGACGCTGTCAACGGTCATATCCTTTATGTCGATGGCGGCATCTTAGCCTATATCGGCAAACAACCGAAATAATTTTTCGCTAAATAGAAGCTTTACCGTCACGCCTAATGTTTGGTCTTACTGAACGTTAGGCGTGATGCCATTATCGGTGATTGTTCGGAAAATACGAGTAAATTTGGTGTTTCCCTTATTTTTTACTAATTTTGCACCCGAAAAAAGCTATTTATGAAGAAACTGTATATTGAGACTTATGGCTGCCAGATGAATGTGGCAGACTCTGAGGTTGTGGCATCGGTCATGCAGATGGCTGGCTACGAGACAACAGAAACACTGGATGAGGCTGATGCCGTATTCCTGAACACTTGTTCGATACGTGACAATGCAGAACAGAAGATATACCACCGCCTGGATGCGTTGGATGCCATCAAGCGCCAGCGTCAAAAAGCTAACAGCCAAAAGCTAACAGCTAACGGCCTTATTATCGGCGTGCTGGGTTGTATGGCTGAGCGCGTGAAGGACGACCTGCTGGAGAACCACCACTGTGACTTGGTGGCTGGTCCGGATTCATATATGTCGCTACCCGACCTGATAGCACAGGCTGAGCTGGGACATAAGGCGATGAATATCGAACTGTCGACAACGGAAACCTACCGCGACGTGGTGCCACAGCGCTTGCATGGTGCTAAGATCAGCGGTTTTGTGAGCATTATGCGTGGCTGCAACAACTTCTGTCACTATTGTATCGTCCCCTATACCCGTGGTCGTGAGCGTAGCCGTGACGTGGAGAGCATCCTGAGAGAGGTACGCGACTTGCGCGACCGTGGTTTCAAGGAGGTGACACTGTTGGGACAGAATGTAAACAGCTATAAAAGCCTCTCCCCTGACCCTCTCCAAGGGGAGAGGGAGATTAAATTCCCTGAACTATTAAGAATGGTGGCTGAAGAAGTGCCTGAGATGAGGGTGCGCTTCACGACCAGTCATCCGAAGGATATGAGCGACGACACACTGCGCGTGGTAGCTGAGGTGCCCAACGTCTGCAAGCATATCCACCTGCCCGTACAGAGTGGTTCAGACCGCATCTTGAAGCTGATGAACCGTAAGTATACCCGTGAGTGGTACTTGGATCGTGTGGCAGCCATCCGTCGCATTATCCCCGATTGTGGCTTGTCAACGGATATCTTTGTAGGGTACCACTCGGAGACGGAGGAAGACCACCAGCTGTCGTTGTCGCTGATGCGCGAGGTGGGCTACGACTCTGCTTTTATGTTCAAATATTCTGAGCGCCCAGGCACCTATGCCTCAAAGCATCTGCCCGATGACATCGCTGACGAGGAGAAGATACGTCGACTGAACGAGATGATTGCCTTGCAGACAGAGATCTCTGCTCAACAGAACAAGAAGGATGAGGGCAAGGAGTTCGACGTGCTGCTGGAGGCTTTCTCGAAGCGTAGCCGTGAGCAGCTGATGGGACGTACGGAACAGAACAAGGCCGTCGTAGTCAATAAGGGTAACCACCATATCGGTGAAACGGTACGTGTACGCATCACTGGAAGTACAAGTGCTACATTGCTAGGAGAAATCGTAGAGAAAGAGTGAAGGAGAGAGTCATATACCTGCTGAAATACTACTTGGTGACCATTGCGTTGTTTGTGGTTGCCAAGGGGGTGTTTATGCTGGCATGTGGCGACGCTTTGTCGATAGGTGACTATGCTACTGTCGTATGGCATGGCCTGTCGCTAGACCTCTCTACGGCGCTCTACTTCTTTGGCGTTCCCTTTCTGCTAACAACAGTGTCACTATGGGTGAGGATCCCTCGTTACGTGTACCTTATTTATAATGGGGTGGTGGCTATTGCCTTTGCGCTGGCTTTCGTAGCAGACACAAGCCTCTATCCTTTCTGGCACTTCAAACTCGATGCGTCGTGCTTGCAGTATCTGGAGACACCCACTGAGGCCATGGCCAGCGTCACTACATGGTATCTGTTAGGTAGATTGATACTATTATTGATACTGGTTCTTTTGATTTGGGTAGCACTTTCTTGGTGGCGTACCCACTTTAAGCCAGTACGCCATAGACTGCTTGGTACTCTTGGCGCACTACTGCTGATAGGTCCTATTATTATTGGTATTCGTGGTGGACTGGGCGAGTCAACAACGAACATTGGACAGGTGTATTTCTCGCAGAATCAGTTCTTGAATCATGCGGCGGTGAATCCAGTGTTCTCATTTCTGTCGTCCCTCGGCAAGTCGGGCAGCTATATCGTTGGCTACGACTACATGACGGATGAGGAATGTCGCCAGTTGACGGATGGTCTGTACTATACTGACAGTACGGGGGCTGACACGTTACTGACCACTCAGCGCCCCAATATTGTGCTGATAGTGATGGAGAGTTGTGGTGGACAGTTTACTGCAATCGGTGGACATCCGGAGATAACGCCTCGTCTGAACCAACTGGCCAGTGAGGGCGTCAGTTTTAGCGAGTGCTATGCCAACTCGTGGCGTACGGATAAGGGTATGGTGAGCATTCTCAGCGGTTATCCTGCCTTCCCCGTGACCTCTATTATGAAGGTGCCTGAGAAGAGTCGTAAGATGCCGTCGATAGCTCACTCGCTACAGCAGGTAGGCTATCATAATGCCTTCTATTATGGTGGCGACATCAATTTTACCAATATGCGCAGCTATGTGTTGGGTACGGGCTACGACCAGCTGCTATGGAAGTCAGATTTCAGCAGCGAGGAACAGAAGACTTGTCAGTGGGGTGTACGTGACGACATCATGTTCGACACGCTCTTGCGTGACATCAAGGCAGAGAAGGGTAATCATTGGATGAAGACATTGCTTACCCTGTCCAGTCACGAGCCCTGGGATGTGCCTACCAAGGTGTTGGACGACGAGGTATATAATGCCTTCAACTATCTGGACCAGTGCATTGGCCGTTTTATCGATGATCTGCGCAAGACACCTGTGTGGCAGAACACGTTGGTTGTCATTCTCCCCGATCATGGCTATCGTTATCAGGGCATTGATGAGGCGACACGCCTCTATAACCATATCCCGATGTTGTGGGTCGGTGGCGCTGTGAAGCAGCCTATCGTTATTGACCGTCTGTGTAACCAAAGCGACCTTGCCGCTACACTGTTAGGACAGTTGGGTATTGCCCATGATGACTTCACCTTCAGTCGTGATGTCGCCAGTAGTAGCTATCGTTATCCGATGGCCTACCACAACTCTACTAGTTGCGTATCCGTGTACGACTCTACAGGGTGGATGGCCTACGATCTTGATGCCAACAGTATGATCACTCAAGAAGGTGACGACAGCGAACGACTGCTGCGCCTGTCGAAAGCTATCCTTCAGTTGACCAGCCACGACCTGAAGAATAAGTAACTATTTGTAAAACCTGTTGAGACGTTTGATGGCTGCATCAAAATCTTTTGGATTGATGTGGTAGTCGGGGACGGGATTAAGATGCTTGTCAGTAACTTCGATGTAGCCAGCACCTTCCTTGGTGAGAATAGTGTCACCATCTACGATGAAAGCATAGCGTAGCTCGTTGCCAACATAGTGCCATAGACGGGGAGTGGTATCGTTGAGTAGATAGCCATTGCTGTAGTCCTCAATGGGATTGGTGACGCCCAGATAGTCGTGCATCAGTGTTGGCACGAAGTCTAGATGGGTGGTGCGATGCTTATAGATGGTTGATGGATGATGGTTAATGGAAGATGTGTCGGGATCGTGCACGATGAGGGGCACGCCAATCTGGTACTGTGAGAAATTTGAGTTGTGGCCCCAGTAGTTCTTGTGGTTCTCGTTATACTCCTGAGCGTGGTCACCAGTAATATATATTAAGGTGTTGTCGTACATACCCAGTACTTTCATGCTATTGATAATCTCACCCACCATCCTGTCGGTCTGATAGGCGGAATTACGATAGAGATTCCAGAAGGGGGTAGGATCCATATCGTTGTGTAATTCATCGAAACGGCCGTACTCCCACGACGGCTGGAAGCGGAGTAGGTATTCCTTTGGAAGACTGTAGGCATGCAGCAGGTCGAAGAAAATAAAGGCAAAGAAGGGTTTATCGCTGTCCTTTAGTGTGGGCAGATCGCTGATAAGGTTGTCCTTGATGTTCGTATCGCGTTCAAAGGACGAGTTGCCTGCCGTACGTATCGTAAGGTTAGGAACATGACCGAAGAGCATGCGCGCAAAGGGAGGGTCTACCAGCGAGGCGCTGGGATAGGTGCGTACATTGTAACCCTGCTTCAGCAGTTGGTCGATGAGTACCGGACTCTTGCGGTTGGTGTCCCAGGCAGTCCAATAGTAAGGCTGTAAGCCCGTGAACATGCCGAAGACGGAGTATGACGTACCGTTGCCACAGCTGACGTGGTTCTGGTACCACTGTTCCTGATGAGCCAGCTGCCAGAGGTTGGGCATGCACTCTTCTGTCAGTGCCCGACGGCTCCAGGAGTCGATAAGGATAACGAGAATGTTGGGACGCTTGGTGAGTGTGGTGTCCGTCTTGATGGCATGTAACGGATAGATGAAGTCGCCGTCTGTGATTTCGTCTACTTGTATGGTGTGGCGTTCGAACCCCATATCCTCCAACAAATCGCTTGTAGACAACGGAAAGTAGTAGGGCACTAGTTTGACAACTTTAAGCACTGTCGGCTTGGCAACGAATGAGCCATAGATATGAATGCCGTTGGCAATAAGCAGGGTGCCGACGAGCGACAGAATGGAGATGAGGGTATGGCGTTTCTGCCAACGCTGTAGGATACGTCCGCTGAGCCACCAGCCACCAATACATAAGGCAAGGATAAAAGCCAGCATGAGTCCCTCAGTGACATATAGCTGCCAGCTGAAGTCAAAAATGTCACCGGCAGCAGGGCCTGTCAGCATGTTAAGGATGAAGCCGTTCAGGTGAAAGCGGTATATCTTGTACACCTGCATATTGATGAAGCCTGTCATCATCAGCAGACTGGTTGCTGTCACCAATAGCGTAGCCGCCAGTCGGCGCAGCTTCAGCAGTGCCCACGGCAGGAAGAATATAAGCCAAAGAGCCAACATAAGAATGGCGGCATGTGAGAAACACGATGTCAGGAAGAACAACCATCCTACCTTATCAAGCGTGGATGCCACGCTATCGCCCTGTATGTAGAACAGAAGCAGCAAGCCACCCAGGATGGTAGCCAGCAAATAGTAGATAAATCCTTGTTTTATGAGTTTCATGGGCGCAAAATTACGAAATAATTATGAATTATGCATTATGAATTATGAATTATTTCGTACCTTTGCAGCCATGAAACGGAAAATCGTACAGACATACCTGTCACCGCTGGTCAGCGTGCTGGGCAACTTGCTGTTGGCCTATGTGGTGTACTTTATAGCCCGTATGACCTTTTTGGCCGAGAACTGGAGCCTCTATGCCGACAATCTGTCGTGGCCGCATCTGATGGAGATGTTGCGCGGTGGACTGATGTTCGACACCACGGCGATACTCTATACAAACGCCTTGTGGGTGGTGATGGTGTTGTTTCCTCTGCACTTGAAAGAAACGAAGACCTACCACGAGGTGTGCCGTTGGGTATTTGTGGTCATCAATACGCTGACACTGATTGTAAACCTCGTGGATACGGTGTATTTCCGCTACTCCATGCGTCGTACTACGACAACCATCTTCCAGGAGTTTGAGAACGAGAACAATCTTGGTGGCATCTTTTGGACAGAGATGGTGCGCCACTGG
This sequence comes from uncultured Prevotellaceae bacterium, assembly GCA_946410305.1. Classification (GTDB taxonomy): domain Bacteria; phylum Bacteroidota; class Bacteroidia; order Bacteroidales; family Bacteroidaceae; genus Prevotella. The sequence goes on along the minus strand of CAMJZV010000001.1, from coordinate 41,830 downwards.
TATTTCTTTCTGTTGACAGGTTTGGTGGCTTGGGGACTGTGGCGACTGTATATCAAGCCTCGCACATTGCGCAAAGAGGTGGATTGGCGCTGGTGTACACTGGCTTTGCTGGTGTCCCTGTTGGGTTTTACACCGTTCTGCGTAGCAGGTATGCGTGGTGGCTGGACGCGCGACATCCGTCCTATCACCGTGTCGAATGCTAACAACTATTGCGACCGTCCTACCGAGACTGGTCTGGTGCTGAACACACCATTCTCACTGATACGAACTATTGGCAAGAATAATTTTGAAGTCGTTACCTACTACGATGCTAAGCAGTTGGAGCAGATTTTCAATCCTGTGCGCCAGCCGCAGCGTCGTCATCCATTCGTCAAGAAGAATGTGGTGGTGATTATCATCGAGAGCTTCGGCAGAGAATATATAGGAACGTATAATAAGGAGGCAGGCTATCCGTCGCAGACTCCGTTTACCGACTCGCTGTTGGCACATGGTGCACTGACCTATCGCTACAGTTACTGCAATGGGCGTAAGTCGATAGATGGTATGCCTTCGATACTCTCATCCATCCCAATGTTCGTCGAGCCGTTCTTCCTGTCACCCTATAGTGTCAACGATGTATCGGGACTGGCAGACTGTCTGAATGGTAAGGGCTACGAGACAGCGTTCTTCCATGGTGCTGAGCGCGGTTCTATGGGCTTTATGGCCTTCGCCCGTGCTACGAAGTTCAAGGAGTACTACGGTCGCGAGGACTTCAATGCTGATCCGCGAACCAATGGCGACAAGGAGTATGACGGCTGGTGGGGAATCAGTGACGAGCCCTTCATGCAGTATATGTGTCAGAAGATGACCGATATGAAAGAACCATTTATGACGGCGTTGTTTACCCTATCCAGTCACCACCCGTTCCGTGTACCCGATGCTTATAAGGATGTCTTCAAGAATGAAGATCCTGAGATGGAAATCTATCCGGTGATACGTTATACCGATATGGCGCTGCAACACTTCTTCGAAAGTGCTAAGAAACAGCCATGGTATAAGAATACTATCTTCGCCATCACCAGCGACCACACCAATATGACGAAGTACCAGCACTACCGTACGGATATAGGTGGCTTTGCGTCGCCCGTCATCTTCTACGACCCCAGTGGTGAGATGGGAGAGGGTATGGTCGATGCCATTGCGCAGCAGACCGATATCATGCCGACTATTCTGGAGCATCTGGGCTATGACAAGCCGTACCTCTCATTTGGTGTTGACCTGTTGACGACGCCTGCTGAGGATACGTGGGCCGTAAACTATCTAAATGGTATCTATCAATATGTAAAACACGGTCATATCCTACAGTTTGATGGTCAGACCACCCGTGGTGTCTATGCACTTAGCGACTCGCTGATGCAGCAGAACCTTGTTGGCAAGATTCCTGAACAGCCACAGATGGAACGAGAGCTGAAGGCTATCATCCAGCAGTACATGGAGCGTATGACACAAAATAGGCTGACACCGTAGACGCTTCGCTAGTGAATAATGAAAAATGAATGGTGAAAAGATAAGAAAAATAAAGATATGCTGAAACAGTTTTTCTCCGTTATGGCACGCTATCTGCGTCCCTACCGCAAGTATCTGGGATGGTCAGTGGTGCTGAACTTCCTGTCACAGTGGATGAACGTGTTCTCCTTTGCTGTGCTGATACCTATCTTGAATATCCTGTTTAAGATTGATACACAGGTATATACCTACAAGGAGTGGACATGGGACACCCTGGACAAGGATATCGTTGTCAACAATGCCTATGCATGGGTACAGGAACTGATTGCTGCCCACGGTGCCTTTATGACATTGGTATATATGGGCTTGGCACTCATTATCATGACAGGTCTGAAGACCCTTGGCTATTTTGCCTCGTCAGCGGTGATGATACCACTCAGAACAGGTGTGGTTCGTGATATCCGTATTGAGGTGTATGAGAAGGTGTTGAAGTTGCCACTGAGTTTCTTCTCTGACGAGCGCAAGGGTGACATCATTGCCCGTATGTCATCGGACGTTGGCGCTGTGGAGAACTCTATCACTAGCAGTATTGATATGCTGATACGTCAGCCTATCGCCATTATTGTCTGCTTTGCCACGATGATCACTGTGAGTTGGCAGCTGACGCTGTTTGTGTTGATTGTCGCTCCTATTGCTGGTTGGATTATGGGTGCTGTGAGCCGTAAGCTGAAGTCACAGTCAGCAACAGTACAGAACCAGTGGGGTGACCTGTTAGCACAGCTCGACGAGACATTAGGCGGATTGCGTATCATCAAGGCATTCATCGCTGAGCATAAGATGTTGCAGCGCTTCATCAATATCAACGACCGTTATCGCTCGAACGTTAATGCTATGGCTATCCGTCAGAGTGCTGCGCATCCCATGTCAGAATTTCTGGGTACTATCATTATCGTTGTCGTATTGTGGTTTGGCGGCTATCTGATTCTCAGCGAGTCGAATCTCATTGATGCTTCTACCTTCATCTTCTACATGGTTATCCTGTATAGCGTCATCAACCCTATCAAGGAACTGTCGAAGGCTACCTATCAGATACCCGTGGGACTGGCTTCTATGGATCGTATCGACTTTATCCTCAAGGCTGACAATCCCATCAAGGAACCAGCAGAGCCACAGCCGATGCCGTCGTTCGATAAAGACATTGAGCTTCGCAACGTGTCGTTCAGCTATACCGAGAATCGTCCCGTGCTGAAGAATATTAATCTGACAGTACCTAAAGGTAAGACCATCGCGCTGGTGGGACAGTCAGGTTCTGGTAAGTCGACATTGGTAGACCTTATTCCCCGCTATCACGACGTAAAGGATGGCGAGGTGCTCATCGACGGTAAGAACATCAAGTCGGTACGTATCTCTGAGTTGCGTGCACTGATCGGTAACGTCAATCAGGAGGCTATCCTCTTCAACGATACCTTCTACAATAATATCACCTTTGGTGTGGAGAATGCGACGATGGAACAGGTTATCGAGGCTGCCAAGATTGCCAACGCCCATGAGTTTATCATGGAGTCGGAACATGGCTATGACACGATGATTGGTGACCGTGGCGGACGCCTGAGTGGCGGACAGCGCCAGCGTGTCAGCATAGCCCGTGCCATTCTGAAGAATCCGCCTATCCTCATTCTCGATGAGGCTACGTCAGCACTGGATACCGAGTCGGAGCGCTTAGTACAGGAAGCTTTGGAACGTCTGATGAAGTCACGCACCACTATCGCGATTGCTCACCGTCTCTCGACTATCAAGAATGCCGACGAAATCTATGTGCTCTACGAAGGTGAGATCGTGGAGCGTGGCCAGCATGACGAACTCATTGCTAAGAACGGCTACTACAAGCGCCTGTACGACATGCAGCAGCTGTAAGTGCTACTTGTATTTCTCGTAGATACGTTGGAACTCACGAACAAAGGCCTCTTCGGAGGTCTTTTTTATTGCTACATGGCGACACTCCTCACACATGGCTTGGTATTCTTCCTGTGTCCTCTGATAGATGTTGTTAATACCTTGGGCAAAGTCCGCAGCATCACGCAGTTGTGCGCAGTAGCCTGTGTTCTCGTGTAGTATCATGTCGAGAGCAGTACCGATGTTAAAGGCTACAACGGGTGTGCCGCATGACAGTGATTGATTGACCATTGATGGCCCGGCATCATCGATAGAAGGAGAAAGGTACGCATTGGCCATAGCATAGTATAATGGAAGCTGGTCGAAGGGTACAAAACCGACATCCTTCATGTCGAAACGGATATGTTCTCTCAAGGCATCAACATGGTAGCCAGCTATCACTAACAATACATCCTTGCGCTGGTCTTCTGTCAGTTTGTCATAAAAGATGTCCAGTGCCTGTAGGAGATACTTCATGCCTTTGCGCTCCTCGGTAAGTACCGTAGAACCAAAGAATAGAATAAATTTATTGCCAGTTGGAAGCCCTAACTGCTGTCGTGCTTCCTGCTTATCGACAGGATGAAAATGCTCGTTGTCTACTAGCGGATAGACGGTCTCCAGACGGTTGTAGTCTTTCAATAATGTTGCCTGGCGGTAAATCATCTGCATGTGGGTGTTGCCATAGATGATGGGGTGAACATTTGCCAATACCCGTTTACGGTACGCTATGTTGAAACGGGTGAAGTCATCTTCTCCGCCATGCACAAGTCCAGGACACTGCCCACAACCTTCTGACAGTCGTGGACAACCGCCAATGAAGTGGCAGCCGCCAGCGATGGGCTGGTTGTCAGCACAGCGGATGTGTATCTGACAATGTAACTTATTGTAGATGGCTTCGATGGTTTTATACGACAGCATCTGGTACCAGAAAACGACAAAGACGGCATCATATTGCTTATCAATTTGCTTTAATACCTTCTCTACGGGAATGGGGGGATCGTCCTCGCGTCCGTAGTCAAAGGCATGATTGCCTTGTTGCTCAATATCCGTTCCTTTGTGTGTGGAAAGTCGCTCTTGATGTTTGTGCAGTTTATAACGGATATAGTTGGGCCAGCGGGTTAGATCAAGGATATACTTGAATTCAGGATGTCCTTCCACACGATGCTTGGTCAAAAAGTCGACCTCATATCCATGCGCTTTCAGGGCATTGTAGAAGTTCAATGCCACAGCCCCCAGTGCTTTAGTGGGGTCTGTTGCTGACAAGACAAGCACACGCGGCAACTTTTCAGGCATGATAGAATTCTTTGATGAGTTTGATGACCAGTGTAATATCTTCTTCCGACAATTCATAGTACATCGGTAGGCGTACCAAACAGTCGGCAAAGTGGTCGCAACAGGGTAGGGCTGGGATGGCTCCTTGGTGATGCTCTCTGTAATAATCGCTCAGATGCAGACTGAGATAGTGGAATACAGCACATACATCATGTTGTTTCAGAAAGTTAATCAGTGCTGTGCGCTCCTCCAGTGAGTTGCAGACAAGATAGTACATGTGCCCGTTATTGGTGGCATAGCTGGGGATGTTGGGCGTTTTGAAACACCCCTTGTCTGCCAACGGTTGCAAGGCTTCTTGGTAGGTCTCCCAGATAGCTTTGCGACGAGCCTGTATAACTTCCAGATTCTCTAGCTGTGCCCACAGAAAAGCTGAGTTGATTTCTGATGGCAAGAAGGAGGAACCCGTATCCACCCATCCATATTTATTGACCATGCCACGGAAGAACTCTGCGCGGTTGGTACCTTTCTCCCAGATAATCTCTGCACGACGGATGAAGCGTTCGTCGTTGACACAGAGGAGACCTCCCTCACCACCAGCCGTGACGTTCTTGGTTTCATGGAACGAGAAACAACCAAAGTGTCCGATACTACCTAGTGGGCGCTCTTTATAATAGGAGTCGATGGCCTGTGCAGCATCCTCCACCACAAAGATGCCGTGACGATTGGCAATGTCCATGATCTTGTCCATGTCACAGGCCACGCCGGCATAGTGGACGGGTACGATGACCTTGGTCTTGTCGGTGATGAGGCTCTCTAGCTTGTCAGCGTCTATATTGGGATTGTCGGCATAGCTGTCGGCAAAGATGATGCGGGCACCTTGACGTACAAAGGCAAGGGCTGACGACACAAAGGTGTAGGATGGTACGATGACCTCGTCGCCTGGTTGTACGTCGCAGAGGATGGCTGCCATCTCCAGGGCGTCAGTCCCTGATGTGGTAAGCACGCACTTTTTGAAGCCGTATTTCTCTTCGAAGAACTGTTGGCACTTCTTCGTGAATACACCATTGCCAGACAGTTTCTTGGTGTAAACGGCCTGGTACATGTAGTGAGCCTCTTTGCCCGTAAGGAATGGGCGATTGAAATCTATCTTCATAGTTCGTTATAATAGTCTTGTTCGTTGCCCCAAAGTTTCTTGAAGCGCTGTTGTTCCATTTCTAGCTTGAAGTCTCTTAGGTAAGAAAGGTAATCGTATTTAGGAGTATATCCTAAGTTCTTCATGGTCTTGCTGACGTCGAAGATATATTCTGCTGCATCGGGCTTATCTGGCAGATAGACAATAGGGGATGGGTTGCTGGCGGGTGAGAAAACCTCTACGATACCCTTTACCTGATCTTCCAGTGAAGTGCCAATGCCTGTGCCGACATTGTATACTCCGCTTTCTGCCTGTTCTTGCGATAGACAAAGTCCGATAATCTGCGTGCAGTCCTTAACATATACCATGTCACGTACTTTGTTGGGATTGCCCCAAATCTGTATCTCGTCACCCTTCAAAGCTGTGTAGATGAGGCGGCGATAGCCCTGCATGCGAAGTTGCCCGTCTACATAGTAGTAAGGATTGGGATGGTATAAGTAGATGTTGGGAAAACGCAGGATGTAGTGCTGGAAACCATAGCGACAGGAATAATGGCGTAGCAGGTCGGCAGCAGCATTTTTGGCAATGGAGTAGACACTATGGTCGTTGTCTAAGGGAAAGTGCGACGCCGCATCAGGGGGGATAGGTGTTGCTGAGCCACAGAGATAGGCCACATCAGAGATGGACTGTGAGTAGACAAAACGACTGACACCAGTTTGGGCAGCATATTCCAGAATGTTGAGCATACCCGTAATGTTGGTGTCTATATAGATTTGGGGCTGGTAGCCCTTCATTCGGGCCGGCAGCATGCCCGCCAGATTGACGATGCCATAGATTTCCTGCTGGGGCAGACGGGCGAAGTGGCTCTTGTCAGTAATGTCGACAGAGACGTATGTTATTCCGTAGTCGGCAAAGAAACCATTGTCGCTGGCACGGTGGCCTACGGCAACAACATCGAACCCACAGTCTTTAAGGTGTAGAGCGGCATAGGCACCTACTGTACCTGTTGCTCCAAATATAATAACCTTTTTATTCATCTCAGTTCTACTTTACCTTTGTCACTCTGATAAATCAAATAACCGCTTCTGTCGCTGCTACTCTCGATATGGCGTAGCGTGGTGTCTGTTATTTCCGCTTCCACCACGTCGGGCATATCTGCGGCATGCTCAATCATGGGTTGTAACCATGCCGTCTCGGCCGACAAGAAATACACACCTGAATATTTGCCGCTTTCAAGTTGTGGTTCATGGAACTCACCTAATGCAACCTCGATGACACCTTGCAGGAAGTCATAACCGGTAGATAGACGTACAAGGTCAGAGCCGATGAAGTCGCCACCCATGCGAGAACCGATCTCTATGAAGAACAGTTCACCGTTGGGTGTTATCTTTATCTCGGAGTGCGATGCTCCATAGCGGATATGCAGCGCATCAAGGGCTTGGGGAACGATTTCGCGTATCTTGTCAGTAATCTCTTTGGGAAGAGTGGTGGGCTGGTGATGTTCCAACTCTACGAAGAACGGACTCCCTGTTGTTACTTTATCGGTAATCTGCAGTAAGTAGTGGCGTCCCTGCCATGAAATACATTCTACGCTAATCTCACGTCCCTCTACAAACTCCTCAATGATGGCCTCGTGAGCAAACGATTCGCCAACAGCTCTGTCTATTGCTTCAGGAAGTTGGTCGGCAGTCATCACTTTCTCTACGCCACGGCTGCCAGAGCGGTCGGTGGGTTTTACGATAACTGGAAAACGGAATGCTTTCACAGTATCGAAGTCTTGTGCCCCTTTGACCATACAGAATTTGGGCGATGGAATGTCGCTTTGTAGGAAACACTCACGCATCTTGAACTTATTGGTAACCACCTCAGAGTAGCTGTCGTCGTTGCCAGGTAGTTGCAAGTGCGTAGCCACATAGTTGACGGTTAGCACGGCAACATCGGAGGCGATGGTGACAATACCGTCAATGTGGATGCGCTGACACTCTTTGAGTATCGCTTCCTTGTCAATGGTAGAGATGTCATAGAAGTAATCAGCCACATCTGCACATACTGCTCCCTCTCTCCAAGCGAAACAGTGTACCTCGATACCCATCTCCTTGGCTTTCTTTACCACGGGGAGTTGCAAGTAGCTGGCTCCAATAACTGCGAGTTTTTTCATTTCATAGCAATTTGTACACAAAGGTAGTTAAAAATCAAAACATAATAGAAAATAGTATATGCAAATTTCTTCTATTTAAGAATTATTAGTACCTTTGTGGCCGTTATTAAAACACGTATCATGTTATCATTGATTATCTGTTCACAGAATGCTGTACTGAGCAACGCATTGTCTCGTAATATCGAAGAGACGGTGGGTGTGGATCACGAGATTGTTCATATTGACAATTCTCAGCGTAAGTATAGCATTTTCGAGGCATATAATAAAGGTGTGGAGCAGGCTCATGGTGAATATTTGTGTTTTATGCATGAGGACATCTCGTACCATAGTCAGAATTGGGGACAGGCTGTCGTGAACCATCTTAGTCAGCCCTTTGTTGGAGCCATTGGCGTTGCAGGTGGTTGTGTGATACCAGACCGTTTGGACTGGCGTTTTTTGGATTATCAGACAACATACTTGATTCAGGGTTCTTATACTGAGGAGGAAAAGCCCCGCTATTATGTCTCTTCACCAGCGAAGAAAGCTAAGAATCCCTCGTTGGTTCAGGTCGCTACACTGGATGGCGTGTGGATATGTATCCGTCGTGATCTATTCCAACAGATACGCTTTGACGACCAGACTTTCCATGATTTTCATCTGTATGACTCGGATATCTGTATGCAGATCAATCAGTTGGGTTTAGGTATCTTTGTGACTTATGATGTGTTGCTGGAACATAAGTCTATGGGTGTGTTCTCTGATAGCTATCAAGAGAATCTGGAGATTTTTCATCGTAAGTGGAAGGATTGTTTGCCAATGGTTAAGGGTATGATGCTCTCCAAGGAGGAGATTGACCATGCGGTTAAGGAGGCTCAAGACTATTTTAATGGCAGAATGTCTGATGACCATAGAAAGATCGAATTGCGCAGGCTGCTAATCCAGAAGAGTCAACGTGCGGATACCCGCAAGTTGACTAAGCAGGAGAAGAAACGCATTGACAAGTCAGCGTATAGGTGCCGCCGTGTCTATCTAAAGGACAAGAAGATGACGACATCAGAGGCCTGGACAGGTGTTAAAGAGTACCTGCGCTCCCCCTATGCAAAAAAGCGTGGTCGTCTGTTGTCAAAGTTCCTTTGGTATAGGATTATCCACCGCAAGCACTAAAAGAATTTGCTCAGGAATCCCATGTTCTCTCTGTGGCGCAGGAAGCCGAAGAGGTTCTTGCCCACCTCGTAGCAGACGATGTCAAACGTGCTACCGTTGCAGAGTGCAGGATATTCGTTGCGCAACTGTTGACGCTCGTCTGCTGTCATGTCTGCCTTCTTCAGACGCTTGCTGAGACGCCCTTTCAAGCAGCGTTGCTCTATTGCTGACAGGTTGCACAGCGAGGCAATATACCCAATGGTCTTCATCTCGTCGTTCCATCGTTTGGCGACATCCTTCTTGGCATGCTCTGTTACCTTGCGCTGGTGCTGGCGGAAGCGGCTCAGCATGTCGTGTACCTCGATGACGCGACCTGCTGCACAGACACTGCCCCAGAAGTGCCAGTCGCCACAGTAGCGGAACTGCTTGTAGTCAGGATTCGCCTTGTCGTAGACGTCGCGGCGGAATACCACCATACTGGCATTATAGATATAATTGAAGATGAGCAGGTGGCGCAAGAATGTCCTGCTGTCATCGATGGTCACCTGTCCTGGCTGGGCAGGGTTCTTGGCGTTCTGCTCTGATAGCAGACGCCCTTCTCCGTCAATCAGTCGTGAGTGGCAGAAGGCTACGCTAGCGTCAGGGTGCAATTCCAACTGTCCCACCAGTGCCTCCAACAGCTGAGGCTCTGCCACGTCGTCGCTCTCAGCAATCCAGATGTATTTGCCTTTGGCCAGACTGATGCCACGCTCCCATTGGATAAAGGTGTTGCGGGTGTTCTGCTCGTTGATAAGAATATGCGCCACATGCGGATTGCTGCGGTACTGTTCGATGACCTCTACGCTGTTGTCGGGCGAGCAGTCGTCGAGGATAATGACCTCGAAATCCTGGTAGGTCTGATTCAGTACGCTGTCGATGCGCTCCTTCAGGTAGGGCGCATGATTATAGTTGGGGATGATGACGCTTACAATGGGAGACATATAGATAAAGGTTATGAGGGGTGTATCACTTCGTCGAATAGTTTGCCAGCATAGTCGAAAAGGAACTGCCGCTTATATTCTTTGGCATGGGCGAGGATGGATGTCTGTAGATCCTCGTCGGTCAGCAGCTGGTGCAGACTCTCTGCCATCTTTGCCGCATCGCCGACGGGCGTCAGCAGTCCGGCACGTCCTTGGTCCAGTATCTCGCGAGGACCTGTAGGACAGTCGGTAGCCACGATGAGCTTGCCCATGATGAGTGACTCAATCATCACGGTGGGCAGTCCTTCGAACTTGGCACTGTGGGCAATGGCTTTGGCATGAGCTATCCAAGGGTAGGGGTTGCTGCTGAAGCCAAGGAATACCACATGGTCGGAGATGCCAAGACTCTCTGCCAGTTGGCGCAATAGTTGTTCGTCGCGTCCTTTGCCCAGCAGGTAAAGCTTTTCTTCATGGTGGTATTCGCTGCGTAATAGCTGGTAGGCACGAATCAGCGTCGACAGGTCTTTCTGCGACTCTTCCAGTCGCTCAATGGCTAAGATGTAGCTGTCATTGATGCGTATATCGTCGACAGGTTTGCTGCCACGCTGCCGCAATAGCTCCTCGTCTTTGGCATTATAGATGAGGCGCCACCTGCCTTCCAACCAGGGGAACAGCTCCTTGCCCTCGTCGAGCATGGCCTGTGAGATGGTGACGATGCGGCTGTAGTAGCGCAGGTGGTTGCCGATGCGCTGTGTGCGTCGCCTGTTCTGCTCCATGAGTTGCTTGAAGCTGAAGTGGAACCATGCCACCTTCCACGTTTTGACGTTCTTCAGGTATGCATAGTGGCAACAGTCGAAGTCGATGACCACGTCGTGCAGTGTAGCCAGCTGGCGTAGCTTCTGACCTATCATGTGGCGGCGGATAGGGGAGAGCAGTGCCTCGTCGTACATCTTTATATAAAAAGGTAACCGCTGGGTGATTTTCTGCTGGCGCCAGCGTGTCAGCATGGGCTGGTCGACGAGGTATACCACCTTGACTTGTTCAGGAATTTGTTTCCGGAAAACCTCCAACTCACCCATGTGAATGCTGATGGCCAGCGTGATGCTGTAGTCCTCGCGCTGTGCCAGATAGCGCAGGTAGTCCAGCAGCACCGCATCGATGCCTCCATCCAGGAAACGGCTTAGCAGAAACAGTATTCTTGTCATGTTTTTTATCTCTTAGAGCGCAAAATTACAAAATATTTATGAATTATGCATGATGAATTATGAATTATTTTGTATCTTTGCATCGGCGATATGAAAAGACGATTAAACAAATTGTTGGCTTACTGTTGCTTTGCCCTGATTTGGGTGACGTCAATATTTCCTATGTGGGTACATTATATCTTCTCTGATATTATGTACTTTGTCTTATATCGTATCGCTGGCTATCGCACCAAAATCGTCCGACAAAACATTGCCACAGCCTTTCCTGAGAAGAGTGCCAAAGAACTGAAACGGATAGAGCAAGACTTTTACCATTGGTTCTGCGACTATCTGGTAGAGAGCATCAAACTGATGACCATCAGCGAAAAGGAGATGCGTCGTCGTATGGTGTTCAAGGGCACGGAGGCTATTGAGAAGCTGTGGAGCGAGGGTGTCTCGTGTGGTGTCATGCTGGGTCACTATTGTAACTGGGAGTGGGTCAGCACCCTGCCATTGGCCATGTCTGACAATGGTGTCTGTGCCGAGTTGTATCACCCCATCGAGAATCCTGACTTCGACCGACTGTTCCTCTATATCCGCCAGCGTTTTGGTAGTGTATGCATTCCTATGGAGGAGACTCTGCGCCATATCGTGAAGTACCATCAGGAAGGCAAACCCCTTGTTGTGGGATATATCGCTGACCAAAAGCCTAACTGGCGCAACATCCACTTGTGGGTACCTTTCCTCAACCACCTGACGCCTGTCTTTACTGGTTCTGAGCGCATCATCAAGCGCACCAAGCAGGCTTTCTTCTATGGCGATGTGCGTCGCGTGAAGCGTGGCTACTACGAATGTGAGTTTAAACTGATAGAGCGTGAGTCAGGGACTATTCCCGACTACGAGTTGACGGAGCGTTATATGCAGGAATTGGAACGCACCATCCGTCGCGACCCAGCCCTGTGGTTGTGGAGCCACGACCGCTGGTCACGCACTAAAGAGGAGTTTGACATCCGTTGGGAAGTTCGTGATGGCAAGGTTTACGAGAAGGTCACAGAGGAGGAGTACGCCAAGATGATGGGATGGCGTAGCTATTGGCATCATTAGTGGCTTTTGGCTTTTGGCTAACGGCTAACAGCCAACAGCTAACAGCTTTTCTCTTCGATGAGTTTCGCCACTACCGCAAACTGGTAGTGGGCATCGAGCAGAGCCTGAATGAGGCCTGCCTTACCATCCAGGAATCCACCTTTTATAATATATGACTTGATGAAGCGTACCAGTGGACGTAACATCATAGCCCCTACGCCGTAGTTCTTGTGTCTGCGGCGAGGAACCTCGTTGGTGGAATAGGTGTTGTGCTTGCGCAGAATGTCGCTGACGGAGTCGTTGGCCAGATGCTCGAAGGCCAGTTCCTTGCGACTCCTGCTGATGCGCTCCACACGGCCATCAATCTCTGGCGCACAGTGTATCACTGGAGGCCAGTGGGTCTTGTCCTTACGGAAGAAGCGGAGGATATAGTCTGGATAGTGGCTACGCATGAAGCGTCCCATGAAATAGTTCTTGCGTGGAATGGCCAGTCCGTCAGGACAGCTGGCTTCACTGATGCGCTGATAGAGGTAGTCGTGCAACTCCTTGGTGACAATCTCGTCGGCATCCACTACCAGCACCCATTCGTGCAGGGCTTCGTGGATAGCATATTCACGGGCAGGCTCCACAATGTTATACGCCTTGCGCTCGAAGGTGATGATTCTGCAGCCATAGCGCTGGGCGATAGCCCGCGTCTGGTCTGTCGACTCCATGTCGCATACCACGATCTCGTCGAAGTCCTTCACCGCCTCCAACACCCGTTCCAGATGTTGCTCGGCATTGTAGGTGTTGATTACTACCGATATTTTTTCATTCATGCTTGCAAAATTAAGCATAATCCTTCAAAGTACCAAACATCTTCCGTCCTTTTTAGAAACTATTTTTGGTTCCTCTCTGTGATTCAATGATACTAATGGATGGGCTCATACTTAAGTAGGTTCGCGCGTGCGCACGCTGTGGGGTTTTCAAATAAAATGCTTTCACGTTCCACGGATATGCCCAGAATCCTTTATTTAAAGGGATTCTGGGCGTTTTGTGTGCGCGCGGAACGTTGGAAGCCTCCCTCCACGCTCGCAATCCCTTTATTTACTGGGGGTCCCGCATGTCCGTGAAAGGTGGAACCTTTTTTTTGAAAACCATTTTTCCTGCTTTAGCGGCATTCTCTTCCTGATTACTTCCTACCGAAGTCGGCAGGTACTTCGCCCCACTTGCTGGTCTCCCATTTGATGATGGGGTTGCGGAAGTTGTGGGTGCGCAGCCAGGTTTCGGCACGAAGAATAATCTGATAGAGCGGCTCCGTCTCGGGAGTGCGTTCTAACTTGGTCTTACATTGGCGTTTCTGCACCCACAGAATGGCATTGTAAGAGTCTGAGTAGATGGTTTTGTCGTGCAATCCCTTCTGCCAGCAGAGTGCCAGGGCATGGACGATGGCTAGAAACTCTCCGATATTGTTTGTACCCTTCATAGGACCGAAATGGAACACCTGTGCACCCGTCTGCAGGTCAATAGCCTGATACTCCATAGGGCCAGGGTTGCCACTACAAGCAGCATCCACGGCCCACGCGTCTGCCCTTACCTCCATGGGCAAGGGCAGTACGGTGTCGTGTCTATAGTCGGGAGGGTTTTGCATACCTTTTTTTTATTGTTGCGACTCAGTCGCAACATGCTCTTACATGCGCTCAGGCACCTCGATGCCCAGCAGAGACATAGCGTTCTTGATGATCTTAGCGACGTTCTTAGCCAGCACCAGGCGGATGGCCTTCTTCTGCTCGTCGGGCTCGTTGAGGATAGAGAAGTCGTGGTAGAACTGGTTGAACACCTTTGTCAACTCGTAGCAGTAGTTGGCGATGCCAGAGGGAGAGTAGTCCTTACCAGCCTGCTCTACAGCTGCGCCATACTCGGACATCTTCTGGATAAGTTCAATCTCTTTAGGGGCAAGGGGCAGGGGACAGGGGGCAAGAGATTTGTCAGAGCTTGGAGTATTCTCTTGCTCCTTGCTCCTTGCTCCTTGCTCCTTCCTAATGATACTGCGGATACGGGCGTAGGTGTACTGGATGAAAGGACCCGTATTACCATTGAAGTCAATAGACTCCTCTGGGTTGAACAGCATGTTCTTGCGAGCGTCCACCTTCAGGATGAAGTACTTCAGGGCACCCATACCCACGATGCGGGCAATCTCGCGGCGCTCCTCTTCAGTCATATCGTCGAATTTACCCAGTTCCATAGAGGTCTTGTAGGCATCCTCTACCATCAGCTCCATCAAGTCGTCGGCATCAACAACGGTTCCCTCACGGCTCTTCATCTTACCATTAGGCAGCTCTACCATACCGTAAGAGAAGTGTACCAGTTCCTTGCCCCACTTGAAGCCCAGACGGTCCAGCAGGATAGAGAGCACCTGGAAGTGATAGTTCTGCTCGTTGCCCACCACATAAATCATCTTGTCGATGGGGTAGTCCTGGAAACGCATCTCGGCCGTACCGATGTCCTGTGTCATATATACAGAGGTGCCATCGCTACGGAGCAGCAGTTTCTGGTCCAGACCCTCGTTGGTCAGGTCGGCCCAAACAGAGTTGTCCTCGTGGCGCTCGAAGAGACCCTTGGCGAGTCCTTCCTCTACCTTGGCCTTACCCTTCAGGTATGTCTGGCTCTCGTAGTAAATCTTGTCGAAGGCAACACCCATTTTCTTGTAGGTCTCGTCGAAACCGGCATACACCCAGTTGTTCATCTTCTCCCACAGGGCACGTACCTCGGGGTCGTTGTTCTCCCACTTTACCAGCATCTCGTGAGCCTCCTTAATCAGTGGAGCCTCCTGCTTAGCTTTCTCCTCAGCTTGCTCAGCGGGTAAACCGCTGGCCACTAGCTGGGCGGTCAGTTCCTTTACCTCCTCACGGTAGTGCTTGTCGAAGGCTACGTAGTAGTCGCCAATCAGGTGGTCGCCCTTCTTGCCAGACGTCTCGGGAGTCTCGCCGTTGCCGTACTTCAGCCAAGCGAGCATAGACTTACAGATATGAATGCCGCGGTCGTTGACAATATTGGTCTTCACCACCTTATTGCCGTTGGCCTCCATGATCTGAGCCAGCGACCAACCCAGCAGGTTGTTGCGCACGTGACCAAGGTGCAGAGGTTTGTTGGTGTTGGGCGAGCTATACTCAATCATCACGAGAGGGGAACTCTCGTCCGCTTTCTTTTCACCGTAGTGGTCGTCCTTGTCGATGTCTGCCAGCAGGTTAAGCCATGCAGCGTCAGCGATGCTCAGGTTCAGGAAACCCTTCACCACGTTGAACTTGCTGACAGCCTCACAGTTGTCAACCAGATACTGGCCAATCTCCTGACCAGTCTGCTCAGGACTCTTGCGAGCCATCTTGACAAAGGGGAATACCACCAGTGTCAGACTACCCTCAAACTCGCTGCGTGTCTTCTGCAGCTGCACCATCTTCTCAGGCACCTCTTGTCCGTAGAGTGCCTTCACTGCGGCCATCGCGGCCTGCTCTATCTGTTGTTCTATCTTCATACTCTTAACGTTAAGCGGGTACAAAGGTAGTGCAAATCGAGCGAAATACCAAATTTATTTGGATATTTCCGAGATGCAGCCTACCTTCGAGTTGAGAAATCAACTCAAAGGTACGAATAAGCGAGCGAAAATGCAAATTTATTTGCAATTTTCCGAGCGATATACAGCTAATACAGTTGCGTATTAGCTGTTCCCATTTCTGTATCAGCTGTATTTCGCAAAAATTCTCTAGAGAATTTCATCGTTACTATTATCGTACATATTTTGAAAGTTGTAATGCCTGCTGAGCGATGCTTGTTTAATATAAGAAGCCGAACAGCCATAAAGGGATTCTTTACACAGAGGCTTTTTCAGCGATTATGTTAGGTTGTTAGGTTTATTTTTGCGTCCTTTTAAGAAAATTCTCTTCCGTATTGGAGCATAATAACAATATTTTTTTGTACCTTTGCACCGAATCTTTAACTTAAATACGTATTTATTATGGCACTACTAATCGCAGAAAAAGAATGATTTAACAAATCACATGCCCAGCCGAGAGATAATTATTACTAAGCGAGTGCAGAAAATGACCGATTTACTTGGTTAATGATAATAATAACAAGAATAAACTAAACGACAATAAATATGAGAAAAAGACTTAAGAACAGGCACGGAGGCTTCGGACTACAAGTGCTATTGCTGCTGTTCCTGCTACTTGTCGGAGCTAACGGCGCATACGCTCAAGGTCGTAATTAAACTGAAGAAATAATATCAATTACAACGAGGAGACGGGGTACATCCCCGTTTCCTTTTAAAAATGAAGAACTTGATAATAATCGTAATCACCCTGCTGCTGAGTTTATTAACAATTTAAATACAAAAAATGATTACATTTATTCTGAGCCTTGCGGCTCTTGTCTTAGGTTACATCTTCTACGGCCGCTTTGTTGAGCGCGTATTCGGCCCCGACGACCGTGTGACGCCCGCCGTCAGCAAGGCCGATGGGCTGGACTACATCGTGATGCCCGGATGGAAGATCTTCATGATCCAGTTCCTCAACATCGCGGGCACAGGCCCCATCTTCGGTGCCATCATGGGCGCGAAGTTCGGTCCGGCGGCCTATCTGTGGATTGTCTTCGGCTGCATCTTCGCCGGAGCCGTCCACGACTATTTCTCGGGCATGCTCTCCATGCGCCACGACGGTGCCGG
The DNA here is from genome assembly GCA_946410305.1 of uncultured Prevotellaceae bacterium. Taxonomy (GTDB): domain Bacteria; phylum Bacteroidota; class Bacteroidia; order Bacteroidales; family Bacteroidaceae; genus Prevotella. The sequence goes on along the minus strand of CAMJZV010000001.1, from coordinate 24,804 downwards.
ACTGCCCGAGATGATCGGCCACTATTTAGGCAAGACCACGAAGAACGTGATGCTGGTGTTCACCGTGCTGCTGCTCATCGTGGTGGGCGCAGTGTTCGTCTATAGCCCCGCCGAGATCCTCCACTCCATCGGCGGCGACACACTGATGTGGATCATCATCATCTTCTGCTATTACTTCATCGCCACGATGCTGCCCATCGACAAGATCATCGGCAAGGTCTATCCGCTGTTCGCCATGTCGCTGCTGTTCATGGCCGGGGCACTGATGGTGTGGCTCATCTTCCACTGGCCCACGCTGCCCGAACTGTGGACGCACTACTACAACATGGGGGCTGCGACGGAGCCAGATCGGTGGACCGACAACATCTTCCCGGCGCTCTTCATCACCATCGCCTGCGGAGCCATTTCCGGCTTCCACGCCACGCAGAGCCCGCTGATGGCCCGCTGCGTAAAGAGCGAACACATGGGGCGCCCGCTGTTCTACGGCGCGATGATTACCGAGGGAGCCGTGGCACTGATATGGGCCACGGTGTCGGCCTGGTTCTTCTACGGCGACCCCACGCCTGGCTATGAGCTTATCGCCGGAGCCACCGATGGCTTCCATACTTCTGCGCCAGCAGTGGTCCATCTCGTGTGCAACGACTGGCTCGGTGTGGCTGGTGCCATCCTGGCCATGCTCGGCGTGGTGGCTGCGCCCATCACCAGCGGCGACACGGCCCTGCGCTCAGCCCGTCTGATCGTGGCCGAGTGGCTGAAGCTCGACCAGCGGCCCATCCCGAAGCGCCTGATGATCTGCGTGCCGATCTTTGCGTGCAGCATCGCCATGCTCATCTGGCAGATAGGCAACCCCGACGGCTTCAACACCATCTGGCAGTACTTCGGATGGTCGAACCAGGCCCTCTCCGTGTTCACCCTCTGGACCGTTACCGTCTATCTCGTGCGTCAGAAGAAGAACTTCTGGATCATGCTCATCCCCGCCCTCTTCATGACCACCGTCTGCAGCACCTACGTATTTATCTCCCGTCAGATGCTCCACCTGCCCGAGCCATTGGCCTACGGCCTGGGCATCGCCTGCCTCGTGGTGGCTGCCGTGTGGTTCACAATATGGTATAATAAACAAGAAAGGAATCAACAATGAAACAACAGAAAAAACTCTGGATGATGGCCGCCATCCTATTTATTATCTGCGGCGCGTGTGTGATAACCTGTTGCGGCAGCAAGGACGACAGTCCCGCTGTCAGTCCGACGGACGACAGCAGTCAGTTTGTAACCCTGACGGATGTCGTGCCCGACGCCATCCTGGAGATACGCTACTACGGCACGTACAACTTCGTGGGACAACGCATCGACGGCTATGAGGAGCCTACGGCCCTGCTCACCAAGCAGGCAGCCCTGGCGCTGAAGACGGTGAGCGACGACGTGATGGCCCAAGGCTATCGTTTGAAGATCTACGATGCCTACCGTCCGCAGAAGGGTGTTGACCACTTCGTGCGCTGGGCGCAGGACCTCGCCGACACGAAGATGAAGCCCTACTTCTATCCCGATCTTGACAAGAGCGTGCTCTTCGAGCAGGAGTACATCTATGAGCGCAGTGGTCACACCCGCGGCTCGACCATCGATCTGACGCTCTTCGACATGGCCACGGAAAAGGAACTTGACATGGGCGGCACCTTCGACTGGTTCGGCCCCGAGAGCCATCCCGACTTCTGCGGCAATCCCGACACGGGTGAATATACGGGCGACAATAGCAAATCGCCCGCCGAGCCGAAGCGCAGCATCACCGCCGAGCAGTTCGAGCACCGCATGATACTGCGCCGCGCCATGCTCGCCCACGGCTTCAAGCCCCTTGACACGGAGTGGTGGCACTTCACGCTCCGCGACGAGCCTTTTCCCGACACCTACTTCACTTTCCCCGTCAAGAAACTGGGCCAATAAAGAATATCTCTATGCTTTATTACCTGTCTTATTCGCATTTCATTTAATTTGAAAAAAGATCAGAAGAACCGACCCCATGATCCCCCGAATGATAGGCAAGTAATCAGATAACATCGTAAACATTATGATTAGAGTAATGACGGAAAAAGGACTGAGCGGCAACGCACTGAAGGTCATCGCCATCGTCGCCATGACGATCGACCACCTGGCATGGGTGGGCATCGAGACCTACGAGCAGGCAGAGACGCCGACGCAGATATTCCTGCACTGTATCGGACGGCTGACGGCCCCGATGATGATATTCTTCGTGGCCGAGGGCTATCACCACACGCACGACTTCCGCCGCTACCTACGCCGTCTGCTCATGCTGGCCGTGGTGAGCCACTTCGCCTTCTGCTATTTCAATATGTCAGGCTTCAACCCGCTCGGCAACCTGCTCTTCAATGCCACGAGCATCGCCTGGCCGCTGCTCTGGGGGCTGATACTGCTGAAAGTATGGGACATGGAGCGACTTGCCCGATGGCAGAAGGCCGGTGTCACGCTGGTGGCCTGCCTGCTCACCTGCACCTCCGACTGGAGTTGTGCCGCCCCGCTGGCCATACTCATGATAGGCCGGAACCGGGGCTGCTTCCACAAGCAGATGCTCTGGATGATGGCCATCATCTCGCTCTACGCCGTCGCCTTCTTCATATTCCACAGTCCCACCTACGGCATGGTCCACCTGGCCTGCTGGCTGGCAGTACCGCTGCTGGCGATGTACAACGGCCAGCGAGGACGGCTGAAGTGGCTCGGCAAGTTCTTCTACTATTACTATCCCGCCCACATGGCGGTAATAGGCCTGCTGGCCCGTTGCTTCCAATAACCGTGAGGTCGGCAACTTCCCTTGTCAACTATGTCCACGATGTGGCAAAAATAAAGCCTCGTAAATTCCCTGCGGTAGAAATACGTCGCAAATATATAGGAATTTTCCGAAGCAACAAAGAAAAAGGTGGCAATCGAAAGATTGCCTGTTACTTGACGTCGTAGGTCTGGTAGACCAGGTAGTAACCGTCGGACTGGAGGGAGAAGGAGTCGCCGAGGGATTCGTTGAGGGTGCCCTGCCACCACTCGGAGAAGTTGTAGGCATCCCAGCGAAGACCTGTGGAGGCGAGTTGGTGGCTGCCGAAATTGATGAGGCTGACCTGCTGACCCTTCATGGAAAGGAAGGTGCGATGGCCATAGGCGGGGGTGAAGAAACCGTAGTCGGTATACAGGATGCCTTCGACACCCATGTCGCGGTAGTAGCGCATGAGGAGCGAGATGTTTCCTAAGGTGTGGTCTTCGCGCTTGCCTGTACATCCCAGATAGGCGATGCGCTTCCAACCATGCTCCACGCAGTAGCGCGTGGCTTTCGTCAGGTCGTTGTCGTCCTGCTCGTCAATCTGGATAAGGCGGTCGCGGTATTCGGCAGGTACGCTGTCGCCGTCGCCAATGATAACAGCCTCCCCCAACCCCTCCAAAAGGAGGGGAGTAATGGCTCCGTCGCAGGCAATGAGATGTGCTGCGTGGTGCAGAATGTGTAACGGTACGGCATGCGTGGGAAACGCTCCGTTGGCTATGATGACTGCGTCGAAAGTTTTTTCCATTTGAAATATCCTGCTATAGCGATGACGACATAGAGTCCGTAGAGACCTGCCTTGAAGGGAATGCCTTTCTGTACGTAGAGCACACAGCAGACCACATCAACAACAATCCAGAAGAACCACTGCTCGATATATTTACGAGCCAATGCCCACATGCCGACAAACGACAAGGCATTGGTGAAGGAGTCGAGTAGGGGAACGGTAGAGTTGGTCCACGTGATGAGTACGTAGTAGGTGGCGCCCCACGCTGCAAAGAAGAACAGTGTGGCGGGCAGATATTTGCTGAGGGGCATGTGGGTGATGGGGAGCTCGCTCACAGTAGAGGAGACTTCATGCTCGCCACTCCCCTCCCTACTTGGGGAGGGGTTGGGGGAGAGGCCCCACATGATGAGTCCGTAGATGGCAGCCAGCGTGTAGTAGCATGCCATACCTGCATCACCATACAGGCCGTGCTGCCAGTAGAGGATGATGTCAAGGGCGGGCATGATGATGCCTATAAGCCATAAGGCAATACTGGCCCGATACTCCAGCCAGATGTATATCAGGCCGAGTATCGTGGTCAGTATGTCCAGCCAATAGGCTTCCAAAATATTCATGGTCGATTAAAAATTGACTGAGAGATGTGCCATCATATTGAATGGAGCAGAGGGGGCAAAGCCTGCCTCATAGAGGTCAGAGGTGCCCCAACCTGTGGCAACGACCTTGCCATTCTCCTTCTCGTAAGCAGGAGCGGCCCATCCGTTGTTGTCGTACTCGGCAGAGAACAGGTTGTAGAGCGTCACACCAATGGTGGCATCTTTAATGCCCAGCTTGGGCAACTTAAAGTTGTAAGACAGGTCGATATTGGTAACGAAATGTCCGTCGAGCATCATGCTGACATCAGTAGGCTGACCATTGTCGTCGAGCGTCTTGTAGCTCTTGAAACCTGTGTTGGTCATGTACTGTTCACCGATATACTGGCTCTGTATGCTGGCATTCAGGCCTTTATAATTAAAGGTGAAAATGTTGTTGGCAATCCACTCGGGTGAGAAAGCCAACGGCTGGTCGCCGAGGTCGGCAATGCTCTTGTCGGTCAGTTGTACGGTAATGCCCTTCACGCGGTTCTTTGACCATGTGGCATTAACATCCCAGCGGAACCAGTCGACGGGCTTCAGGGCTGCCTCTACTTCTACACCGAGGCGGTAGCTCTTGTCGACATTGCGGGTGATGGCCTCGCCAATCTTGTCGATTTCGCCTGTCAGCACAAACTGGTCTTTGTAGTTCATCCAGTAGAAGTTGACGCCGGCAGAGAACAGGGTGCTCTGGTATTTGTATCCAATCTCCAGGTCGTTCAGACGCTCAGCCTTGGGCATCTCCAGTTCGGCATTGATGTTGTTCTCGAAATTGTTGCGGGTAGGCTCCTTGTGAGCAATGGCGTACGAAGCATACACCTTGTGGTTGGGGGTGATGTCGTAGTTTACGCCGAACTTAGGATTGAAGAAGTTGAACGACTCGTCCATGTTGTAGACGATGCGCTGGTTGTTGTCCCAATTGATTTCGTCCGTAGGACCTTCCATCTTGACACCTACATGACGATACTGCAGGTCGACGAATGCATTCAGTCCACGCAGGAATTCATAGGTTACCTTGCCATAGACGTTGAAGTCGGTCTTCTTGGTGTTGTTGTCATAGTATTTGTGGTCAGGCAGCAGCGCGTCGACGGGACTCTTTACCCACTTGACCAGTCCGAAGTGGTTGCCGTCGTATTTGTTCCAACCACCACCGAAGGTTGCCTGCAGGTTGCTCTTGTTGTCATACTGAATGGAGGCTATGACACCGTAGAAGTCGTTGTCCATCTTCTTCTGACGCACCAGGTCGCTCGTAGCCCAAGTCATTGCATTGTCCAAGTCATACTCAAACAAGGTACGCTTGCGCTTGTATTCCTCGTAGTAGCCCTGTCCCTTGGTATAGTGCAGGGCTGCATTGAGGCTCAGCACATTGCTGAGATGTTGGTTCCAGATGAGCTGGTAGTTCTGCTGGTGGTAGTTGTCGGTCTGGTTGTCATAGTAACGGGTGTTGCCGTCAGCATCGTAGTACTCGCCACATGAGTTGTAGCGGCGTCCATAGAGTGACTGCTCGTATTTCGACGTATAGTTCCAGGCGTGGTAGGTCTCTTCTACGCCGTTGAAGGTGACGAACTTGACCATGGTGTTGTCGCTAAAGTAGCCAGCCTGCAGGAAGTAAGAGTTCAACTTAGTAGAGGCACGGTCGATATAACCTTTTGAGCCGATGTTGCTCAGACGTCCTTGTATGCCCCAGTGCTCACCCAACAGACCAGTGCCAAAACGCAGCGTCTGCTTGTGTGAGTAGTAGCTGCCACCGCTCAGGTCCAATCCGATGAATGGCTCTACACCAATGTTCTCTGTCTGCATGTTCAGCGTAGCACCGAAGGCACCAGCACCATTGGTCGAGGTTCCGACACCGCGCTGTATCTGCATAGACTGTACTGATGAGGCGAAGTCGCCCATATTCACCCAATAGAGCTGGGCACTCTCAGCATCGTTCATGGGGATGCCGTTGGTCGTAATGTTGATACGGCTGGGATCAGTACCGCGAACACGTAATGAGGTGTAGCCAATGCCGTTACCAGCATCGCTGGTCATTGTAATGCTGGGTGTCAGCGACAGCAGATAGGGAATGTCCTGTCCGAAGTTGACAGCCTTCAGCTGTTCTTTCGACATGTTTGTGAAGGCGACAGGTGTTTTGTGTGTAGCGCGTGTGGCTACCACCTGTACATTCTGCAACTCCACGCTTTTCAGCGTGTCCAACTGTGTGTCCACTTCGGCAGCATGGGCAGTCGCTACTCCCATCAGTGCCATCATGAAAAATTTTCTCATTTCTTTTTACCTTATTTATAATACTACTACAAAATAAGGGGTTGTTCTGTTACTCTATCATCCCTACGCCGGCATTATCCGTATCAGGTTGGAGGGTATCATCTCAGCCCACAATAGTGAGCACCCCTTGACAAGCACTTTGCTAAATCGGGTGCAAAGGTACGAAGAAAAATTAAAAATTAAAAATTAAAAATTAAAAAAATGCAGATGCTACAAAAGTATTCCCCTTTTTTTTCGTACCTTTGCGCCAAAATTGTAGAGAAATGGATACGATTAAGAAACAATTTGCGCAGAAGTTGATGGATATCGAGGCCATCAAGTTACAACCCAACGAGCCATTTACATGGGCCAGCGGTTGGCATTCACCTATCTATACTGACAACCGTAAGACGCTTGGCTATGCCGATGTCCGTTCGTTTGTCAAGCTTGAACTCTGTCATGCTATCCAGCAGAATTTCCCTGAGGCTGAGGCTGTGGCAGGTGTGGCTACAGGAGCTATCGCCCAGGGCGCACTGGTTGCTGACGAGCTCGGACTGCCTTATGCATATGTTCGTCCGAAGCCAAAAGACCATGGCATGGGTAATCAGGTAGAGGGTGAACTGAAGAAAGGTGCCAAGGTCATTGTCGTAGAAGACCTCATCTCTACGGGTGGTTCCAGTCTGAAGGCTGTTGAGGCTCTGCGTCAATATGGTGTGGAGGTGATTGGTATGGTGGCATCGTTCACCTATGGTTTCCCTGTTGCTGAGGAGGCTTTCCGTGAGGCTGGTGTCAAGCTAATCACGCTGAGCGACTATAATGCTGTCCTTGAGCAAGCTGCTGAGACAGGCTATATCAAGGCTGACGACCTTGAAGTATTGAAAGAATGGCGTAAGGATCCAGCAAATTGGAAGAAATGACAAAGTTTGAAAGTAACGTCAAGCAAATACCTTATCCCGTAGAGGATGTGTATCGTAATATCAGTGACCTGAGCAATCTGGAGCGTGTCCGTGACCGTATCCCTCAGGATAAGTTGCAGGACTTCCAGTTCGATAGCGACTCCGTGCAGGTCAGCGTATCGCCCGTAGGTACTATCAAACTACGTATCTGCGAGCGTGAGGAGAATAAGTGTGTGAAGTTTGAAACCGAGCAGTCGCCGCTGGCTTTCAACCTTTGGATTCAGGTACTGCCCGTAGACAGCGCTTCCAGCAAGATGAAGGTCACTGTCAAGGCCGACATTCCTTTCATGTTAAAGGGAATGGTTAGTGGTCCGTTGCAGGATGGCGTAGAGAAGATAGCTGACGCCCTGTCGCAGATTCCTTTTGTATAACGAAGCATAGAATCTTCGAGGCATCGAAGTATCGAAACATCGAAATAGATATGGCAAACAAACTCTGGGAAAAGAATTTCGAGGTGAATGCAGAGATTGAACGCTTCACCGTTGGTCGCGACCGCGAGATGGATCTCTATCTGGCCAAGTACGACGTGCTGGGCTCTATGGCTCATATCACCATGCTGGAAAGTATTGGGCTCATCGGCCATGATGAACTGCCACAGCTGTTGGCAGAGCTGAAGAACATCTATCAGATGGCTGAGCGTGGCGAATTTATCATTGAGGAGGGCGTCGAGGATGTCCACTCGCAGGTGGAGCTGATGTTGACACGTAAGTTGGGCGACATGGGCAAGAAGATTCATTCAGGTCGCAGTCGTAACGACCAGGTGTTGGTAGACCTGAAACTCTTTACCCGCCACGAACTGATGGAGGTGGCAGAGGCTGTCAAGGTGCTCTTCGACGAACTTATCCAGAAGAGTGAACAGTACAAGCACGTGCTGATGCCTGGCTATACCCATTTGCAGGTTGCTATGCCCTCATCGTTCGGACTGTGGTTTGGTGCCTATGCTGAGTCGTTGACAGACGACATGCTGTTCCTGCAGGCTGCCTACAAGATGACCAATCGTAATCCCCTCGGTTCTGCTGCAGGCTATGGCTCATCGTTCCCGCTGAATCGCCAGATGACCACCGACCTGCTGGGTTTCGACTCTATGGACTATAATGTGGTGTATGCTCAGATGGGACGCGGCAAGATGGAACGCAACGTTGGTTTCGCACTGGCTACCATTGCCGGTACGCTGGCGAAGATGGCCTTTGACGCCTGTATGTTTAACTCGCAGAACTTCTCGTTTGTCAAGCTGCCCAAGGAGTGTACGACAGGTTCGAGTATTATGCCACATAAGAAGAATCCCGATGTCTTTGAATTGATTCGTGCCAAGTGCAACAAGATTCAGGCACTGCCTCAGCAGGTGACACTCATCATGAACAATTTGCCCGTAGGTTATTTCCGCGACTTGCAGATTATTAAAGAGGTATTCCTGCCGGCCTTTGACGAGCTGAAGGACTGTCTGCAGATGGCTGCCTACATTATCAATAAGATAGAGGTACGCGAGAACATTCTCGATAACCCAATGTACGACCCCATGTTCTCCGTAGAAACGGTGAATAAGTTGGCGGCTGAGGGTTTACCCTTCAGAGAGGCCTACAAGAAGGTGGGTCTTGACATTGAAGCTGGCACCTTCCGTCCTGACAAAGATATCCACCACACCCATGAGGGGTCTATCGGTAACCTCTGTAATGATCGCATCAGTGCATTGATGAGTCAGGTGTTCGAAGGTTTTGCCTTCGAGCGTATGACTGATGCCGAGAAAAAACTGTTAGGATGAGGATCCTTGGTACTTTACTGTTAGCTGTTAGCTGTTGCTTGTTGGCAGCGTGCAGTGCTGACGAGGAATACTCTACGCATGCATGCCGATTCTCGTATAACAACATGATTCACAACGATGCCACGCTGGCATCGGCAATGAACAATAGCTCGCGTGGTGTGTTCTGCTTGATTTCCGAGAACACACGCGCTGGCGTGAAATATATTGTTTTTGAGAACAGTGCGGGCATGAAGTCTGAACAGGTGGAGACGGCTGAGGAGGTAGAGGCTAAATTCATTTTGGGTTTAAACAATGGTATTATTGTAGGCTTCCAGACACTGAATACAGATGGTGCCAATGGCGGCTTTGTGGCTTACGATGTACAGTGCCCTAACTGTGTGAGTCGTACGAACAATACCGCCAATCCTAATTTTCGTGTGACGATGGAAAGTAGCGGCATTGCCACATGCAGCAAGTGTGACAAGAAGTATGATATGAACAATGGCGGCATTATCCTGAATGGGGAAGAAGGCGACCGTGGATTGGACAAATATGTAGCATCCACAACGGGACCTTCCGGTGTTGTCAGTGTGTTCAGACGATAATTCTTGATAAAAAATTTGGCTGTGTACCAAATTTTGTTTACCTTTGCAACCACTTACGGCTGCCGCGATGGTGGAATGGTAGACACGAGGGACTTAAAATCCCTTGGCCATAACGGCTGTGCGGGTTCGAGTCCCGCTCGCGGCACAACACAATCATACTAACTAACACACAATGAAGATCTTTTTATTACAGCTTTTCTCGCTGTTGTTTTGGCCTATTTGTTCCGCTGTGGCTCAAAACGACGTCAACATGAAGTTTGGTAAACCCACTAAGGAAGAGATGCAGATGACAACGTATGCCGCTGACCCAGATGCAGAGGCGGTGGTACTCTGCCGACTGACTGATGTGGAGTATTCTGTACAGAACATCGGTTTTCTGACCGACTATAAAGAGAAATGCCGCATCAAGGTGCTGAAACCTAGCGGTGCCCGATTGGCTAAGGTGGTTATTCCTTATCAGGTAGCGATGTCTGTATATAATAATATTGGTGGTCTGAAAACGAATGGTATGAGCTTGCCCAAGCCTGATGGCAGTTCCGATTCTTATTTCGAGGGTGAAGGAGTTTCCATGACGGAGGATATCTTTGCTGTTGAAGGTGACGAGGATTTGGAGAGCCTTAAGGCTACTGCATTTAATCTGGAGGGTAGCAAGGTGGTGAAGACATCCTTGAAGAAAAGCGACATTGTCAAGACAAAGATAGACGATCATAACTATCAGGTGGAGTTTACCGTTCCCAATGTAAAAGAGGGTACGGTGATAGAGTATGAATACACCATCCATAGTCAGCTGTTCTGGCAGTTGCGTGACTGGTATGCCCAGCGCGAGATTCCCGTAGCCTATGCCAAGTTGGATATGAATATTCCGAGTTACCTGATTTTTAATATCGAGGATCACGGCATTCAGCGCTTGACATATACTTGTACGGCCGGTTCTATGAATTTTAAGTTAGATAGCGATCCGCTGGCTAAACAGTCAAAGGTCATGACCAATCACTATGTTTACGTAGGACGTGACCTGATGGCTATACACAAGGACGACTATGTGTGGAATGCCCAGGACTATTGTGCAGGCATCACTGCCGAGCTGAAGCAGTATCGTCTGCCTGGTACAGCGCAGATGGACTATGCCCGTACCTGGGAACAGATTGACGAGATGATTCTTACCTCAGACGATTTAGGCATACGTCTCAACGAACGTAGTCCGTTGTCCAAAGAGTTGAAGGAAGCGAAAATTGAGGAGATTGCCGATTTGAAGCAACGCACTGAGGCTGTATTCAAGCTGGTGATGAGCAAGGTTAACTGGAATGGGAAATATAAAATTAGTCCAGCTCTTACTACTGAGACGCTCAAGAATCAGGGGGGCTCGAATGCAGACATCAACCTGCTGTTGATACAGTCACTCAACGAAGTGGGACTCACTGCTGCTCCCGTCATGCTTAGAACGCGTGATCTTGGTGCTTTGCCCTATAACTTCCCTGCCTTGCGCAAATTGTCAACCTTTATAGTGGGTGTGGTAATGCCAGGGGCAAATGTTTATCTTGATGCTTCGTCGAAGAATGGCTATTTGAACGTGCTTGCTGAACCATTGTTGGTGGAGAGAGCCCGTCTGGTGCAGAAGAAGGGAAAGAGTGCATGGGTGAACTTGCAAAGACTGTCGAAGTCGCAGAAAAGTACCATCATCAATGCTAAACTCGCTTCTGACGGTACGCTGACAGGCACACAGACGACACGTTATGAGGGACTGGCAGCCATGAATTACCGTAATGAGAAAGGCATTACAGCCTTTACTCCTGATGTGACGGAGGAAACTACGTTTACCCGTAATGGAGAGGTTGATGGTAATACCATCAAGATTTGTCCCTTCCCGACTATTATTGCCGAGAATCCTTTCACTGCTGAGGTCCGTAAGACTCCTGTAGAGTTCAGGAGCTTGGGAACCCACCGTGTTGTTGTCAATATTACATTGCCCGAGGGCTATATGCTTGATGGAGAACAGCGTAATACCACTGTTATCACACAGGACAAGGGTCTTGAGGGCCGTATCTTGACAACTACAGGTGATGGAAAAATACAGCTCAGCTGTCAGTTTAGCATCAACAAAATACTTCATTCGGACAAAAGCTATGCTGATCTGCACTTGATTTTCGATGATGTCATGAAGTACACCAGTGAAAAGCTGACTATCAAGAAAATGTAAGATTGCGGGTGATTATAAAAATAGCACTAACAACACAGGTTGTCAGTGCTATTTTTTGTGTCGACACTTGGACTCGAACCAAGGACCCCCACCATGTCAAGGTGGTACTCTAACCAGCTGAGCTATGCCGACTCGTTTCGTAAGCGGCTGCAAAGTTACACATAAATTCGGAAAAACAAGAAGAAAAGAATAAAAAAATAAAAATTACAACCAATAATATAAAAAAACAGACGCTTTTCGCCGTTATACCGAATATATTATTTATCTTTGCAGATTAGAATAATGTATAAATAGCTATTGATAAAAACATGAAAACAAAGAACATTCTACTAATGTCGCTGATGGCTGTAGCCATGTTGACATCGTGCTCAGGAAAACTGGGCCAACTCTCTGGTGACTACTTCAAGGTAAACCCCAATCCACTGGTCGCTGACGGTGGTCAGGTGGACGCTACCATCAATGGTGTGTTCCCAGAGAAATACATGAATAAGAAAGCCGTGATTACGGTAACTCCTGAGCTGCGCTATATGAAGAATGGCGTAGAGCAGAAAGTACAGGGTCGTCCTGCTACCTTCCAGGGTGAGAAGGTGCTGGGCAATGACCAGACTATCAGCTATCAGCTGGGTGGACACTACACCATGAAGACCAGCTATCCCTTTGAGGCTGCTATGCAGAAGAGTGAGCTCTACCTGACCTTCGATGCCAAGTTGGGCAAGAAGCAGGTGGATGTTCCTGCTATCAAGGTGGCTGATGGCGTTATTGCAACCAGTGAACTGTATCATCGTACGCTGACTTCTGCTCAGCCCAGTGTGGCTGCCGATGCTTTCCAGCGCGTGGTAGAACAGAAGCAAGAGGCTAATATCAAGTTCCTCATTCAGCAGGCTGAACTTCGTAAGAGTGAGCTGCAGAACAATTCTGTACAGGAATTTGTTAATCTGTTGAAGCGCATCAGCGGTGATCGTGAGAACATGATGCTTGGCAATATTGAGGTGTCTGCATACGCTTCTCCTGATGGTGGTTTCGCGCTGAATGAGAAATTGGCCAACAAACGTCAGGAGAATACTGAGGGCTTTGTTAAACAGCAGATGAAGCAGACCAATGTGGAGGCTGACGTAGAGGCCAACTATACCGCTCAGGACTGGGAGGGCTTCCAGCAGCTGGTACAGGCTAGCGACATTCAGGATAAGGACGTTATCCTTCGCGTGCTCTCTATGTACAAAGATCCCCAGGAGCGTGAGCAGCAGATTAAGAATATGAGCCATGGCTTCCAGGAGTTGGCTGACGGCATCCTGCCTGAGTTGCGCCGTGCTCGTCTGACAATCAACTATGAGACACTGGGTCGTGACGATGAGACTATCTTCAATCAGATTAAGAGTGATCCTTCAAAGCTGACCGTTGAGGAGCTGATCTATGCCGCTTCTATCGCAGAGACACCTGCTGAGCAGGAGAGCATTCTGAAGATCACAACACGCATATATCCGAAGGATGCCCGTGCATACAACAACTTGGCAGCACTTGCTTACAGTAAGGGTAACTATGACGAGGCACAGCGCTACCTGACACAGGCTACAGGCGCTGATGCTGCTTGTGCTGAAGCTAAGGCAAACCTCGGCTTGCTGGCTCTGCAGCGTGGCGATGTTAAGTCTGCTGAGAACTATATCGGTCAGGCAGGTAATGCCAAAGGCCTGGCAGAGACATTGGGTAACTTACATCTGGCACAGGGTAACTATGCACTGGCTGAGCAGGATTTCAATGGCGTAAATTCCAACAGTGCCGCTCTGGCTCAGATCCTGAACAAGAATTATGCTAAGGCTGCCCAGACCTTGAAGAATGTCGAGAAGGCTGATGGCATGACCGACTATCTGCAGGCTATCGTCAACGCTCGTCAGGGTAATGCCGATGCTGCTCAGTCGTTCCTGCGTTCAGCAATCCAGAAGGATGCTTCGCTGAAAGCCTACGCTGATAGTGACCTCGAATTTAAGAGATAAGCATTGAGACACATTGCTTATATATTATTTGCACTGATGATGGTGGCATGCGGCACCGAGAGCGGTAAATTCCGTCTCGAAGGCCGCCTGCGCAACATCAATCAGGGTGAGTTCTGGGTGTATAGCCTTGATGGTGGATTGGTTGGCATCGACACCATCGCAGTGCGTAATGGTCGTTTCTCGTATGAGATGGATCTCTATGATCGAACCACCTTGATGTTGGTATTCCCTAACTACTCCGAGCAGCCCATTTTTGCGAAGTCAGGAGCTAAGGTAACTATCAAGGGTAACGCTACACATATGAAGGAGATGATCATTGAGGGTACGTCAGACAACGAGGAGATGACCATGCTACGTATGGAGTTGAACGACCTTACTCCGCCCGATATCCCTCATGCTGTCAGCAATTTCATCAAAGACAATCGTGACTCTCCCGTCAGCATCTATCTGCTGCAGCGCTATTTCATTATGTCTCCGGAACCTGACTACCGACAGGCTCGCGTGTTGACAGAGATGCTTTTACAGGAAAATCCTGATAACGGACAGTTGCTAACGCTGAAGAAACAGCTGAAACAACTGGAGAGTAGTGGTGTCAAAGCGCTTATACCTAAATTCACAGCCACCGACCTGAATGGTAATAAAGTTACTGAGAAGGCGCTGAAGAGTAAGGTGAATGTTGTGACAACATGGGCTTCATGGAGCTATGCGAGCATCAATCAGCAGCAACGCCTGAACCAGTTGAAGAAGAAGTATGGCGACAAGTTAGGCGTGCTCAGTATTTGTCTGGATGCTCAAGCAGACATCTGCCGACGGCAGATAGCTCGTGACTCGCTGAAATGGTCGACGGTGTGTGACGGTCGCATGTGGGAAACCCCGTTGCTACAGAAATTTGGACTGGCAGATGTCCCCGCCAACCTGCTGATAGACAGTAAAGGAAAAGTCTTGGCGCGAAACCTGACAGTCAAACACCTGGAAGAACGGATCAATAAGCTGTTGAACTAAGAACCGATTACAGCAATGAAGAAAGCACTATTGTTAATACTAAAAATTCTTGGAGGAATATTAGCCGTCATACTACTTCTGGTGGGCGGTGCCTTTGCTGCATTCCATACAGATGCTGTCCAAGAACGTTTGGTGGAAAATGCTACACAGATGTTGAGTGACTATCTGCGCACTACCGTACGGATAGAAAAGGCCAATGTCAGCTTCATCGATCAGGGCGTGCGCCTCTACGGGGTCGAGATTGACGACCAGCAACAACGTAAGATGTTCCAGATGAAGGAACTGGGAGTAGATCTGAAAATGCTTCCCTTGTTACACCATGAGGTAAGCATCTCGCAAGCTAAGATTCGTGGCTTGGAGGCTCGTTTATATAAGCCTGCCAGTGATAGCGACTCTGTTGCTAATTTCCAGTTTGTCATAGAAGCTTTCAAGAGTAAGAAGAAACCGCAGGAGGATTCTATGGCTGTCGATACCACGCAGGTGAAAAAGAAGCCTATGATCATCGATGTCAAGAAGCTCTCACTGGAGGATATCAAGGTCAGCTACAACGACTCTTTGCAGGCACGGTTAGGATCGCTCCACTACAAGAAGAACCGCACGGAACAACATTTCGCCGAAATACGCGACCTGTCTACCTCGTTCGTAAAGAAGACCAAGAAAGGTCCTGTTGATACACGTGTCGTTATAGGTATGCTGAATGTTGTCGGCAAGGGCACTAAATACCAGCTGACCATCGACAACCTCTGCTATCAGACGGATAACCACCAGCCGCGTAAGAATACTGGTAAGCCCAAGCGTGGCGCTTTCGATGTGGGACATTTCGACGTCCTTGCCAAACTTGACATCCAGGTTGATACGTTGGGTAAAGACACCTTGGTGGCGCAAGTCACCAGTGGCGTGGCTGAAGACCGTGGTTCAGGACTCCTCGTTAAAGAGTTGTTGCTGAAAGTCAATGCTAACAAACGTACGGCACGTCTGAGTGACGTCTCTATCAAGCTACCCAACACTTCGTTGTCTATTGCCAGTGCCGACATCCAACTGCCCAGCAAGAAGGAACAGCGACCGCTGGCTTTCTCGGCGCCTCAGATAAAGGGTAGGGTGGTGCTCAAGGATATAGCACGCACCTTTGCTCCTGTGTTGAAGAAATTCTCGTTGCCCCTGAACCTGCAGACGCAGATGAGTGGTAATGATAACGAGCTACGCTTCCGTAACGTGTCGGTCAGCACTACTGACAAGAAGCTGACTATCGCTGCTTCAGGCCGTATCAGCAATCTGAAAGATAAGTATGGTCTACGTGTCCATTTTGATGTAAACAAATTGGCGACGGAAGGTGTCTATGCCGAGCATGTCATCAACCAGTTTGATGTCAAGAAATTCATGATGAAGCAGTTGCACGCCTTGGGACATTTTACCTATCAGGGACATTTTGATGTGCTTTGGAAGAAAGAACAGTTTGCTGGCGTGTTGAACACGGTGCCGGGCAAGCTGAACGTCCAACTGACGCTTGACGAGCAGAGCAAATACGTCTTGGGTACCGTGCGTACCGACTCTTTCGAGTTGGGCAAGGCCATGGATATGCCCGATTTGGGAAAGATAACCTGCAAGGCTGACTTCAAGTTCGATATCTCGAAACCCCGTACCGCCCAGATGCGTAAGGTGAAAGGTGGCAAACTGCCTATTGGCAGTGTGCAGGCCGATGTCGCTGAGGGCAGATATAAGAAGATCAAGGTACATAACTTCATTGCTGAGCTGGAGAGCGACGGTGCTGTGGCTACAGGTAACATCACTGTCAAGGGCAAGCGCGTCGACGTGCTCTGTGGGTTCTCGTTTACCAATACTAACGAGATGAAGAAGACCAAGATCAAGCCAGGCATCCGCTTCCATAAGATGTCTGACGAGGACAAGGCCAAGCGCGAAGAGAAACGCGCCGCTAAGAAAGAGGCCAAGCAGGCTGCTAAGGAGGAACGTCAGGCTGCCCGGGCAGAGAAGAAAGCCTTGAAAGCAGAAGAGAAGGCAGAACGCAAGGCCCTTCGTGCTGAGGAGAAAGCCCTTAAAGCAGAGGAGAAGGCTGCCCGCAAAGCCGCTAAAGCTGAGGCCAAGGCTGCTCGAAAGGCAGCCAAAGCCGCTGCTAAAGCTGCTGAGGCTGGTGTGACGGAATAATGCCGAACCTTTTCCCCGTGATTAATACGACTCTTCGTGGTCGTATCGCGGAGTGTAGCGTATCAGTTTGTGTGCTGCAGCCTGCGCCATCATCTCGTATGCACGTTCGCTGGGGTGCAGGTGGTCGCCGCTGTCAAAGCCATCGGCAAAAGCCTTGGGATTAGTGATGCTACGCACGGCAGCATCGAAGTCAATGCATCCGTCAAAGATGGGCGATGTGCGTAGCCATTCGTTGAACTGCTGACGCATCGTCTCGCGGTCTTCGTTGTAGGTACGCCAGCCATAGATGGGTAGCAATGTGCCACTCCACACCTTTAGTCCCATCGCTTTGGCGGGCTTCACGTAGATATCTTCTACACCACGCTCCATTTCCTCTACTGTGGGCAGGTCGCTCCACGGACGGAAGGGGTTGATATCAGTACCCACGGGGTGGATGATGTCGTTGATGCCGTGCTGAATGATGACATCTGTGGCACCTGCCACATTCATCTCGATGGGAAAACGGGTGGCTCCCTTCAGTCCGTAGGCCTGATAGGTAATGCAGTCATACTGGCGCAGGATGCGCGTGCCACTGACGGCACGGCGGATGATAGAGACATTGGAACCAAAGGCCTGCTGTGCCATGTAGTCGGGCCACGACTGTGCTGTGATAGAGTCACCATAGCAGACAATGGCGTGGTTCTCTGCTGATGTCAGCACGTCGATGGTGTTTAGGAAATAGAACCAGTTCGTGCGGCGCGACAGGTTGAGGGGCAGCTCGTCGGCCTCGGCATAGTCACCATAGGCATAGAATCCTTTAGAGAGTGGTCCCGTGATGAGTGTGCCACTGTTCATCTGTGTATAACCAGCCAGATACATGCTCACCTCGATGGTGTCGCCACGACTCACCGCATAGCTGATGGCGTCGCTCTCCGTCTCTGTGCCCGGCATGAGGGTGACGCTCTTCTCGCCACCGAAGGTGATGGGTGTGTGTCCCACCAAGACCTTGTCAAGTGTGACAGGCTCTGTACCTGTGAGGTTGGAGAAGCGGAAACGAAGCATCGAACCGCTGAAACACATCCGAATGGGATAGCGCAGCGTGAGGTCTTTTGCGTAGATAGCCTCGCTGCGATTGGTGATGGAGGTAGCGTTGCCCCAGCAGGCCACCCATGTACTGTTGTTTGTCATACTATCGTTTTTTTGATGATGCTATATTCCTCTTTCTGCCCAGTCGCCACGGTCCAGGTTGCGGTAGCCGATGGCTTCGGCAATGTGCATGGACTGTACTTGCTCGCTGCCTGCAAGGTCAGCGATGGTGCGGGCAACTTTCAGTATGCGACTGTAGGCACGGGCGGAGAGTTTCAGACGTTCCATAGCCATGCGGAGCATGTCCATAGATGTGGCGTCGGGTTCAGCAAACTCATGGAGCATCTTCTCTGACATCTGTGCGTTACAGTGGACGCCTTTGTAGGGCTTGAAGCGTTCTTCTTGTATCTTACGGGCAGCAATGACGCGCTCGCGGATAGTGGCAGACGGCTCTCCCGGCTGCATTTGGCTGAGTTCGGAGAAGGGCACCGCTTGTATCTCGCAATGGATGTCTATACGGTCGAGTAGGGGACCGCTGATTTTGTTCATGTAGCGCTGTATTTGTCCTGGCGTACAGGCGCAGTTGTGTGTCGGGTCGCCATAATAGCCGCATGGACACGGGTTCATGCTTGCCACCAACATGAAAGAACATGGATATTCCACACTGTATTTGGCACGGGCAATACTGATTTTGCGGTCTTCCAACGGCTGACGTAGCACTTCGAGAACACTGCGTGACAACTCAGGCATCTCGTCGAGGAAGAGTACCCCATTATGTGCCAGTGATATTTCACCAGGCTGTGGATTGTTGCCACCACCTACGAGGGCCACCTGCGAGATGGTGTGGTGGGGCGCACGGAAGGGACGTTGACTGATGAGGCTGGTGTCACGGCTGATTTTGCCGGCAACACTATGTATCTGGGTGGTCTCTAAGCTCTCAGCCAATGACAGCGGAGGCAGAATGCTGGGCAGACGTTTGGCCAACATCGACTTACCACTACCCGGCGGACCAATCATAATGAGGTTGTGACCACCAGCTGCCGCTACCTCCAAGGCGCGCTTGACACTCTCCTGACCTTTGACGTCGGAGAAGTCGAGGTCGAACTGTAACTGTTGCTCGTAGAATTCCTTGCGGGTGTCTATGATGGTAGGCTGGTATGTCGTGGTGCCGTTCAGGAAGTGGATGACATCCATCAGCGTCTCCATGCCGTAGACCTCCAGCTGGTTGACCACGGCGGCCTCGCGGATATTCTGCTGAGGGACGATGAGTCCCTTGAATTTCTCCTTGCGCGCACGGATGGCGATAGGCAGTGCACCACGGATAGGCTGCAGATGGCCGTCGAGTCCTAACTCGCCCACCAGCATATATTTGTCGAGGTTACCGTCTTCTACCTTGCCGTTGGCAGCAAGAATACCGATGGCTAAGGGCAGGTCGTAGCCCGACCCTTCTTTCTTGATGTCGGCAGGTGATAGGTTGATGGTGATGTCCATGGTTGGCATCTTGAAGCCGTTGTTGATGAGGGCAGCCTTGATGCGGTCGTAGCTCTCCTTGACGGCGGTGTCAGCCAGTCCTGTCAGGTGAAACTGCACACCACGCGACATGCTGACCTCACAGGTTACGGTGTTGACATCCAGTCCATTGACAGCGGCACAGTAAGTTTTTACAAGCATAGTAATATAGTTTTAGTTGCAAAGATAATCATTTCCCGCCAAAAATGATTAACTTTGCAGCAAAATTATGAACATTATCAAATTTCTTAAAGATTGGACGCTGCCCGTATCCATTACAGTAGGTACGGTGTGCTATCTGACTTTCTACTATGTGCCACAGCTTGACGAGTTGGGTACACAACTGGCACCCGTGTTTGATGTCATCTTTCCGCTGTTTGTGTTCCTGACGCTGTGGGTAACGTTCTGTAAGGTGGATTTCCACCAGATGCGCCCCCATCGCTGGCATATCGGTGTGTTGGTGGCCCAGCTGCTATTGGTCGCTGCCAACATTGGTATTGTCTTCCTTGTGGAGGCTGACGTGGAGCAAAAACTGCTTTGGGAAGCCATGTTAACCTGCATCATTGGACCTGCAGCCTCTGCATCACCAGTGGTAACTGGTAAACTGGGGGGAAACATCTCGACGATGACCACCTATGTGCTGATTTCGTCCCTGGCATCCGCCTTGTTGATACCTCTTGTCTTTCCGATGTTAGAGCAGGCTATCAAGGTGTCCTTCATGGAGGCATTTCTTATTATTTTAGAGAAGGTGAGCATTGTGCTCTTGCTCCCCTTGGTGTTAGGTTGGATCATGCAGCATTATATGAAAGGCATCTGTGCGATGATCGCTGCTATGCCTAACCTCAGCTTTTACTTCTGGGCAATCTCCTTGTCTATCACGACGGGCATCACGGTGAAAAACATCGTGCATAGTACGGCCTCGCTGACATTGCTGTTGTTGATAGCCGGCACCACCTTTGTGCTCTGCTGGGTACAGTTCGGCATAGGTCGTGCCATCGGTCACCATCTGGGTGAGGAGATTAATGCCGGACAGGCGTTGTTCCAAAAGAATACGGCACTCAGCATCTGGGTGGCCTATATGTATCTGCATCCCGTCGCTTCCATTGGTGCCGGCTGCTATGTGTTGTGGCAGAACATCATTAACTCTATCGAGCTATGGCAATACAGGAAGATGAAAGATGAAAAATTAAAGATTAAAGATGAAAGATGAAATAGAAAAACGGCACTGCTCATTGAGCAATGCCGTTTTATTTTATTGTCAACTAAGTGATTAGTCAGCAACGAGGGTGAAGCGCTTGAAAGCGGTGATCTTCAGATCCTTGTCCTGCTTGGCAAGCCACTGAGCAACAGTAGCCTTGTCGCCGTCACCGAACTGGAACTCCTGGTCTACCAGACAGTTCTCCTTCAGGAACTTCTGAACACGACCCTTGGCGATGTTCTCAATCATAGGCATCTTGAGGTTAGCCTCGCCCTCAACCTTTGCGTCAGCAATGATCTTGCGAGCCTCGTCAGCCTGCTCCTGAGTCAGCCAACCCTTAGCCATGTTGCTCTCGATGTGATCCTCAGAGTCAACGAGGTTGGGGTTCAGACCAGCCTTCTTCAACTTCATCTCTACGAACTTCTCAACCTGCTCGAGCTTGGTCTTCTCAACAGCGGTCTTGTACTCCTCGTCGAGAATCTTCTGGTCAACGCTGGCAGCGTCAAGAGCAACGGGCTTCATAGCAGCAACCTGCATAGCTACGAGGTGACCCTGCTCAGCAGCGGGCTTGTTGGTCTGTACCATGGTGCACAGCGTGTTCTTGCCCATGTGGTTGTAAACCTCGATGTTCTCACCCTCGAGTGTCAGGTAGCCGTCCAGCTCCATCTTCTCACCGGTAATACCAGAACGCTGGGTAACAGCCTCCTGAGCGGTCTGGCCGTTAACAGTCAGGTTCTTTACAGCCTCCAGGTCGGTAGCCTTAGCAGCGATAGCAGCGTCGAGGATGCTCTGTGTCAGAGCGATGAAGTCT
The DNA here is from genome assembly GCA_946410305.1 of uncultured Prevotellaceae bacterium. Classification (GTDB taxonomy): domain Bacteria; phylum Bacteroidota; class Bacteroidia; order Bacteroidales; family Bacteroidaceae; genus Prevotella. Next base: position 3,163 of record CAMJZV010000001.1, on the reverse strand, counting down.
GCACCGTTGGCAACGAAGTCGGTCTCGCACTTCAGAGCGAGTATAGCAGCGAAGCCGTCAACGCTCTTTACGAGTACACAACCATTTGATGTCTCACGGTCGCTACGCTTAGCAGCGATAGCCAGGCCACGCTCACGGAGCAGCTCCTTAGCCTTGTCGAAGTCGCCCTCAGCCTCGGTCAGAGCCTTCTTTACGTCTGCCAGACCTGCGCCGGTCATTGCGCGAAGCTTCTTGATATCGTCAATTGAAATAGCCATAATTATTTACGATTTTACGATTTACAATTTACTATTTATTTACTGCCGCTCACGTGGGGCGGCAGCAAATTTTTCACTTTTCACTCTTCACTTTTCACTTCTTCAGCAGCGGGAGCCTCCTCAGCAGCCTTGCGGGGCTTGCGAGCCTGGCGCTTGGGCTTTACCTCTTCAGCGTCTGCGTCAGCCTGAGCGTCAGCAGCCTTCTCGTCAGCCTTCTCAACCTTACGCTCCTCGATACCCTCGTTGATGGCAGCGCAGCAAGCAGTGAGGATAGCCTCTACTGAATCCTTAGCGTCGTCGTTAGCAGGGATTACGAAGTCGATGTTCTTGGGGTCAGAGTTGGTGTCAACGATACCGAATACGGGGATGCCCAGACGGTTAGCCTCGCGAACGGCAATGTTCTCCTTCATCACGTCGATAACGAACAGAGCGCTGGGCAGACGGGTCAGGTCAGCGATAGAACCGAGGTTCTTCTCCAGCTTTGCGCGCTGACGGGTAATCTGCAGCAACTCGCGCTTTGACAGGTTGCTGTAAGTACCGTCCTGCATCAGCTTATCGATGTTCGCCATTTTCTTTACGGCCTTGCGGATAGTCGGGAAGTTGGTCAACATACCACCCGGCCAGCGCTCAATCACGTAAGGCATACCAACGCTCTGAGCCTTCTCGGCGATGATTTCCTTGGTCTGTTTTTTAGTAGCGACGAACAGGATCTTCTTGCCACTCTTGGCAATCTGCTTCAGAGCATCGGCAGCCTCGTCAATTTTAGCTGCGGTCTTATGCAGGTCGATAATATGAATACCGTTACGCTCGGTATAGATGTAGGGAGCCATTGCGGGGTTCCACTTACGCTTCAGGTGGCCGAAGTGGCAGCCAGCCTGCAGCAGTTGGTCAAAATTTGTTCTTGCCATTTTGCTTTTCTTTTTACTTGTTGTTTACTTTCTTTTTAATTCTTTTGTCCAGAATCAGCCCGCTGGTAGTCCATAGGAATCCAACGAGTTTAGATACTAAACTGTTCAGTATATTAACGCTTACTGAACTGGAAGCGACGACGAGCCTTGGGCTGACCTGGCTTCTTACGCTCAACCTCACGAGCATCGCGGGTCAGGAAACCGTGGTCCTTCAGGTTCTTCTTATCCTCTTCGTTAACCTTAACGAGTGCACGGGCGATAGCGAGGCGCAGTGCCTGGCTCTGGCCAGTGAAACCACCACCGTCGAGGTTGGCCTTGATGTCATATTTCTCAGCTACCTCCAGCAGGTTCAGCGGCTGCTTTACCACGTACTGCAGAATAGCAGAGGGGAAATATACTTCCAAGTCTTTCTTGTTGATCGTGATCTTGCCAGTACCTTCTGACAGATAAACGCGAGCTACAGAGCTCTTACGACGACCTATTGCATTTATTACTTCCATCGTTCCTTATTTATTTATACTGGTTAATATCGATAGCCTTTGGCTTCTGAGCCTCGTGCTTGTGTTCTGTGCCCTCATAGATATAGAGGTTGTTCAGCAGGGCGCGGCCAAGAGGACCCTTGGGCAGCATACCCTTTACGGCGTGCTTGATGATGCGCTCTACGCCGAAAGGCTTCTTGCGAAGCTCAGCGGGTGTGTTGAAACGCTGACCACCGGGATAACCAGTGTAGCGGGTGTAAACCTTGTCAGTCTCTTTCTTGCCGGTGAAGATCACCTTCTGGGCGTTGATGATGATGACGTTGTCTCCACAGTCCTGATTAGGAGTGAAGGTTGGCTTGTACTTACCGCGAATAATCTTAGCTACTTTTGAAGCGAGGCGGCCTACTACCTGGTCGGTAGCGTCGATAACCACCCATTCCTTCTGTTCGCGAGCAGCTTCCTTAGATACGGAAACGGTCTTGTAACTTAAAGTGTTCATTTCTAAATTTAAATTTTACTACTAAAAAACATTTTTTTTCTTACTCTCTTATGCGCACATATAGCCACTAGCAGAGGTCTAACTCCCTGCAAGCAGTCTAACGTACTCTGAATCAGTACTCTCACGAACCACAGCGCCCGGCCAAAGACACCGCTATTCCGTACTAATCCACGGGGATTCTAAGTCTCTCCCCCATAATCGGACTGCAAAGGTACTGCTTTTCATTAAAATATGTGCACCTTGCAGCCCGAATAAGTGAATATTTATGTTTATTTAACAATCAGTGGTGGTGTTTTTCATCCGTCAGAAGGTTATTTCACCTTCCAGACGTTAAGGACGATGCCCTGGAACTGTTGTGAGAACTCTGGTGCGCAGACAAACAGTGCATCGTTCAGCCAGCCGTACTTGCTGTCAGCGGGCGCCTCAAACTGTGGGGCAGCACGGAAATAGAATGTCGGTTTGCCGTCAGCATCCTTCCCACTGGCTATGATGCCACGGTTGCGTACGTGGATGTAGACGCCGTCGTCGGTCTTGATGCAGTAGATTGCTTCCAGTTCTGTGCGTCCCTGAGGGTTGGCCAACTGGTAGTCGGCGCCGCCATTGATGATGGTTCCCTTGATGCCAGGACCTTCAAATGTTCCACCCGTGATGGGGATCACTGTTCGGCGACCGTGTTGCGTGTTCTCGATAGAGAATGTCTGACCGAGTGTCACCTTGAGCTGTAGGGCGAATTCTAGTTGTGGGGTGTACTTGGGTGGATAGTCTTGCGCGCTGACCTGTAACATGAAGGCTGCCAGCAGAGCCATGAATAGTTGTCTTTTCATCTTTTCTTGTTAGTTTATGTTCGATGGTGCAAAATTACAAAAAAGAAATGGAATGACTCTAGTTTTTCATCAGTTTTTCACTATATTATATTCAAGTTTCGCATGTTTCACATGCTCCACTTTTCTTGGGGCAAGGAGCAAGGAGCAGGGGGCAAGAGGTTAGTCATTCCCCTTCTATGCCGCTTCATCCCTCCGT